>NZ_CP009283.1:3917500-4227500 GCF_000758625.1 Paenibacillus sp. FSL R7-0273
TGCCGCAAGCTTCTGCAAAAAAATCATCTTCATTAAAGACGGCGCGATCTGCATGGAAATTGTCAGCACCGGCGTGCGCAAGGAATTCTTTGATCAAATCCTTGACTGTCTGGCAGTCATCGGAGGGGAACGCAATGACGTTTAGAGATGTGACCATCAAGAACTTCAAGCGCAATGTCCGCAATTTCTTCTCCTATTTCATTTGCAGCACATTTGCAATTACAATTTTTTTCCTGTATGCAGCCCTGCTGTTCAATACCAGCGTCCGTGAAGCGGCGACCGAGGATGTCATACAGATTGTGCTGATGCTGAGTCTGGCCGCGCTCACGCTGTTCTCCATCTTTTTCATCAATTATGCGCATTCTTCATTTATCAAGGCAAGAAGCAAGGAGTTCGCCATCTTCATGTCCCTGGGCATGCACAAGAACGATCTCCAAAAAATCATTTTGCTCGAGAACCTGATCATCAGCGTTTCTTCCATGATTGCGGGCATTGTGACCGGTTCGATTTTTTCGCGGCTGTTTCAGAATGTTGCCATTGACCTTCTGGATCTGCAGGGAGTATCCTATTCCCTCAGCGCAGCCAGCTTTGTCGTGACGGCGGTTGTCTTCACGCTTATCTTCGCCATCTCGCAGATGATCTCAAGTGTAAAGGTCGGCAAGCTGGACATTGCGGAGCTGATGAAGGATTCCCGCCGGACAGACAATAAGGCCAAGAAGCATGAGGGCAGACTCGGACTTGTGGGTGTGGGGCTTGTGCTGGCATCGGTTGTCCTGCTGGTCATCATCTCCAATCATGAGAGCCTGAACACCAATCCTTTTATGATCATCACCTATATCCTCATGAGCTTCATCGGCATCTATATGGTCATCTCCCATCTTGGAAACACACTGATCAGCTTCCTGAAGAATAAAAAGTTTTACTATCACCACATTCTGTCGATCACCGAGATCAACCATAAGTTCAATCAGAACAAACGTATCATGTTCATCCTGAGCATTCTGAGCGGCATGACCATCTTCCTGGTGGCTTCGCCGTTCTCGCTGCTGCAATTGTCGGAAAGCATCGCCGAGCGCAACAAATACGATATTGAGTTCGTTTCAGTCGCGGGCATTCATGAGATTCCGGCGAATGAGCTGGAAGGGCTGCTGAAGCAAGCCTCCGATCCGCTCAAGGATATTAAAGAAACCAGCTTCCTTAACCTGAAAATGAATCTGGAAGGCGACAAGTATGATGTCTTAAAGACGAAGCCGATAGTTTCGCAAGATATGTACAATACGTTAACCGGGGAAGAGGTTCAGGTTGGTACCGGAGAAGCCCTTAACATCGTAACAGCCTGGGAACCGGGCTCACACGGCATCGAGCAGGGCGCGGACATCCAGTTTACGGATGGAACGCAAACGTTCAATTACAAAATAACCGGTTCCTATCACGGTGATTGGATCGCCACGGCCAGCGCCTATCCGACGAGTTCAGGCATTGTCGTAAGCAACCAAGATTATGCGGATATGCAGGCCAAGGTGAGTCCGGCTGCAGCCGGCACCCATTACGGCATTAATTTTGAATCGTGGAAAGGCACGGAAGGCGTTGTTCTCAAACTGAAGGATACCCTGAATGCCATGGATAAGGAAGGCAGCGGCCAATTGTTCCAGGTTGCCTCCAAGGTGGATGCCTACAAGGAGCTGAAGAAAAACTATTCGCTGTTTGTCTTCATCACGACCATGATTGGTGTGTTATTCTTCGTTGCCGGAGGCATGGTGCTGTACTTCAAGCAATATACCGAAATGGGCAATGCCACAGTGTTCTTCCGCAAGCTGTACAAAGTCGGCATTAGCGACAAGGAAATACGCGGCGTCGTGTCAGCGGAACTGCTGATTACCTTCTTTGTCCCGCTGCTGCTGGGCAGCGTGTTCGGCTACTGCTTCATTTATCTGATTACCCATGTCATGAGCGGCTCTGATATCATAGGCGAATTCATGACCAACACCACCATCGTGGTGGGCATCTACTTTGTCTTCCAGCTCAGCTTCTATCTGATTACCAAACGTAAATACAGCCAGGAAGTGCTGAGAAAGCTGACGAGCGCGGCCTAATAGCGGAGCAGGGAAGCAGATCTGAAGAATTCCATATTTAAACAAGTTTAGCCCCAAAAATAATATTATTTTAGAGATTATATTAGGACCTTTGTCCCACAAGAGCCCGCGCCCAGCGCGGGTTTTCTGTTTTATTAATGCCTTAATTGCGCGAAGTCCGGTATTCTGTTGGTGACTGACGGGTAATAACCCGGAAATTCCGGTGAAAGGACCTTAAATTGTTAAAGCCGCATTGACTGGCTACTTCGCCAATGGTTTGAGAGGAATTTTTTAATAAATAACACGCTTGTGAAATCCGGTAGCGGTTCAAATAATCGGTGAAGGACATTTTCATCAACCGGACAAACAGCTTTGAAAGATAGCAATAGTCGTACTGAAGCTGTTGGGACATTACTTTTAACGTACAATCCGAGCTGTGATTTACTTCCACGAACAGCAGGATTTTATAAAGTATTTTCGTTTGCGGTGAATATTGAACCTCTGTAAATGGCATCCGGCGGATCAGTTCCGCACAAACGCCGTACAGGAAGCTCTTACGCGCGTATTTCGTTTCCAGCGACTCCGGGTCAGGTTCAGTCTTGGTTTTAAGTATATTATCTGCAGGAACAAAACCCTTATAGTCCGTATAAAAATCACTCACCCATTCCGGCGCAAACAGGATCACCGTAATCAGGGAGTGTCCTATCGTTCGGAATTCATGCAGCTGATTAGGAAAAATAATGACCATATCTCCGCTTGTAGCCTCATACTCCCGTTCATCAACTCTTACGGAAAGCTTTCCGTCGTTGACGTAAATAAACTCGTACGCCCGGTGAAAATGCAGGGGGAATTGATAGCTGCTGAGCCGGAAATGAGTGAAATAGTCTTTTTCAATCACACCATGTTTTTCAAATATAGGCTCCACGCCCTTCTCTCTCCTTCTCTTAAACACTAATATTGTCTCAAAGTGTACTATGTAATGCGTAGAATAACCACCCGTAGTTTTTTTATAATCGGGATATCTTAATCCGCAGGAGGTTAATGGCAGTGGAATATCATGTGGCAAAAAACGGTTCTGACCAGGGACAGGGGACGATAAGCGATCCCTTTTTGACGATCAATCAAGCGGCATCTGCCGCTGTTGCTGGGGATACGGTGACCGTACATGAAGGCATATACCGGGAATGGGTAAAACCAAGGAACAAAGGACTTAGCAACAGCAGGAGAATTACATATCAGGCTGCAGCCGGTGAAAAGGTGGTCATCAAAGGCTCCGAGCATGTCCGGGAGTGGGAACCTGTTGAGGGAAATATATGGACAGCGGTACTCCCGTCTTCCATATTCGGTGCCTTCAATCCTTATGTCGAGGAGATATTCGGTGATTGGCTGGTTACAGTCGAGGAAACGAAGCATCTTGGGGACGTCTATTTGAACGGTAAGTCTCTTTATGAGGTAAGCTCTTACGATCAGCTTGCAGAGCCCGCGGAAAGAACGGAAACCCATGATCTCTGGACACAGCAAACGGTCCCTCTTCCCGATCCGAAGCAGACTACTTATGTCTGGTATGCGGAGGTGAACGAAGAGTATACGATCCTCTATGCGAATTTCCAGAACGCAGATCCCAATCAGGAGCTGGTAGAAATTAATGTCCGCAGATCCTGTTTCTATCCCGAAGTGACCGGAGTCGATTACATTACGGTACGGGGGTTTGAGATGGCCCATGCCGCTACACCATGGGCGCCACCGACTGCGGATCAGCCGGGTCTGATCGGTGCTAACTGGAGCAAAGGCTGGATTATCGAAAACAACATTATTCACGATGCCAAATGCAGTGCTGTCAGTATCGGAAAAGAAGCTTCCACAGGCCAAAATTACCGCTCGCTGCGCAAGGACAAGCCCGGATACCAATACCAGCTGGAGTCTGTTTTTACCGCTGAACGCATGGGCTGGAGCAAAGAAAATATCGGTTCTCACATCATCCGGAACAATACCATATACGATTGCGGGCAAAATGCCATCGTAGGCCATATGGGCTGCATATTTAGTGAAATTCACCATAACCATATTTATAATATCGCGGTAAAACGTGAATTCTGGGGACACGAAATTGCGGGCATTAAGCTGCACGCCCCGATTGATGTTCATATTCACCATAACCGTATTCATGACTGTACGCTGGGCATCTGGCTGGATTGGCAGACACAGGGTACAAGGATCAGTAAAAATCTGTTCTACCGCAACCACCGCGACTTGTTTATTGAAGTCAGCCATGGTCCCTATATCGTAGACCACAATATATTAACTTCTGATAATGCCCTGGACAACGTGGCTCAAGGCGGGGCTTATATTAACAATTTAATCGGGGGAAAAATGCACCAGCGCAAGGTTCTCAACCGTTCTACCCAGTATCATCTTCCTCACAGCACGAAAATAGCCGGTTTTGCATTGACATACGGCGGAGACGACCGTTATTACAACAACCTGTTTGTCGGCGGTGAAGCCTTTGAAGGCGCTGGAACTTCACATTACAAACAGTACACCTCTTCTTTACCGGAGTATATCGAGGAAGCCAACAAGCAGAACGGTGACGTCGAGGAGTTCGAACGTGTAGGGCAGCCTGTTTACATTAACAGAAATGCGTACTTAAATGGAGCAGAGCCCTATGAACGGGAAGAGCACAAGCTTGTGGACGAAGATTTTAATCCCAAACTGAGTGTTATTGACTTGGGGGGAGAGGGCTATTTGGCCATTAACCTGCCTGTAGGCTACGAGGATTTTAAAGGGGAAATCCAGTCTACGGCTACCTTGCCCCGTGTCCGGATCGTCGATGCTGAGTTTGAGAATCCGGATGGCAGTGAAGTCATTCTGGATACCGACTTTCTGGACGAAGCACTGAATGCCCAAAGTCCGGCCGGACCGATTACGCAGCTGAAAAGCGGTAAGAATTATATCAGAATCTGGTAAGAATCTAATCAAGACCTGCCCATAGGCAGGTCTGTTGCTTTTCATTATTCGTGCTAGAAGCTTTCTGCTTATTGGATGGAGAAAATGTAAACTTTTCCACTTTAGAGCCAGAAAGACTGATATACTAAACGTGTCAAAGCTTCCAGAAACAAATTACACTCATTCTTGAAAGCGTTTTATACTCCTGCAAAAATAGCTGCAGCAGAATAATATAACCGTATTAGACACAGAGGGGGAGTACTATGAAGCGAATTCCAATGGTGCTGCAGCTGGTATGCATCCTTTTCTTCGTTATGGCCATTCCGACGGCACTGTCAACCTGGTATAGCTCAACTCAACTTGTGAGAAATTCTGAACACGCTATCGCCGATTTTTCACTGGCTGAATTGAATACGTATCGGAAGCTTTATGAGAATGCATTGCTTAATTTGTCCCAAAGCACTGTGCGGCTAGGCGGTACAAGCATCTTTGATCAGCTCCGCCCGTTTCAATCCTTTGAGCAGCTTAAAACCGACTATGAAAGTTTGAGCAGAGGAATGAACGTAATGGAGGAATTAACTTACCTCAATCAGAGTGTAGATGGCGTGTATTCATCCTACTTTTATCTCCAAAATTCCGATTACGTCATTTCTACCGATAAAAGCATCACCAGTCTGGATAAGTATGAATCTATTGACTGGTTAGAGAAGGCTTATGCCAGACAGAAGGGAATCAATGGTATATGGTATCCCCGCAAGCTGGATTCCGGTATAAATGTAATTTCTTTAGTCCTGCCTTTAAATCGTCTGGCGACTTCTACGCAGGGCACGATCGTTGTGAATTTAAGAGAGAGTCAGATCGAGCAATATCTTCAGTCTGACAATTCAGGTGCGCAGGAATATTATCTCTTGGACGCTGACAGTATGATCATATCTCATCCTGATAAAAGCAAGCTGCTTACAAACGGGAAAAAGGATGCGCTTATACGTCAAATTGCGGATCAGAAAGCCTCAAAAGGTTATACCATCCATGAGGACAATGGGGAACGGACGTTGTACGCCTGGTCCCAATCCAAGGAATACGGCTGGCTTTATATAAGCATATATTCGCTTGATTATCTTCTGAATCAGCCTCTTGCCACTCAGAAAAATCTGATCATGTTGACCATAGGTCTGATTTTTGCGGGAACTCTGCTGGCGGTGGTTCTTGCAACATGGTTTTCCAGACCGGTTAGAGAACTGGTTCAGAAGATACGTATCCAGCCGGGCATGCGATCACGGGATAAAAATGAACTAACGCTGCTGAATTCAGCATTCAAACAGATGCAGGAAGAGGAAGAGGGACTTCAGCGGTTATTAAATGAACGTGAGCAGGATGCCCGCAGCCTCGCCATTCATAATCTGCTGCGCGGGGAAGTAAACGGCCAGGTAGCAGATTTGTTTCCTGAAACGTATTTCCTGGTTGCTGTTGTCTCTATTGACGGGTACAGGCAGTATGCTGCCGACAATAATTTCGAGACCCGCAGTTATCACCGCCTGATGTTTATTGCACGCTGTTATCAGTATTTTTCCGATGAGGTGCTTGGACATTGTGTCTATCAGGATAACGGTTATTTTGCAATAATAATGAATTATAGAGAAGCCATATGGAACAACAACGAGAACAAATTCTATTCTGTACTCGATCAAATCCGGGAAGAGGCAGCAGCTGTCTTTCAGCAAACCGTCACGATTGGTATCAGTACGCAGGGGGATGACATCCGGTTGGTGTCAGATCAGCTCGTTGAAGCAACCGAAGCCATTAAACTTCGGATTGCTGCCGGAAGCGGGCGTATCCTGCCATGGAAGGAAGAGTCATGTCACGATACCAAGTACATGTACCCCTTGGCCAGCGAGCGGCGCATCCTGAATTTCCTTGTGAACCGTGATCTGGACATTATTATCAAAGAATTGGATCTTATCCGTATGGAAATCAACAACGCCGAGTACGTTTCTTATGAAAATATACTGTTCATCTATTCCCAATTGGCAGGTGTTACGATTAAGTATCTTCAAGAAAATGATGTGAACACCTCTAAATTGTTCGCAGGGAAGCCTAGCATCTATGCTACCCTCTCTGTTATTGAAACGCAAAATGAGCTGGAGGAATATCTTCATCTTTTCTACGGAGAAATCGTCGGGTTTCTTGGAAGGAAATCAGGTGAATCTAATAAATATGCTGATCGGATTATTGAGTATATCCATAAGCATTACCGTGAGGAAATCATGTTTGAAGAGATGGCGAAAAGTATAGGAATAAGCTATTCCTATATGCGGAAAATCGTGTATGAGCAAACCGGAAAAAGCCTGATTGATTATATTAATCAGCTAAGGATTGAGAGAGCTAAACAGCTGCTTCTGGAGAGCGAAAAGACGATTACCCAAATTGCATCCGAGGTCGGGTATTACAATGTCAGAAGCTTAAATCACTTTTTCCGCAAATTTGAAGGAGTAGCACCCAGCACGTACAAAGCCGACAGAAATCAGAGTATATAGAATAACGTGCGATGGAGGGGATATGATGCGCATATGGAAAATGATCGCTAGGTTCATGATAACAGCAGTGATATTTATTCTTCTGGCGGGCTGCAGGAACGAGGATATCACGGTATATAATCTGTCTGACACTCACAATGTAAATGTGGCGGTGAAGTATCCCGATTATTCATCAGGTTTCCCTGAAAAAGTTACTCTTGAAATCCCGGTCTATGAACGGGCATTTGAGGGCTGGAACGTAACTGATAACTACTATACACGCTGGATTCAAAAGGAATTCGGCGATACCTATAATATTGAAGTAAGGTATATCCCGATTTCCCGTGTGAATGAAGTGAAGAATTACGAGCAGCTGCTCGCCTCGGGAAAAGCACCGGATCTTATTGTCCATTATGACATGCCCCAGGCGCTTGCCTATTACGGGGAAGGCGTCATGCAGGAACTGGACTGGGAAGAAGCGGAGTTTTACGCCCCAACCTATTGGAACAAGATGAGCGGTACGATAAAGCAATACGGCCGTATCAACGGGGAAAATATCTTTTTCTTTGCCGACCGCCCCGGATATGGAAACTATGTCAATATCATTCGAAAAGATTGGGTAGAGAAGGTTGGCATGAAGGTTGAGAATCTTATTTCCCTGGAGAAATTCAACGAAATGCTCGTGAAATGGAAGGAAGCCGAAATCGGCTTTGCCGGTAGCGCACTGACAAGAAATGTTTTTACTTATAGCGCTCCATTCCGTGACTGGCCTATTAACCCGAAAGAGCATGCGTTATATGCAGATCTGTCAGTGGCGGATTTTACAACCTCAGCATCCGAGGCCTGGCTGCGCAATCTGAGCTATCAATATCATAACGGTCTAATTGATAAAGAATTCTATTTGCGCGATGATGAAAACAAAGCCAAGGCTGAGTTTGTCGCGGGTAAAGCAGGGACATTCGGGATGTATCTGACAAGCAATACCGACGTTTTTGAAGCAACATTAATGAATAATCCGGAAGCCGAGTTTGCTGTATTGCCTCCAACAAGCGCTGTGCCCGAAGGGAAAGTCCCGCTGGGACGGGCTGACTGGCCGTTTGGCTTCATCATGGGGATAAACAATGCAACATCTTCCGAAGAACGCGCGGCCTTATGGATGTATCTGGAGTGGATAAGCCAGCCTGACCATCTGTTCCTGCTTCAGAATGGGATTGAAGGACAGAACTACTCTCTGGACGCCGATGGCCTTCCGCATAAAGATCCGAATTACAAAGGTGAATCTCAATTATCGCAGAACAACAATAAAGACTATTGGGCACTGGTGACTGAAACCCCTTTATTTAGAACACCTGAGCTTACGCTCAAGGCAAATATGATAAACTGGTCGCCTGCAGGCTATGAGTATATTGTGAAGGACATGCTCAAGTACCAGAAAGAAGTGATGGCATACGGTATAACAGATCCTCTGTTTAGCGTTGTATTAACGAAGGTCAATGAATATAAAACGGATTTAAGCCATCTATTTCAGGAGCTTTATCTAGATATCATCCTGGCACCAGAGGAGCAATTCGAAGCTAAGTATGAGGCGGCAATAATAAAATACCTCGAAGCGGGTTATCAGGAAATTTTGGACGAGAAGCAGCAGGCGATTAACGCGGGTCAATATAAAATATATTAATGAATTCTCTAATGACGAACATGCGCCAGTAACACGGCGTGTGTTTTTTTGTTATTTTTGTATCAAAAGCATAGCAATAATTGATTATAACGGCATGAATTGATACCTTTCCGTTCAAAAACGCTCTAAAAGCGCAAAAAAATCAGAATCTGACATCGTTAATCAATACTCGTGATTTACCATCCCATTGATGTAGAGCTAACCTAGTGGAAGCCGGAGCTAAAAAATGGTTTTCGGACATGAGGGTATAAGGGGGTGAAAATATGAAGACTGCAGGTAATATCATTACCACGGATGAGACCGCTTTATTAAATGCAAGACGTAAGAAGGGGGCCGGGTATTACATAAGAAGAGACTGGCAGCTTTACTCTTTAGTGCTAATACCTTTCGCCTTTGTGCTGGTCTTTAAGTACGCTTCCATGTTTGGGCTCATTATTGCTTTCAAGGATTATAAAATTGCAAACGGTTTCCTGGGGAGCGAATGGGTTGGATTGGACGTTTTTAGAGGTTTGTTTGCAAAGCCTGATTTTGCGCTCGCAGTGCGTAATACACTGCTGCTCAATATTTTGGATTTGATTCTAGGCTTCTTCATGCCAATCATGCTGGCGTTATTATTGAATGAAATCAAAGGCATGGTATTCAAACGAGTGAACCAGACTTTGCTCTATCTCCCGCACTTTCTGTCATGGGTTATTATCGGCGGAATCGCCTATCAGCTGCTTGGCCAAGGCAGCGGGATGATCAATAATCTAATCGCTCAGTTAGGTGGTAACCGGATCCCGTTTCTTCAGGAAGATACGCAATGGTTGTTCACTTATCTGGCCATTGGAGTATGGCAAAACATGGGCTGGGGATCTATTATCTATCTGGCTGCGATCAGCGGGATTAACCCGGAGCTGTATGAAGCTGCAACAGTGGATGGGTCCGGGAGATTGCGCAAAATGTGGAACATCACATTACCGAGTATCCGTCCGACCATCGTGACGCTGATGATTCTGAGCTTAGGCGGGATTATGGGCGGATCGTTCGAAAAAGTCTTTACGCTTAGCAATCAAGCGACAACCGAGTTTACGACCACAATTCCTGTTCTTGTATTCAGATGGGGGATTGAGAATGGAAACTTTAGCCGTGCGACAGCTCTAGGATTATTCCAGGCTGTAATCGGGGTCGCACTGGTACTGATAGCCGATCGTGTCGCCAAGAAATTAGGTGAAGACGGATTGATTTAGAAAGGAGGCGTATTACCATTAAACCGTCTGTTAACCACTATGTTGGACGGTGCCGAATAGATATCTGGGATTTGCTCATTCGATTATTCATACTTCTCGCATCGTTATCATGCCTTTTCCCCTTTTTGCATGTGATTGCCAAATCACTTAGTGACAACAACTACGTCATAGGGAACAAGGTATTTCTAATTCCAAAAGGGATCAATTTCGATGCCTATTTCAAAATCTTTGCCGATGCGAGCATTATAAGATCGCTGTATGTCTCGATTCTAATTACGGTGTTGTTCACGATAATCGGCATGATTGTCACGGTATGTGCAGCCTACCCTTTATCCCGCAAGCAATTTAAGGGCCGCACTGTGATAAGCTTTCTCTTTATGTTTACCTTATACTTTGGCGGCGGGATGATCCCGGATTACTTGCTGATTAACAATTTGAATATGCTTGATACCATTTGGTCAC
Organism: Paenibacillus sp. FSL R7-0273; assembly: GCF_000758625.1. Classification (NCBI taxonomy): domain Bacteria; kingdom Bacillati; phylum Bacillota; class Bacilli; order Caryophanales; family Paenibacillaceae; genus Paenibacillus; species Paenibacillus sp. FSL R7-0273. The sequence continues at coordinate 3,928,398 of NZ_CP009283.1, forward strand.
TGATCCTGCCAGGTGCCTTCAGTGCATTCAATCTTTTGATCTTTAAAAACTCAATTGCAGGGAGCGTTCCGGACAGCCTGGAGGAATCGGCCCGTATTGACGGGGCAGGCCACTATCGGGTCCTGTTCAGTATCGTCCTGCCATTATCCAAGCCGATTATCGCGACGCTTTCTCTTTTCTACGCAGTAGGCCGTTGGAACTCGTATGGGGATGCTTTATTCTACATCAAACAGAATATTGATCTGAGACCGCTGCAATTAAAACTCTATTATTTGGTAGTTCAAGCAAGTGAAAGCTTCCAGAATGAGATTACTTCAGTGTCACTGACCAACCCCGAGGTGCTGAAAGCGGCATGTGTTGTCTTTGCAACGATTCCCATTCTTTGCGTGTACCCCTTTGTTCAGAATTACTTTGTCAAAGGTACCTTGCAAGGGGCAGTAAAGGAATAGGATTTTCCAGAATCCGATTATTAATTTAGGAGGGTCATTCGTGAATAAGAAAAAGTATATGGGTTTGAGTCTGGCATTATTGGTGACAGCCAGCCTTGCCGGAGCGTGTTCGAATAATAATGCAGCAAATACTCCTTCAAAATCGCCGGCAAACAGTGCCACAAGCAGCCCTGCCGCAGAGTCAGCGGAAGGTAATTATCCGGATTACTCAGCCGGATTCAAAAATACCGTAACCCTTGACCTCCCGGTTTATGAACGTGCTTTCGAAAACTGGAATGTTACGGATAACTACTATACACAATGGATTCAAAAGGAATTCGGTGATAAATACAATGTTAAAGTAAATTTCATGCCGATTTCCAGAGGCGGAGAGGTTAAGGATTATCAGCAGCTTCTTGCCGCAGGTAATGCACCTGCTATCATCTATCACTACGATATGCCTCAAGCGATGGCATACTATGGTGAAAATGTAATGCAGCCTCTCGATTTGAATGAAGTTGCCCATTATGCTCCGACTTATTACAACAACATGAAGGATGTTATAGAAAAGTATGGTGAAGTGGATGGCAAGGATATATTTTTATTTGCCTCTCGTCCGGACTATGGAAACTTTGCCGGTTTCATCCGGCAGGACTGGGTCGAGAAAGTCGGCATGAAGGTGGAGGACCTTACCTCTCTTGAGAAATTTAATGAAATGCTCATGAAATGGAAGGAAGCCGGATTGGGTACGGCCAGTGCAGGGCTGACAGCCAACATCTACAATTATGCCGGCGCTTTCCGCGAATATCCGATGGATCCCAAAGAATATGCAATCTATACAGACATCACAGTAGGTGAATATTCTTCTCCGGCCACTGAAAAGTGGCTAAGAAATCATAGCTATCAGTATCATAACGGTCTGATTGATCCGGAGTTCTATCTCCGCAAAGACGGCAACGCGATCAAGGCTGAATTCGTTGCCGGCCGAACAGGAACGTTCGGAGATTATATGACGAGCAATATGGATGTCTTTGAAGCAACCAGGAAGAATAACCCGGAAGCCGAATTTGCCTATCTCTCCGGGATGGAAGGTATTCCTGGCGGAGTGGAGCAGCCCAGAGTCGCTCCTTTCCCGTTCGCCATGATCTATGGAGTGAACGCCGATACGACCGCCGAAGAGCGTAGCGCACTTTGGATGTATCTGGAGTGGATGAGTCAACCTGATAATCTGTTCTTTCTCCAGAATGGCCTAGAAGGTGAGAACTATACGCTGGATGCTGACGGAATTCCAGTGAAAAACGAAAGCTTTACCGGGGAAAGCGCTCTTTCCAAAAATAATAACAAAGATTACTGGTGTCTAGTAACAGAAGCTCCTACCTATGGTTCTGAAGAGCAGACCATCAAGGCTCTAAAGAAATTCTGGACTCCTCCCGGTGAAGAAGATATTGTTGAGGCCATGTTCGCCAATATGGCGAAAGTCAAGCAGAGAGAAGTGACCCTTTACGATCCGCTGTTCACTGTACCTATTGAATCCGTCAATGAATACAAAGCAGATTTGAACAACCTGTTCCAGGAGTCCTATCTGAAGGTTGTTATGGCGCCTGAAGATCAGTTTGACAAACTGTATGCAGAGACCAAGGAGAAATATCTGAAGTCCGGTTACCAGGAGATTCTAGATGAGAAGGCTGCCGCATTTGATGCTGGAAACATTAAATAATTTGCTGATCTCCTGAGTCTGAATGACAGCATGAGAAGGAGCTCCCCTGGCCGGGAGCTTCCTCACCAATGGGGAAGTTTTTGTGAACGGGTAGACTTACACTTTTTTTTATTTTCGTAAGCGTTATCAAGCAAATTCGAGGAGGTTTTAGGAAATGTCAGAACGAAGAAAATACAAGCAGGCAGGCAAGCTTGGGAAGAAGGCGTTCTCTGTTTTCTTATCGGCCACAATCCTTGCCGGCGGTTTCTTCACAGGAGCCGGCAGACCCATTTATGCTGCGGATACGCCTAACGTTCCTCAAGACGGCTTGATTGCCGACTACTCATTCGCTGAGAGACCATCGGACGGAAAGACAGTAGTGAATAAGGCAACAGTTGAAGACGCCGTATACAGTGCAATAGTCCAGAACGAAGCGGCAGCCGTCTGGGAAGATAATGCGCTTCTCTTTTCGGGAGTGGGAACTTCTGTCAATAACCCTTCAGGGACATGGGTATCTCTGCCCAATGATATTCTGAACGGTAAGCGCTCGGCAACAATATCGATTGAAGTTAAACCGAGTTCAGCTATACTGACCAAAAACCACTTTTTGTGGAGCATTGGCAATACAGGTACTGAAGCCTATTGGTTTGCAAACACTATGGCTCCGCGAACCTCTATTAAATATAGCGGGACAGAAAAAACAGCCTCATCGACAGTAAGACTTGAACCTGACCGCTGGTACAGCATAACCTCTGTCATTGATGCAGATGCAAACTCCATTGCCTATTATATTGATGGCGTTAAGGCTGGGGAATCGCTGGACAGCGGAATATCGCTGGAACAGATATCGAATCAGTCGAGAAACACCATTGGCCGGGCGCCTTTCAATGATCCTTTATTTGAGGGAGCCATATCGAGCTTCCGTGTGTATGACCGTGCTTTGAGCAGTGAGGAGGTCCAAGCTATATCAGCTGCTGACCTTGAGCTTCACGGGTCTTATTTTAATCAACTCCTTCAAAGCTCGGCGGCAGCCATAACGGATGTGCAGCTTAATAAGCTTCAATCCAAACTGCCAAGCTATAACGGAACGGTTACATGGGTATCAAACATGCCTGAAATAACGATTACAGAAGACGGACTTACCGCAACAGCTATTCAACCGCCTGCAGACAGTGAGCCCGTAACAGGGAAACTTACAGCTAACCTGACTATCCGCGGGCAAAGCGTATCCAAAGAAGTGAATGTCAGCATTCTTCCGAAAGAAAAACCGACAAAGCAAACTATGAAATTTGACCTTGGCCTTGAGGGAACACCGGTTATGGATGGATACATCGGAATAACTCCCGCTTCGCTCTACACTCCGGAGGTTGGTTACGGAGCAGTAGATGCTACAGGCTTGTGGGGGAGAGACCGGGGTCCGGCTGCTGTTGGGGCCGCTGAACCGCTGCGCGACATGACCAGAGATTGGTTGAGCGGCACCTGGCAATTCAATGTTGACATGCCGAACGGTTTGTACAACGTATCCGTTTATTCCGGCGACCTTGCCGGAAGACAAGGCGGAGGAGTCAGTATTGAAGGCTATAACTACGGCGGCGTCGGAGGTGCAAGAGATGCAGTTATCGAGAGGCTAATCGAGAAGGTTTCTGTTTCAGACGGACAAATGACCTTTGGCTTTACCGGGGTTATAAACGGGGTTATCATTACGCCGGTTGTTTTGTCACCGGCGGATCTGACAATGGTTGAGAAAAACTCCGGGCCTGAGCAACTTTCCGTTACACTATCCTGGTCAGGAAATGACGAAGCCGAGCTCTACAGAGTCTACCGGCTTGGAGGGATAGCCAGCGGGTATATGCTGGCAGACACTACCTCATTAACTGAATACGTAGACACGGGTGTGGATTTGGGACTGGAGTACAGTTACCGGGTAACGCTTGTTAACGCAACCGGCCTGGAGACTGGACCTACCAATGATCTCGCGGTTTCCTTTGTGACACCAGGTGTGCCGGTTCCGTCAGCGCCTGTTGCGTTAAAGACGGATGCAGTCAATAAAAACGACATTACTTTGAGCTGGAATGAAAGTGCCGGTGCAACCGCTTATTATATCTATCGTTCCAAATCTCCGGATGGTGAATTTGTTCCAATCGGCAGAAGCCATGTAACAAGCTATACAGATACAACCGTTTTGACAACAATACCTTATTATTACAAAGTTAAGGCATTTAGTGCCGGGGGCGGCTCCGAATTGTCAGAAGCACTCAAAACACCGGATGTAACTGTATTGTATCGTCAGGCAGAATATCTGAATCGCGGGCTTGTGGCGGTAAAACAGGCGGATGGTGTCTACGTAGGCTGGAGAATGCTCGGGACAGATCCGGACAGTGTGAGCTTTGATCTATACCGGGATGGCGTGAAAATAAACAATACGCCAATTACCGGCTCTACCAACTATCTGGATGCACAAGGAACGGGGAGTTCCAAGTATCAGATCAAAGTGAACGGTGGAAGCAGTCCCAAGCAATCCGAAGTAGCAGAGGTTTGGGATCAGCAGTATTTAAGTGTAAAGCTCGATAAGCCCGCAGACGGAGTAACACCAGCCGGCGAGAAATACTCCTATTACGCGAATGATTCCAGTGTGGGAGATCTCGACGGGGACGGTGAATATGAAATTGTTGTGAAATGGGATGGAATTGGCCGCGATAATGCACATGCCGGTTATACATCCAATACGTACTTCGATGCCTATAAGCTGGATGGAACAAGAATGTGGCGAATTGATGCAGGAATCAATATTCGTGCAGGGGCACATTACTCACCTTTCCTGGTATACGATTTTGACGGTGACGGCAAAGCGGAGATTGTATTCAAAACTGCAGACGGGACCATTGACGGTGAAGGCAACGTGATTGGTGATGCCAATGCAGATTGGCGGAATACGGGGGGCTATATTCTGGACGGACCTGAATTTCTCACTATCTTTAATGGAGAAACAGGAAGAGCGCTAGATACAACCGATTACCTGCCGCCAAGAGGCAAGGTTGCCGATTGGGGCGATGGTTACGGTAACCGGGTTGACCGATTGCTGGCTGCCGTCGCTTATCTGGATGGCGAGAAGCCAAGTATTGTAATGACGCGCGGATATTATACACGTATGGTATTGGCTGCTTACGACTTCATCGATGGTAAGCTTGTAAGCCGTTGGGTATTCGACAGTAATGAAGGAAAACAGCAATATCAGGGCCAAGGCAACCATAACCTGGCTGTAGCGGATGTCGATGATGACGGACTTGACGAGATTATTTACGGTCCCAGTGTAATCGATAACGATGGAACCGGTTTATACACAACCGGCTTGGGTCATGGAGATGCCTTACATGTATCCGATTTAAATCCCAACCGTCCAGGTCTGGAGGTGTACCAGCCTCATGAATGGGGCACCGGCTATGAAATTCATGATGCCAGAACCGGTGAAGTTTTATGGCAAATTGAAACTCCGGGTGTCGATGTAGGCCGTGGTCTTGCTGCAGATATTGATCCGAGATATGACGGTACTGAGCTCTGGGCTTCCGCCTCATGGGATGGAACTTCAGGGAGCAGCGGGGTCTTCAGTGTAGAAGGTGAACACATTTCAGTGAAGAACCCTTCTATCAACTTCGCCATATGGTGGGATGGGGACTTGCTCCGCGAGTTATTTGATCATTCCTTTGTACCTGGTGTAGATCCTTACGGCTATCCAAAGATCGATAAATGGGATTACGAAAATGAACAATCCGTTACGATATATGCGCCGGAGAATACGCGGACTAACAATTATACCAAGGGCAATCCTTCTTTGCAGGCCGATCTGTTTGGGGATTGGCGGGAAGAATTGATCCTGACATCAGCGGACAGCTCCGAGTTGCAAATCCATACTACAACCGATTTGACGGAGACCCGACTGCGCACCTTAATGCATGATCCTGTGTATCGTCTGAGCATTGCCTGGCAAAATGTCGGGTACAACCAGCCGCCGCATACCAGCTTCTATCTGGGAACGGGAATGACGGAGCCGCCGGCACCGCTTATCCGGGTTGTAAACGAACCGGCAGAAGTGAAGGCAACCGACATTCCGGGAGCCCCTGTCCTATCAAGTGACAATGGCCATGATACCGGCCTTCTGGATGGAAGTTATACCATTACTTTGAATATGTGGTATGGCAATAATGGATCGGTCTACAAGCTGTATGAGAACGGAAAGCTGATTGACGAGAAGAAGCTAACCGACAACTCGCCTGCAGCGCAGAAGGCTTCAACTCTAGTCACAGGCAAATCCAACGGTAGCTATACGTATACTGCTGAACTGATCAATGCCTATGGCACCAAAACCAGCCAGAAGCTTACTGTGACGGTAAAGGATGCCTCACCAGGCAAGCCGGTACTATCCAGCGACAATTGGGATATGAACGGTGACTATACCATCACAATGAATATGTGGTGGGGAACCAACGCTACCACCTACAAACTGTACGAAAACGGTGTTCTCATTGATACACAGACACTGACGGACAAAACACCGAATGCCCAAACAGCAAACACTGCAATAACGGGCAAACTGGCAGGTGTCTATGAGTACCGCGTTGAGCTAAGTAATGACGCAGGAATGACGGAAAGCACCCTTTTAAAAGTAACAGTTAAATAAAATCAATACAAAAGGCAGCAGGAATGGACCGTATCGCCCTGGAATTACCGGCGCTACAAATAGCCTTCGAAAGCCTTATCCAAGAGAATAAAGGGCCTGTCTCATAACATGGAGACAGGCCCTTTATTCAGTCATATCGAATGCTGTTTTCTAAAATCTACGGGTCGACAATCTGATTATTCGTTTCTTTTTTAACAGGTATTCAGCAGAAAATGAAAAGAAGGGAACAACAGGGATGTAAATTAGCGGCTCAAACTATTCTCCTTGGGGTTCTCTTTTAAAAACTTCCTGTAGGCAAGCGGACTGAGCCTCATCTTTTTTTTGAAAGATTCAATAAAATAACTCTGGCTACTGAACCCCACTGATTCAGAGATTTCAGAGATAGCGAGATCCGTGGACTTTAGAAGTTCAACTGCTTTGGAAACCCGGAATTCCATAACATACTCGGATATTGTCATGTGCATCATTTTTTTGAAGTAGCGGCAGCATTCTCCTCGGCTTACATTGCAATGTGTGGCCATATCACTTAAAGAGAACTTCGATGAATAATTCGTATGCAGGTATTCAATCATTTTTAGAATTCGAGAATTGTGATGCTTACGGCTGCCGTCTTCTTCCTTTGACAATAGATTGTTCCATAAAAGGATCCAAACATCTTGTATAATCCGCTGTACCTTTAATTGAAAGGCGGGGCTGCCCTCCGATTCGTGGTCATAAGCCCACTTCATTTGCTCAAAGATAGGATGTGTCCATTTATCTTGAATGTTGAATTTGAAAAAGGTTTCTTGCTTGCTTAAGGCCGGCAAATAATAGGCATGTTCAAAGAAGCTGCCCTTGAATCCGGTTAATAAGGACGGTTCAAAGATAAAAGTAAAATATTTTACAACTTTAGCATCTTTGTGCGGCTTTAATGTGTGTAGCCGTTCAGGCAGGATTAAGAATCCATCCCCGACTTCCATTGTTTCTTCCCGTTCGAGGACGGTCACGTTAATACTCCCCTCTAAAACAATAGAAATCTCTATAGCCGATTGCTTATGCCAGTTTACAAAGCCGCCCACATATTCACTTAAATCATCCCGGGAAAGTAAAAAAGGATACATCGGATTCAGCTTAATTGTGCTGTTTAGATCCATATCGACAGGAATAATAAGATTTTTCATCAGCTTCACCGCATTCCCTTAACACTACGTTAACATTGCGTTAATAAAGTGATATTTTTAATCAATAATTATATATAAATCGTTATAAAACATCAATAAAATTGAACTTACATCAGAATGTGAGAATTTCAAAAAGGAGGATTATTTATTTGGTGCACAAGTAGAAAGGGAGTTATGCATGGATGCAAGCCAGACAAAAAAATTAACAAAGGACCCCATATCAAGGTTACTGCTTAGCTTTTGTTCCCAAACCACGATGTCTGTTATGTTATACAGTTTTCAGGCGCTTATCAATACCTATTTTGTTGCAGTAGGCGTTGGTGCTTATGCGGCAGGTGCGGTTGCACTATCTGCTCCCATTATGTTAATAATCGGTTCCTTTGCAAGTACTGTGGGGGCAGGCGGGGCTTCCATTGTATCCAGAGCATTAGGCAAAAATGATCCAGAGAAGGCAGCCTCAACGGTTGGTAATACTTTACTGTTCTTCTGGATGATTTCGTCCGTGTCCTCCGTTCTGGGCTTGTTGTTGCTTAATCCATTGTTAGAGCTTCTGGCAGTGGATGATGTCTTGATGCCTTATGCAAAAGGATATACAGAAATCATACTGATCGGAGCTGTAACAGCGACCGGTTTTTCCTCACTCATTCGGGCAGAAGGCAATATTCGATTTTCGATTTATCAATGGACGGTTTCTGCACTCGTGAACCTGCTTCTGGATCCCCTGTTTATCTTCTACTTTCATATGGGGGTCGAGGGCGCTGCGCTGGCTACTGTAATCTCGCAAATGGTGTCCATGGGTTTATGTATGTATTACTATTTTCTATCCAAAAAGCATGCTTTTCCGGTAAACCGGCGCCATTTTCGGGTAAAGCCGGCACTCATGGGAGAGATTCTTAGTATCGGCTCTCCCGCACTGCTGTCTCAAATAGGTAACAGTATTTTTTTAATTGCGATTAATCACAGACTTGGAGCGTTAGGTGGTCCAGAGGCAATAAGTGCTTTTGGTATCGTTAGCCGGCTGAGATCTTTTTTAGTTATGCCCGTTAGCGGGATTGTACAGGGCTTACAGCCTATTATTGGTTTCAATTACGCCGCCGGATTAAACAAAAGGGTCCAGGAGGCCATACGTCTGTCCATTTTAGCCACCATACTATACGGTCTGGTCATTATGCTAATTTGCATCCTTATACCGAGAGAATTGATCTATATTTTTATTCGTGAAGAACAAATTGTTTCAATCGGCATACGAGCTTTGCAGTCCATCGCTTTGTCGTTTCCTTTCATGGGAGCTCTAACCATTACGGCTGCCTATTTTCAATCTACCGGAAAAGCTTTGTTTGCTTTCGCACTTCCAATGATGAGTATAGTGCTGATTTCAGTGCCGGCATTGTATATCTTGTCTTGGATATTTGAATTACGGGGCATATGGTTTACCTATTTAGTTTCAGATGGAATCACGTTCTTAATGGCAATCTTTTTTTTACAGCTAATCCTGAAGCGGCAGAATGCAAATACAAAGGAGAGAATTTAACATGATCAGTAATACAAAAAGTATTCTGTCACGGCAAACGATCGAGATGATTGTCCAGGAACATTTCGGGAAGGATATTGTGATCGATAATATTACAGAATTGACAGAAGGCTGGTTTAATGCCATATATGTTTTATCTTTTGCCGGGCAAGGTGTACACGGGTACAAAGAATTAGTACTGAAAACAGGGGTGCAATCGTCTAAATACGTACTGTCATATGAGCAGGATATCATGCGCGCAGAAGTACTTGTATATAGCCTTTTAGAAGATACCATTGTTCCCGTTCCCAGGATTATCACCCAAGATTTCAGTAAATCCTTAGTAGATTTCGATTATTGCTTTATGGAGAAGCTTCAGGGAAGCAATTGGATGAAACTGGACGAACAAATAACGCCCGGAAACAAGGAGAAACTAATCGCTGAACTTGCGGGGTATACGGCCGCGATACACAATGTGAAAGGCGATTTTTTCGGCTATATAAAAGAAGATAAGAAGTTTCAATTTCCGGATTGGAGCTCGGCATTTAAAGGGATGATGAATACAATGATACAGGATGGGCGAGAGCAGGGCCTGGACCTTCCCTATGATGCCATCCTAAGTGCATTTGAACCTCTGTGGGTGATTCTTAATGAAATCACAGTGCCTGCTCTTGTGAACTTTGACATGTGGAGTAAAAATATTATGCTGGCGGAAAAAGATGGGAACTATTATATTGACGCCATTATTGACCATGAGCGTGCGTTTTTTGGTGATCCCTATGCCGAATTTATCTCTAGTGCAACCATATGCGGCGATGTACTGAAAAGCCAAACCTTTATGGAAAATTACAGCCTGGTATCCGGCAAGCCTTTCACGTTCACCCGTAATGACAGAATTCGATTGTATATGTATAACATATATTTGACTTTGCTTATGGGTGTAGAGGTATACCGTTATAATGAGGAAGATACTAAGCAGCGTATAGCCTATTGTAATTGGAAAATTCCAAATGATTTGTTGGAATTGAAAGAATACCTCGTGCAAAAAGAATAAATCCGGAAAATGCCTTGGAGCAAGCTCTCCCTGTTATAATTGAACATCATGCTATCACCCGTGCTGAATTCGTTCAACTGACTCCGGCATGGTGGAAGCCGGTTTGACAGACGGACAGCCTACTGAACGTCAAGCGTTAAGGGGGATTGAAAAGGAGACCTTTGTGCCTTCACCCGGTTCACTCTGAATGCGAAGTCCATGACCATACCGCTGGAACAACCGGCGGTTGGTATTCCTTAGACCAATACCTCCATTGCCGTCTTGGGGGTGGCTAAGAATGGTTTCAATTTCCGCTTCAGTCATTCCCTTCCCGTTATCAATGATCTCTATACATGCGGCGGTCTCTTCCTGAGAGATGCGTATAACCAGTTCTCCGCCCCTTGCACGGCTCAGTAATCCGTGCCTTACGGCATTCTCGACCAGAGGCTGAACGGACAGAGGAGGCAGCATGAACTGAAGCTCCGGGGCAATATCCCAAATAACGGTTAATCTGTCCTCAAAGCGCACCTTCTCAATAAAAAGGTAAGCCTTCACCAGTGAGAGTTCACTTTGCAGATCAACCAGCTGACTGGAATTGATAAAATCAACACTATACCTTAAATAATCTGAAAACGCACCAGCAACCTTGCGCATTTGCTCCATATCAAACTCGCTTAGCGCCATAATGGAGTTAATGGCATTAAATAAGAAATGCGGTTTAATTTGAGCCTGCAAATAGGCGGTTTCCATGTGCAGGCTTTGATCAATAGATTGTTTTAACGCAATTAAAGTCTGTACTCTGTACTTTAGCTCCAGACCTTCAATAGGCTTGATTACATAGTCATTGGCTCCCTGTAAGAATTGCTTATACGCCCCGTCCAAAGCCATATTGGAAATCAGGAGCAGAATAGGCAGCTCCGTGACATTGAAATGTTGTCTGACCAGACTGGTGAGGTTATCACCGGGTATCGGAGACATTTTTACATCCGCTATTAACAAATCCCAGGAAAGGGAGCGGAGCAGAGCAAGGGCTTCATGGACGCTGGAGACCGCAGTCATTCTGTAATTCTCTTCAGCGAGAATATTGGCTACAACCTTCTGGTTAACGGGATCATCAGTGATAATCAGTATGCGGGGACTGCTGCCGTCATGATCATGAAGCAAAGGTGCATTTGTGTCCTTCTTAACGGTCTGTTTCTTGTCCTCGCTCGGCCCTCTGCGGTCAATGGGTAATATGGCTTCGGGCGCATTGTAGGCTGCTGTTTTTCCTGGTTTATAACCCGTATTAGAAACTGTAGGCAGAGTGAAATAAAAGGTCGAGCCTTCGTTTAATTTTGAATGGACGGCTAAGTCGCTTTGATGCAGCTGAACCAATCGTCTGCTGATGCTTAGGCCTAAGCCTATCCCGCCTTCTGTACTCTGAGAGCCCTGTTCATAAGGTTGAAAGATGCGTGCAAGGGTTGCCTTATCCATTCCAATCCCCGTATCGGTAATACTAACCTTAACCATCCCGCCCGCAGAAAAGGCTTCTACAGTAATGTCTCCCTGTTCGGTGTATTTAATGGCATTATGCATTAAGTTATACATAATTTGAAATAGCCTTTTCTCGTCGGCATAGACATACGGAACGGCTTCAGAAATATGCACTCTAATATTCAGCGGTTTTCCTTCAACCAGGTAGCGAAGCATGTCTATGACATCCAAAACGGTTTTTCGGAGATCCAGCTTCTTATATTGAAGCTGAATGTCCTGCTCTGCAAGTAATGGCGCGTCAAGCAGGTCATCAAGCAGAAGAGACATCCGGTTTCCTATCAGGACCAGCAGTCCGATATTCGCTTTGGCAGAAGAGTCTGTTGAGTGTTCAACCAGAACAGTTTGGGAGCGGGCGATCTGCAGTATATGATCCAGCGGCTGTTTCAGTACTTGTGAGGTCTGAACCAGAAACTGGTCCTTTTGCCGGTTGTCTTCCATCAGCTGCAGCGTAAGCTCCAGGTTCTCATTTGATTTACGGAAAAATTGCTTCAGCCAATAGGCTGTAAACCCTATAATGGACGCAAGAATGTCACCCGGGTAAAAAGGAAGATTTTTTTCACCGTTGTTAACCAGAGCGCCCCATATGACTCCTGATATAATCGCGCTCGCGGAAAACAAGAGAAAACCGGTATCCTTTTTTCTCTGGTATATCATTTTTGCGTATAAAACAAACATCCAGACAGCCGGAAGATTATATAACACCCCGAAAATCCAATGAGCGTACAGCAGCACATCTTTAATTGGAAAAGCCAGTATGTAAAGGCTATATACAGACAGTACCAACAGATACAGCCTTAAAGGCTTGCCTGCAGGCTTTGACCCATTATTAAATCTGTAGGTTAGCAGCAGACTGGCAAAGACTAGCCATAAGTAAGACAACAGCTTGATTTTAATGCCCCATGTATAATTGATAGGCACCCAGCTTGACAAGATTACATCATTGTCTGCTGCAACGGACAAGGCCGTGCAAAGGAGCAGAAACATAAACACCAGCAGTGTTTTCTGCCGGGACATCACGAATAATATTGCGGAATAGACCGCATGCAGCATAAAAATAACAATAGTGCCGAATTGAAGGCCTATTGAATATCTGCGTTCTCTGTCAATAGAGTCTTCAGCACCAAAACGAATCGAGTAGGAGATCCCCGATTTCGATCCATGATCCATATTGGCAGCACGTATCACCACAATAAGCTCATGCTCATTTAATGCATCATAGCTTACTGTAAAAGGAACCGACTCCGGTTTGTAATGCTCTTTTATAGCAGAGGGTTGTCCCATGGTATAGAGGGTTTTTCCGTTGATTTCAACCTCTGAGGCGGCTTGAATCTGATGGAACCAGAAGCTGTAGGGCTGCTCCAGCGGCTGGTCAATCAGAATGCGCAGCATGTAGGTGCCATAACCGAACGATGAACCGATTTCCTGCTCCCAATTACCGGGAACCTGAATCGTTTGACCGGGATTAATATCTGTACCGTTCTGTATATCGTTAAGGGTCAGCCATTTATTAGGAAAGAACTCCCATTCTCCGTCCAGCAGGAGTGAATGAGAGTTATTAAAGTCCCAGCCCCGAAAATCAATTACGCCTTGCTCGGCTCTGGATTGCTCCGGTGAAATAAATCTTGTCTGCCACAACCGTTGAAGACTGATTAAAAGCAGCAGAAAGATAAGGATTAGAACAACATAACGCATATAGTATTTGGCGGATTCTCTATTCATCATTTAAAAGCCCTTCTATAACCTCGTTTAATTTCCCTTCATATTGCTGTCCATATAAGAATCATCTATTGATAAGAGCCTCATCAGTGTGGAATTTCAAAGGATACTGACGTGCCTTCACCGGCAACGCTGGTGATTGTCAATCCCCGTCCATAACGCTGAAGCAGCCGCCGGTTGGTGTTGGATAGACCCGCTGCAACGCCGGAAGGGCGGGAGGGGTCCAATAACTCACGGATCTGTACCTCTTCCATGCCGGTCCCGTTATCCTTTACTTGGAACAAAGTTGAAACCGGCTGATCCACAATTCGTATAAGCAGCTTCTGGCCGCGGCGTCCGGAAAATCCGTGATTCACAGCATTTTCAACAAAAGGCTGGAGGATGAGAGGAGGAACACTGCGTCCTATCTCTGCCTCCACCTCCCATGTTATGGCAATCGGCTCAGGCAGCAGCGCATTCTCCACATGGAGATAGGCACGGATTAACTCAAGCTCATCCTGAAGGCTTACCCACTGGTCAGAGTTAACCGTATTGAAGCTTATCCGCAGATAAGTAGTAAAGGCCTCGCTCAGATCACGCATTTGCTCAATATCGGTGACACTTAGCGCTGTAATGGCGTTAAGTGTGCTGATGATAAATTCCGGGCGGATCCGGGCCTGCAAATAAGCTGCTTCTATTCTAAGCCGTTCATGTACAGAACGTTTAAGTGTTGCCAGTGCCCATACCCGGTACTGTAATTCTATTGCGTTAGCAGGCTTAGCTACATAATCGTTAGCTCCGGCGGAGAAGCCGGCATATACGTCCTCAATCTGATCCCGGGCCGTCAATAGCAGAATAGGAAGCTCTGAATGTGAATACCGTTCCCGTACCCTGCGTGTTAATTCGTACCCTGTCATATGCGGCATCATAACATCTGCTACCAGCAGGTCCCAATCGACGGGGGAGTTCGTTAGCAGCTCCAATGCTTCCAATCCGCTGCCGGCCATCGTTACATGAAATTGGCCAGAAGGCAGAATGCTGCCGAGGACCTTTAAATTAACAGGGTCATCGTCCACTGCGATAATGTTGAGCTTGCGTTCATGGAGCAGACGCTCATGATTTTGGGGGCTGCTGCCGCCGGTATTTTCCTGGACTGTAACAGGACTGTATGCCGTGTCTTGAATATCCGGATCATTCAGGTCAACGGGCATGTCCGGAAAGCTTCCGGCCGCAGGTATTGTAAAGCTGAAGATGCTTCCTTCCCCCGGAATGAAGCTTATCTGAAATATCCCTCCGTGCATCTCCACCAAGTGGCGGCTAATGGTTAACCCAAGACCTGTTCCTGCGCCGTCCTCGCCGTCTATTTCATAAACCGAATCCATTCTATCCAGCTCTGCAGCAGCAATTGTCTGACCGGTAAAGCGGATCTCAACTAGAATATGCTGCTCTGTATTCCTTGCCGTTATGGAGATTGTCCCCTTCTCAGTGAAGGTGACAGCGCCCCGCAAAAGATTAAACAATATCTGTACCATCCGCTTTTCGTCTGCCAGAACAAATGGAAGGCCCTCTGGAACGGTTATCGATAAAGAAATGGGCTTATCCTTCATTAAAAATTGCATCATATCAGCTACCCCGGCCACTGCAGTATGAATGGACAGCGGCCTCTGATGCAGGACAAGCCTGTGATCCCGGATACGCGAAAGGTCTAACAGACTATTTACAATGAAGGACATACGCCTGCTGGTCAAAATCAGCTGTTCCATATTCTTTTGAAGCTGCTGCTGTTCACTGCGGCTTTCACTGTTAAATACGGATTGAGCCAAATTTATTATTCCGTGTAGAGGTGTGCGCAGCTCATGCGCTGTGTTTGCCAGGAATTCATCCTTCCGTTTATCGGATTCGCTAAGTTTACGGTATAAGTCGGCGTTGTCCTTGGCATTTTGAAAGTACTTTTTGAACCAGAAGGAAGTAAAGCCAATAAGCGCCATTATCAAATCAAACGGATAATAGATTCCGGAATCCTTTCTGCTAATGTGAATCCATCCCCAGATTAAGCCCGAGAAAACAGCGGCGGCGGTAAAAAGAAGAACGAACGAATGTTTATATCCGCGCATAACCAGGCTTGCGGTAATCCCAAAAAGCCATAAAAAGGGAACCAGATAAAGCACTATAAAGAATCCGGCTGTGAGGCCGTGGTACATGAGAACTGGAGGTGCCAATAGTAACATCAGGGCAGTCAGGCTAACCCCGTAAGTAAGGATCAGAAATGCTTTGGGCCGGTCCTTCAGCTCCGTAAGCTGGCGGATCAGCAGAAGCATTAAAAAGGGGATGAACAAATAGGCCAGAGCTTTAACTTTTAGAGCCCAATTATCATCAAGCGGCAGCCATTGCAGCAATAAGGAGTCATGACCGGACACAATGGACAATGAGACCGCCGCCAAAAGCAATATAAATACAGGCAGTGCTTTTTCATTTCGCTTGAAAAAATACAGAGTGCCCGCATAGAGAATATGCAGCAGCAAAATCATGGAAGTAACCAGCTGGAGCCCGATCGACAAAGAGCGTTCCTTCTCAACCGCTTCATGCGAACCGAAACGGATATTTTTTACAATTCCGCCTGATAGCGGGTGACTGTAATTGGCCGCCCTCACAAGAAGCTCAATTTGACCAGCACTACCGCCATTATAGCTAGCTGTATAGGAGCGGGTTGAGGGCCTAAAAAGCTCTGCTTCAGCCGCAATTGTTCCAAAGACTGCTGCAAGCTTTCCGTTAATTTCGATCTCTGAGGACGATTGAATACGCTGAATCCAAAACCCGTAATCCGATTCCGCCTGCGGGTCCACAAGTATTCGCAGCCTGTATGTCCCGTATCCGAAGGAAGGTGTATTATTGTCAGCCATCAGACTGCTGCCCCAGTCGCCAGGAACCATAATATAGCCGGGAGCCGGGCCGGTATAGCCGGAATATGAAAGCAGCTGCCCGGGATAGAATTCCCATTCGCCCTCTAAAGGTATGGAATGAGACTGCTGTATATCCCAGCTGCGCAAGTCCAGAATTCCTTGTTCAACCAGCGGAGCATTGGGTGTGCTGTTGATCAGTGACCAGCCCCAGCGGCAGCACAGCAGCAGTGTCAAAAATAAAACAAATATCGCAGCAGCTTTTAAATAATATGGGAATGTAGATTTTATTTTTGGCATGTCACTCTCACTTCTAAATAATAGAATCTTTTTTTGTCTAAACGGGTTTATCCAAGGCTGTTCAGATATTGTTCATATGTCAAGTTTACAGTAACTTATACTGCTGTCAACGCAGTTCTGTTAGAAGTTGCTTATTGATGGGCAACGCCGTAAACCCGAATAATCACAAAAAAGGAGGAAGTTTTCATCAATGAAAATGAAAAAGATTAATCTCTGGCTTGTTCTAATTCTGATAGTCACCCAGTGGACTGCCAGCTTTGGAGCCGTCAACGAGCGCGCTTACGCAGAGCCCGCCAGCATTAAGGAAAATCTGATTACCAGCGTAACCCTGTCCGTGTACACAGATGATCAGTATTCAGAGACTGTCTCCGGAAATGTGTATCAGCTCGATTCCTATTCCGAGTTAAACTATACCTGGTCTTTGGGTGACGGACATGGATATAAGGCAGGCTCTACCTTTGAATTTGATTTACCCCGGCCCTTTGAGCTCTACAACGACTTAGATGGAGCGCTTCTGTTTGAAGGGGAAGAGGTCGGCACTTATCATGTCAATAAGGACAATAATCATGTGAGCTTTACGTTTAATGAATTTATAGAGCAATATGATCAGGTAAGAGGAACGTTTACTGTCCGTTCTCTGCTTAGCTCCAAAAAAATCAGCGGATCTACGAAGCAGCTTGTAGAGTTCCCGGTACGCGGAGGCACGCAGGTTATTGAGCTTCAGTTCAAACCGAACGTCAGTTCAACTGTGGAGAAGAAAGGCAATCCCTTGCCACAGTTCTACAATCCCACACAAATCGGCTGGACGATTGATGTAAATAAATCTCTGGATCGTGTAAGCGGTGCTTCTGTCTCTGATGCGATACCACCTGGTTTGGAACTGGATACAAGCTCCATCGTCGTCCGCGAGCTCGGAGTGAATCTGGACGGAACCGTTACACCAGGAGCTGCTGTAGCAGCTAACAGCTATGATGCTTCCGGTTCCACAAAGTCACAGCTTGAATTAAAATTCAAGCAGAATCCGATTACCCAGGCCTATCGCGTAGAATTTATTACTGATATTACGGCCAGCGGTGAAGATGCAGCAAGCTATGAGAACACGGCGATTTTTAGCGGAGACGACGGGTTATCCAAAGAGTCCAAGGCTACCGTATCCGTTGGCCGGGGCAAGCCGCTTAATAAAGAAGTAATAGATTATGATTCTGCAACCCAGACTATTTCCTGGGCCATCGAGTTTAACTACAACCAGAAGTTTGTCAAGGCAAACGAAGCCGTGCTTAAGGATACGGTTGGCCTTAACCAGGAACTCCTTCCGGACACACTCAAGGTATATCCGGTGACGATTGGGGATGACGGGAAAGGGATAAAAGACAGCCAGCCGCTCCCGGAAAGTAAATATACCGTTGTCAGCTCAACAGCAGATAATAAGTTTCAATTTGAACTTAAATTTAAGGATGACATTCAGTCGGCATACCGTATTGAATACAAAACGAAAGCATCGGGACGTGTATTTGAGAATAGCAGGATCACTAATGAAGTAAGCTTCAATGAACATACGGATTCTGCCTATAAAGATATTACACAGCAAATTTTAACCAAGGGCTACAGCAATGTGGATTATCTGAATAAAACGGTGAAGTGGACGATTACAATTAACAAAGATGCTAAAACCATGAATAATCTGAAAATAACAGACAGCTTTGTTAATGCAGGGCTCAAGCTGGTTCCGGGAACCCTTTCCATAAAGCCATCGGGAGGAGGAACCCCAGCCCAGTATGAGGTGGATTACAACGGCCATGACCCTGCAGCCGCCAATGACGGCTTCACGGTTCAATTTAAAGCTCCGGTCACAGAACCATATGTAATTACCTACACCACACAGTTTAATTACGATTGGCTGGTATCGGGTAAAGACAGATTTATAAACACAGCCGCTCTGGAGTGGACAGAGACAGGGGAGACTTCCCCGCGCACCAAAACAGCATCTGCTACATTCAATCCCAGAGATGAAGTAAAGAATAACGGGGTCAAGAACGGCTCATATGATGCATCTGCCAAAAAAATCACCTGGAATGTCGGGGCCAATTATAATATGAAGACCCTGAAAAACGCCAAGCTGATAGATACGATCAGCACCGGCCAGGTAGTAGATCTGGATTCAGTAAAGGTGTTCAAATGGACCTACGGGGCAAACGGAAACCCGGAAGCGGACGTGAACATCAACGAAGCTGCATACAAGGTAGCGTTAAACGGTTCAAAGCTGGAGATAAGCTTTAATCAGGAGATTAATTATGCATTCTACGTTACTTTTAAGACGTCTTTTGCCGATCAGGTAATTGATTTGAAGCAAATCGATAATACGGCTGTGCTGTATGATGGCTCGGTCAGGGAATCCGCTGACTTAAATGCTTCTGTAAGCATCCCTAACGGAGGCGAGTACATTGCCAAATCAGGCGCACAAAACGGGAATAAGATGGACTGGACCATCCAAATCAACCGTAACCAGTCCCTTGTGAAGGACGCTGTAATTACCGATATCCCTAGTGATAATCAAATCCTGCTCACCAATTCCTTCCACCTCTTTAAGACAAATGTTGCCGGCAACGGCACAGTAACACCGTCCAGTGAGGAATTAGTCCGAGGAACCGATTATACACTGACCTTCTTGAAAGACAGTGAGGGCAGGGAAAGCTTCCAGATCAAATTCCTGAAAGAAATTTCGGAAGCCTACATTCTTCAATATCAGTCCGTTATCACTGCACAAAACAATGAAAAGGTTAGTAACCGGATTGACCTTGAAGGTAAAAATGTGAAGGAAGTTACCAAAGACAGCACCGCTGAAATCATAGTTAAGCTTTCCAGCGGATCAGGCACCGGAAGCGGTGTAAGAGGATCACTCAGCATTGAAAAAATCGATGCGGATAATCACTCGAAAAGACTCAATGGAGCTGCTTTTGACTTGTTCCGCGTTGCCGGAGATGAGCAAATATGGATTAACGAAGGCATAACAGATGCAGACGGTAAGCTTATATTTACAAAATTACTTAGCGGCAAATACATGGTAATTGAAAAAACGGCGCCGGCGGGATATCTGTTAGATCAGAATCCTCATCCGGTAACTATTAATTCAGCTGCCGGAATAGAGCTGCAGATTACAAACAAAACTTCAGCAACGCCAACACCTGTGCCAACGGCAACGCCAACACCTGTGCCAACGGCAACGCCAACACCTGTGCCAACGGCAACGCCAACACCTGTGCCAACGGCAACGCCAACACCTGTGCCAACGGCAACGCCAACTCCTGTACCGACGGCAACACCGACACCTGTGCCAACAGCAACACCGACACCTGTGCCGACAGCGACGGCAACGCCTGTACCAACAGCAACACCGACACCTGTGCCAATAGCAACACCGACACCTGTGCCAATAGCAACACCGACACCTGTGCCGACAGCGACGGCAACGCCTGTACCAACAGCAACACCGACACCTGTGCCAACGGCGACGCCAACGCCTGCTCCGACGGCGACAGCAGAACCAACATCGACGCCATTTGTACCGTTCATACCAACGCCGACTCCAATTACTCCAGTTGTACCAGGAACAGTGGTTACACCGGGTCCGTCAGCTAGTCCGTCAGCTAGTCCGTCAGCCAGTCCGGAGGCAACACCTTCCGTTACTCCTGGAACTGTACCAACATCGGCACCAACAACGGCACCCGCAGTAAGCAATCCGCCTATTCCTAAACCTACGCCAGCCAATACACTGGAGGAAATTCCGGTAGAAGGGGAGATCCCGCTCGGTGGAATTCCAAGCATCGGTTCTGAGCCCGGGCATGGAACTGTCGTAATTACACCTGACGGCAAATGGAGATATACACCTGATCCAGACTTTACCGGCAAAGACAAGTTCACTATTATCATTAGTGACAAGGGGGAGGATCAGGAAATTGAAATTGAAGTCCTGGTAGATGAGGTGCCGAAAGGTGCTGTAGATGAACCTGCTCAGAACGCACCAACCAAACAGGACAGCATGCCGAATAAGCTTCCTCAAACAGGAGAAGAGTCTCCATTCCTGATCTATGTTACAGGAATAGGATTGATCCTCTTGGGCATCATGCTTTCCAGAATTTATAAAGAATCCAAAAGATAACATGACATAAAAAAAGACCGCGGCTTCATTATAATGAAGCCGCGGTCTTTTTGGCATGGGGGACAGGCCTGGAATTATTATGCTTCCAGTCCCTGAACCATTTTGTTATTTCTCCCGGAGGCTCAATTCCGAGTTCCTTCCAAAGGAGGTCTGACAGCTGGTTATACTGGCTCTCCACACTTGCCCGGTCGCCAATACTCTCATAGACTTTCATAAGCCCGAAATGCGCCTGCTCGAAATACGGCTGCATAGCCACAATACGCTGATAGACCGTTACTGCTTCCGCCGGTTTGTTGCAGGCAATGTAAAATTCAGCGATGCTTATGGCATGATGAAGCCAAATGGTCCGAAGACGCTGCCGCTCGCTCTCAGCCCATAAATAGTCATAATCCCCCAAATAGTCTCCTATGTAAAGCTCGAATAACCGGTGATGCTCCAGAATATTGCTGGAATGAATGTAGGACAGGCGCTGAATTCCGCTTTCCCAGTCATCAACGTCCACATGCAAGTCCCCGGCCTCAAGCATATATCCTTCACCGGCACTTACATTACTTATCTGCAGATCAATTTCACCTTGCTTGAGGCACTGCCTTATCTGATAAATGGTAGTGTAAAAAAGCGTAGAAGCTTTTTTGGCAGGAGTGTCAGGCCATAACAGTTCAATAAGGGCATCTCTGTGAACAAAACGGTTACGGTTATGCAACAAATAAGCAAACAGCTCCTGAGCCTTCGCAGTGCGCCACCGGAAATTGGGAAGCACATGGCCACCGCGTTCAAAGCGGAGGGATTGAAAACAGTAAACTACTGTATTTTCAACAGGATTCAATAAGGAGAGGGAGGCAAGACGTTCCTCAAGGCGTTGCAGTGTCATCTGTAACCTGCTCCGGTTGACGGGCTTCAGTACATAATCTAATGCATTAAGCTCAAAGGCTTCTACAGCATAGGTATTGTAGGCGGTCAAAAAAACAATCATAGCCTTGGGACAATGGCGCTGAAGCAGCTCCGCTACCATCATACCGTTAAGCTCAGGCATTTCAATGTCCAAAAAAATGACATCAGGCTTTAACTGCGGGGCAGCCTCTACGGCATGCACCGGATCAGTAAAGCTCCCTACAACATTTACCGACGTTATTTCTTTAAGCATAAATTCCAGCTTTACAATAGCCAGTCTCTCATCGTCAATTAGCAATGCCCTTATCAAATGCTGTTGCACCTCCTGGTTTAACTATGAGGACTCAATGCCATTATTATTGCATATTTGAATGGGCTAGCCAATAAAGGCTTTCAGAAAAGCATCAACTATTGTTAATTATGCTCTTGATATTCTTAATCGTCGCAAAGTGCATGGCTTCATGGTAAATTAGAAAACCCAGTAACTGTTCTACCGTTGAATAGGTATTCCCTGTAGACGACTTGTAATGAGGATTGATTTCCTCTTTCAAATTGCTTGAAAGCACCGATTCAACCCTTTCCATTTGTTCGGTTAACAAGTTAATGATTTGAGACTTTGTTGGCGGCTCTATATCCCAGTCAGAAGGTTTGGTTCCCGGACTAAACAGCTTGCTAAAATTAGCAGGATCATTCGTTTCTTCCCCGGTAAGCTGGAAAGCAAACTTCTCAAATACAACATACATGTGGCCTAGATTCCATATTATATTGTTTTTTAATCCTGCCGGAATGATTTCCGCGTCAGCATCACTTATGCTCCGCACATAATCAACGGTCTGACGGCGAACAAATCCCAATTGATCCACGACAAAATTACTCATGATTTTGAACCTCCTTATAAAGTCACTGACGAACGTAGAAAAGACAATATTCTTCTGTCAGATAGCACCACTGCTTAAGCTTCTATTATTTTCGAGATTCGCTGTGCAAGGTTTGCCAACGTACGTTCAAAAAAGGATTCATCATGAAGTGCTCTGCTCAGAATTAATCCCCCCTGAATACCAGCAATGGTTTCCTCTGAAATTTGGTCAGCGGATTCTTGGGAGACGCCTGTTCGAACTAATGCCGCACTTAATGCGTCAATCCATCTTATAAAATACTGCCGAATAACAGCAGCGAACCGGTCTCTTGTTTCATCTAAAGCAAATGCACCAATAAGACATATACGCTGTCCCGACTGAAAATAAGTATCGACCTCTTGCCACATATGATCGATGGCTGTCTTGGGTTCATGCTTTTCGAGCGGTTCAAAAATATTACTGATAAACCACTGATCAATATGAGCCAGAATTTCAGCAGCCATCTGATCTTTTCCTCCGGGGAAGAAATGATACAAGCTTCCTTTAGATAGACGGGTCCGGGCTGTTATTTTACTCATGGACGCACCCTCATAGCCTAATTCACGAAATACCTCAGTGACGAGAGCCGTTACATCAGATTTTTCAAAAACAGTACGAGTCATAGGTTCAACTCGCTTAGGCTTGGATGATCAGCGGGACGCGTGCCGAGTGGCCAATGAAATTTACGTTCCTCTTCTTTAATCGGCATGTCATTAATCGAAGCAAATCTGCGTTTCATCAAGCCGTCATCAGCAAATTCCCAATTCTCGTTCCCATACGATCTGAACCAATTGCCGCTGTCATCATGCCATTCATATGCGAATCTTACAGCAATACGGTTATCCGTAAATGACCATAGTTCCTTGATAAGCCGGTAGTCCAGCTCCTTGGCCCATTTTCTAGTCAGTAAAGAGACAATTTCTTGACGGCCTGTTATAAAATCACTCCGGTTTCTCCAATAACAATCCTCAGTATATACAAGTGAGACGCGCTGGGGATCCCGGCTATTCCAGCTGTCTTCTGCCATACGGGTTTTTTGAATTGCCGTTTCACGAGTGAATGGGGGAGTTAAGTTAGTCATTTAAATTTCCTCACTTTCTATACCGTTTGTGTTAGTATATACCGATCGGTTTAGATATGCAAGCTATCTTTTCTATTCTTCATATTTATGATGAGAGCATGCTCAAGGGAGCCAGTAACCATCCATTATCTGCGGAACTTGAATTTATGAAAACAAGAATTCAACTTCATTTTATAAAAGCGCTTGCATGATAACACTCTCTTGCCGGGGCATCGATGCGATAATAGACAAGAGCATTAAGCAGAAAGGGGGCGGGTTCTTGGGAGCGCTGAGGCTCATTATACATTACATGCAGCAAGCGACAATGAAGAAGCGGATTATGTTTATTTTTGCGACGGGGACATTGATTCCCTTCCTATGCGCGGCACTTCTGTCTTATCGCACGATGTCCTCAATCCTTACTAGCAACCTGGATAGCAGTGTGCGCAGCAATCTGAAGCAGGTGGAATTATCACTGGAACGGACGATCAGCAACCTGAACCATGTCTCACAGCAGCTTGCGTTTCAGGGCAGCATCGGCAAGAAGGTCGACTCGCTCCTCTCCTCGGACCAGCCGTACGAGAAGGCGGTACTGACAGAAGAGATTAATACGGAGCTTAATTTGATCTCCTTCACCAATCCCACGATCGGCCTCATGATGTACTATTCCGGGTCTAAAGGCGAGTACCTGTTCAACAGTACCATAGTGAAAGAGGATTATGAGGTTGACGGTCTGCCGCTGCTGGCTGAGTATTTCCGGATTTCCTATTTTGGCCCTCATATCAGCAATGAGCGCTACAATGACGAGTATGTCATTTCGGCGCTGCGCAAGGTAGAACTTCCGGGAGCTGCCGATGAGATGTACGTTTACGTGGAATCAGGATTTAAGATGACTCCGTCCATTTTTGAGAACAATCTTGAGGATTCCTCCTTCTATCTGATTCTGGATAATGATAAACGGATTGCTTACAGCGATGTGCCTGATACCTTTGCTACGGACGGTCATTTCGACGACGGCCCGGATAGCGGGGGATCTGGGCTGCAAAGCGGCTATTATTGGTTTGAGAGCACAAGCAATCAGGGGTGGAGCGTCGTCTCGCTGATTCCGCAGAAGGAATACAACAATGCGAAGAACCGCTGGGTCGTTCAGATGGTTTATTTGTTCTTGTTATTTCTGGGAAGCAGCCTGCTTATCTCTTGGTTCTTATGGAAAATGGTCTACGTTCCGCTGCAGCAGTTCAACCTGCAGATCAAGTCCATCACACAGCGCAATACGGCGCTTGCCGACGCTCCGCGCCTGCGGGTGCCTGAGTTTGATTTTCTGCTGAAGCAGCTGCAAAACATGAAGGAGCAGATCAACGGCCTGATCGAAGAAGTGGGCCTTAAAGAGAAACGCAGAGCGGATCTTGAGGTGGAGAAGCTGCTTTATCAGATTAACCCGCATTTTCTGATGAATACACTGGATACGGTCCACTGGCTGGCTGTAATGAACGGACAAAAGGATATTGATAAGCTTGTAGTCTCGCTCAATAAGCTGCTCTATTACAATCTGGGCAAACGGGGACCAGTCTCAACGATCCGAGAGGAGATTGATTCCATCCGGCAGTATTTGACGCTGCAGCAGGTGCGTTATGATTTCGCCTTTGATGTGCGGATTCAGGTTAACGATGATGTGCTGGACCTGGTGATTCCCCGGTTTATTTTGCAGCCGATTCTTGAGAATTCCCTGTACCATGGGCTGGATGATGAAGGATATATAGAGGTGGATGTGGTAAAGGCAGACGGGCAAGTCATTATATCTGTGCATGACAACGGCACCGGCATCTCGGAGGAGGAGATCGGCAGACTGCTGCAGGAGACACAGGTTGAACAGCAGAAGGCGGGTATGGGCATCGGGATGAGCTATGTGAAGCGGATGATCGAGAACCAGTACGGCCCTTCGGCCAGCCTGGAAATAGACAGTGTACTCGGGAAAGGCACAACGGTGTATCTGAAATTACCAAGCATGGAGGTTCTGCCGAATGATAAACGTCTTGATCGTGGATGATGACAATCTGGTACGCAAAGGGCTGATGTCTATGCTGCCCTGGAGCGAATATCAAATGAGCGTTGTAGGGGAAGCCAAGAACGGTGAGAAGGCTTTGGAGTTTCTGGCCGGGCACCGTGTTGATTTACTCCTTACCGATCTGGCGATGCCTGTCATGTCCGGGATGGAGCTGATGCGCATCGTGCGGAAACAGTATCCACATATTGCAATTGTCGTTCTTACGCTTCATCAGGATTTTGAATATATCCAGGATTGCCTGCGGCTCGGGGCCATTGATTATATCGCCAAGGTGGAGCTGGAGACGGACAGCTATGATGAGGTGATGGACAGAATAATCGGGAGAATTATGGAGGAAAAAACAAAGAGCGGCGTGATTCCGATGCTGGAGGATGACCGTC
The DNA here is from genome assembly GCF_000758625.1 of Paenibacillus sp. FSL R7-0273. Classification (NCBI taxonomy): domain Bacteria; kingdom Bacillati; phylum Bacillota; class Bacilli; order Caryophanales; family Paenibacillaceae; genus Paenibacillus; species Paenibacillus sp. FSL R7-0273. The sequence goes on from NZ_CP009283.1 coordinate 3,954,773, forward strand.
AGAATTATAACTGGTTCTATGAAGCCCGTCACGAGCTGAAGTCGCCGGCTGCAGCACCGGGTACCCCACCCCGTTCCGAAACGGCCAGCGAAGTTCTTCCAGCGGAGTTAAAGCAAATCGGGCTGTCGCTGGGCTGGGTGCATAAGAACGCTGAGTATGCAGCGTTTCTGGAGAGTCTCAAGAAGGCAGCCCTGCCGCCGCACAGGCTAACCACTTTCCTGAATTCTATGCTGCAGGGCTGGAATCCCATCTATACTTCTGTGACCAGGCAGCAATTGGAGCTGCCGGAGGCCTTCAGCGCCTGGTATGAAGTGGAAGAATGGCTGGACCAAGCCAGAGTCTCTCTCTCTTCCGCTATCGGCAAGCCGCAATATTCCGGAGAGGTCAAAGAATGCATTGCCCGGGCGGTACAGGCCATACACGAGGAATTCTCCGGCCCGGTCACGGCTTCGGCAATAGCCGGGCAGGTGAATATGAGCCGGAGCTATTTTAGCCAGTGCTTCAAGGATATCATTGGTATGACCTTTAACGAGTATTTACGCTCCGTCCGGGTAGATAAGGCCAAGGATTACCTGCAATATACCCAGAAGAACGTGCAATGGATCTCCGAGCATACGGGATACACGGATCAGAAATATTTCAGCCGCGTCTTTCACGGAAGAACAGGCATGCTGCCCACCGAGTACCGGCAAGCGTTTCACTCCGGGAAACAAATGTCCGATTTACAGGGGGAGTAATGTCCTGAATTGCCGCCAACTTCCGCCATTCTTCTACCCAAAGCCGAGACCGCTGTCTACCATGTAGGCGGTTTCAATCATGTATACTCAGATCACAAGGTGCGATTACTGAGAGAAGGGAAGGTCAGATGAAGGGAAGACAGGGGATCGCTGCTTTGGCTGCTTTTATGTCGTTGCTGCTGTTTGCAGGCGGATGCCGCGGAGCGGAGAATTCAGGCCCTGGCGTGGGGCAGTCCCGTTCCAGGCTGCTACCCGGTTCCTCTGGAAAATATGAAGAACCGGTCACGATCAGAATCGGTACGACGATCGAATCGACAAGAGCGATGCTTGAGGGTGAAACACTTGTCGACAATCAGTACACCCGCAATATCCGCAGCAACCTGAATATAGTAGTCGATTATGCGTTTAAGGCTTCACCAGCCAATTATAACCAGAAGGTTAGCCTGGCCATTGCCAGCGGCGATCTCCCGGATGCGATGATTGTCGGGGCCGTAGAGCTTAGGGAGATGGTGGAGGCAGACCAGCTGGCCGATTTGACAGACGTTTACCATACCTATGCTTCACCGGTCATCAAACGGATTGTAGACAGCACCGACGGGGAAGCCCTGAAGAGCGTGACGTTTGGCGGCAAAATTCTGGCCCTCCCCAATGTGCAGCTGCGCGCGGATGGCATTCATCTGCTGTGGCTCCGCAAGGATTGGCTGGACAAGCTGAATCTGCAGCGGCCGCAGACGATGGAGGAGCTGGAACAGATCGCCCGCGCCTTTGTAGAGCAGGACCCGGATGGTAATCAAAAGGCGGATACGATCGGTCTGGCCGGCCCGGGGTCGACAGGTAGACTGTATGCCACTTTCCTGCAGTCGACCAACAATCTGTATGGGTTTGACGGTATCTTCTCTGCTTACAATGCTTATCCGGGGTACTGGCTGGAGAAGGAAGGTAAGGTGGTCTATGGTTCGGTCCAGCCGGAGACGAAAGAAGCGTTGGAGAAATTGAGAGAGATGTACCTGGCCGGAGTGATTGACCCGGAAACTGGAGTGCGTGAGGATCCGGGTGACCCCATTGCCAAAGGGAAGACCGGAATGTTCTTTGCACCATGGTGGGCGCCTTACACTGCTATCGGCGATGCTGTCAAGAATGATCCATCTGCCAATTGGCAGGCCTATGCGCTTCCGCTGGACAGCAGCGGGCAATTCCGGCCGCACATGAGCACCTCAACCAATCAGTTCCTGGTCGTCCGTAAGGGTTACGAGTATCCTGAGGCAGCAATGCTAATCCTCAACAATCTCGTTCTTGGAGAGAGCGAGGGGGCGTTTACGACAGAACGGGGACCCACCGAATATCCGCTGCGGATGACCTATGCTCCGGCTGATGAGACGGAGTTTGAGGTTAAAGCACTGCGGCAGGTGCTGGCGGGGACGAAGCGGGCGGAGGATTTCCTCAACCAGCCTGAATACAAAATGCTGCAAGCCGACCTCAAGAGCATCAGTCCGGTCAAACTGGGGCCTTATGACAAATACGATATCCAGTACTGGAACCCTGAAGCAGACCGGGCCATGTGGGTAAGGGCTTACGCCTTACTCGTCGGTGGAGGCCCACTAGTCGATAACGCGATCAACGGGGTCTACAGCGCCACATATACACAGACCCAAACGATGGAAACGAAGTGGCTCAAGCTTCAGCGGATGGAGGAGGAAGCCTTCCTGAAAATTATTCTGGGCGGTGCCCCGCCGGATGCCTTTGATCAATTCGTCCAGGAGTGGAGCAGGCTCGGCGGGGAACAGATTACCCGTGAAGTGCAGCAGCTGGTTCAATAAAAGACTGACGGCCGGCGCCGGTACAGCTGGTGCCGGATCTTGAATCTGAGCTACGTCCCCTCCAGAGGTCAGAGGATAACTTCATGCGCGCATTATATGTAAATATATCCCTTATAGTATAAATTAAGTATGGAGGCTCAAGCGATGGACATTCAACCTGCAAGTCAAAGTCCGGTTACCCCCAAGCTGCCAAAGAGGGCTCACAGCAAGGATAAGCTCCAGCTGTTCCTGATGGCGCTGCCATTTCTGGTGCTTGCGTTCCTGTTCTCCTATCTCCCGCTGTACGGCTGGATTTATGCCTTCTACGACTACCGGCCGGGTATTCCGCTTGCCGTTTCCGAGTTCATGGGCTGGGACTGGTTCACGTCCATGTTCTCAAATGAAGTACAGCGGCAGGAGATTATCCGGGTGCTGCGCAATACTTTTGCCATCAGCGGTTTGAATATTGCTACATCAGTATTGCCGGTGATCTTCGCGATCTTTCTGGTCGAACTGCGGAGCACGCGGTTCAAGAAGGTAGTACAGACTCTGACCACTCTGCCTAACTTTATCAGCTGGGTCTTGGTCTATTCCTTCGCCTTCATGCTGTTCTCGGTCGACAACGGGTTTCTGAACAATTTCCTGCTCGACATGGGCTGGATATCCCGCCCGCTCAACATTCTTGCTTCCGACGACCATACCTGGATGGCAATGACGCTATGGAGTGTATGGAAGGGCTTAGGGTGGGGCGCAATCATGTATATTGCGGCGATTACAGGCATTGACCAGGAAATTTATGAGGCGGCAAGAGTCGACGGCGCGGGCCGTTTCCGGTTAATGTGGCATGTGACTGTTCCCGGCCTGATGCCGACCTTCTTCGTTCTGCTGCTGCTCTCAATCGGTAACTTTATCAATAACGGAATGGAGCAATTCTACGTCTTCCAGAATGCAATGAACACGAATCATATCGAGGTTCTAGACCTGTATGTCTACAACATCGGGATGACCAATTCCAACTTCGGCTTTGCAACCGCTGTCAGTATGCTGAAATCCCTGGTCAGCCTGTTCCTGCTGTTTATTGCCAACACCCTGTCCAAAGTCATCCGCGGCGACAGCATCTTTTAACCAGCAGACCTGAAAAAGGAGAGTTGAGACCCTATGTCCGTCAAAGAGAAATTCTCATGGTTCCACTTCTTTAACTATGCCGTCTTTGCCCTCATCACGCTCATATGCGTATTTCCTTTCTATTATCTGTTCATCAATACGATTAGCAACAACGACCTCAGCAGCAGGGGACTGGTCATGTTCTATCCGAAGGGGCTGCATCTGACCAACTATATCGATGTGTTCAAAATACCCGGTCTGGGGCAGGCGGCGCTGGTGTCGCTCGGCCGGACGCTGCTCGGTACGCTGCTGACCGTTGCCGCTTCCGCTTTTCTCGGCTATCTGTTCACCAAGCAGATGTGGGGCCGCAGGTTCTGGTACCGGTTCCTCGTCATTACGATGTACTTCAACGCCGGGCTGATTCCTTGGTATCTGACTATGCTGCACCTGGGCCTGACCAACAACTTCCTGGCTTACATTCTTCCGGCTATAGTACAGCCATTCTTCATCATTCTGGTCAAAACCTTTGTTGAGTCCACACCGGTTGCCCTGCAAGAATCCGCTCAGATTGACGGAGCTGGTCATTTTAAGATATTCACAAGCATTATCTTTCCGCTCATCACACCGATACTGGCCACCATCGCGATCTTCTCATCAGTGAGCCAGTGGAACAGCTTTACGGATACGTTGTTTCTCGTAACGGACCAGAAGCTGTTCACGCTTCAGTTCATCCTGTACCGGTACATGAACGAGGCCACCTCGATCGCTCAGCTGATGAAGCAAACCACCGGGGCCGTAAATATCGACCTGGCCAACATGGCAACGCCGACCTCAATCCGTACCACAGTATCCATGGTCGTCGTCCTGCCAATTCTGCTAGTCTATCCATTCTTCCAGCGGTTCTTCGTGAAGGGGATTATGATCGGCGCTGTTAAAGGCTAAGATCGGCTGAGTTGTTCTTAAAGGGGGTGAGGCGGAATTACCCGGAAATCTGAGGAAGCTTAAGACCAACAGTATACACAAGGGGAGGAAGTCAGCAATATGAAAAAGAAATGGCTTGGAACGGCACTTCTCAGCGTTATGTGCGCAACGCTTGTATTTACTTCTGCGTGCGGCAATGGGAACAACAATAGTTCATCTAACAATGGTAAAAATACATCTTCATCCGCAGCACCGGGGGAGGGCAGCGGGTCCGGGACGGCAGGCAGGGAAGAGATCACGATCGATGTCTTCTCGATGCTGGCCAACTATGCCGGTGAGCAGCCGGGCTGGTTCGCCAAGCTGGTCAAGGATAAGTTCAATATCAAGCTGAACATTATTGCCTCCAATCTGGCAGGCGGACAGCAGAAAATTGCCACAATGATGGCCTCAGGCGATCTTGGGGACCTTGTTGTATTCGGCACCAACGGCAAGGATTATCAGGATGCGATCAAAGCCGGCCTGCTGCTGGACTGGACCAAGGATGATATGCTGAAGCAATACGGGCAAGGCTTACTGGACAATGCGCCAGAAGCGATCGAAGCCAATAAAAAGCAGTTCGGTGGCGGCACCTCTGTCTATGGCGTGGGCTTCGATGTAGGGACCGGTGAAGGACCATCCGAAGGAGCGACGATGAACTACGGGCCGAACCTGCGCTGGGATTTGTACCAGAAGCTTGGCAGTCCTGAAATCAAGACGCTGAACGATTATTTGCCGCTGCTGAAGCAGATGCAGGAGCTCGAGCCGAAGAGCGAGAACGGCCGTCCGACTTACGGCATCTCACTCTGGTCCGACTGGGACGGCAGTTATATGACACTGGCTAAAGTCATTGCCCAGTTCCACGGGTACAATGAAGGCGACGGCCTGAACCCGGCGGGAATGATCCTGACCCATCAGAATAAAGATGAATGGCAGGGCGTGCTTGATGAAGACGGCTATTATCTGCAGGGCCTGAAATTCTATTTCGACGCCAACCAGATGGGACTGCTTGACCCGGACTCCCTGACGCAGAAGTTCTCCGATGTATCCAACAAGATCAAGGACGGCCAAGTATTCTTCTCGCATTTCCCTTGGGTGGATAACGTGTATAACACGCCTGAGCGTACGGCAGAGGGCAAAGGCTTTGCGCTGGTGCCGTTTGCAGAAGAAAAGGTCACCTCTTACGGTCAGAGTCCTTATGGCGGCAACCGCGTGTGGGCCATCGGCTCGAAAGCCAAAGAACCTGAGCGGATCATGGAATTCCTGAGCTGGCTGTACTCTCCGGAAGGCGTAATGGAATCCAACTACGGCCCGAAAGGCTTGGCCTGGGATATTGACGAAAGCGGTAAGCCGTTCGTAACAGACTTCGGCTGGAAGGCGCTGCCGGCCAATGCCGAGCCGGTACCGGCAGAACTCGGCGGCGGTACGTTCAAGGACGGCACGAACCAGATCAACAATACGACACTGAAGCTGACGAACATCAATCCCGATACCGGAGAGACCTATGACTATAATCTCTGGCCTTCCACGCTGAATCACGATCCTGATCCAGTCACGAAGAGCTGGCGCGAAGCGACGGGCGTCATGACAGCGAAGGACTATTTTGTTAAAAACAATATGATCGAAGTTTCAAAGCCGTTCTTTACTACCGAAACTCCGGTAACCGTACCAGCGCAGCTGCAGCAGAAGATTGACGGCATCGGCAAGATTATCAAGGAATACTCCTGGAAGATGATTTTCTCCAAGAACGAGGAGCATTACAATCAGCTCAAGGCAGAAATGATCGAGAAGGCCAAGGGCCTCGGCTACGACGAAGCCGTACAATTTGAAGTAGGCAACGCCGAGAAGATGGTGTTTCCTCACAGGTAAGAGCTGGTTATAAACTGACAAAGCAAACAAGCACTTGGCATCGCCAGGTGCTTGTTTTGTTTTGAAATTCGTGAAATTATTAAGCCCAATTACAATTATGCAATGGCTGCCCTATTTATTATATTTTATAATTCACCTAATTTTCATTGCAGATTAATTATTTGATGCAAAGAAATAGACAGATGAGAGCACAGCAACTAAGGCTATAACAACACCTATAAAGTGATAGCCTTTAAATAAAGTTCTCTGTGGACGCGAGTATACCAATAAACCCGATATCAGAATGGTTTATTTTTTTGTGTCTTTACGCAGGGGTCATAACGCGGTCGCTTTATCACGATTGTTCTGAAGTGAAACGAGCCTGCCTCCAGTCGAGTACCTGAGCTATGTACATATACCCCCGGGCAAGGAATCCTTAATACGAAAAATAGGGCTCATTTTGGAATAAAAGTTGCATAATTTTCGGATATTTTTTGTATGTTTGTATATTATCCTATTCATTTTGTATATTATCATTTACATTTCGCAACGAATTATGTACAATTCAAACCAGGAGGTGAACGAATTGGGTAAATTAGGAAACCGAGTCCGTGAATTGAGGGCGAGGGACCGGTTATCACAAGAAGAGCTTGCTAAACGAGTAGGTGCTTCACGGCAGACTATTGCGCTAATTGAACGAGGGGACTATTCTCCTTCGGTGCTGCTGGGTCTGAAGATAGCTGCAGTGTTTGGAGTACTGGTTGAAGATGTTTTTTCAATTCAGGATGAGTAATAAGAGGAGCGTGTCAGTAATGGATAAAACTAATAAACAATTGAATGTACAGAGAGTGACGAGAATTATGCTTTGGGCGATGCTTGGGGCTGTTATTGGCTCTTTGTTGGCACTAGATCTAATTAAAGTTCCTCAGGATGTCGACTTCACTATTTCCTTTTTGTATGAATATGATCTCTTGTTTGGTTTACTGGCGTTCATTGTCCTTGTGCTATTGGTTTGGAATGTGAAAGGTCTCTCTCGCTTACATACCATGAATGGTGAACATGAGGATATAGACTTGCCAATGACTCCGAAAGAGAAGCTGCTGAGTACCCTTCTCAAAATAAGCACTTATAACACTATTGTTAGTATTATCTGGCTGTTTCTTGCTATAGCCCTTGCTTTAGATGGAGGCCAGTTGAACGACAATAATACTACTTACATGTTGGTTAACCTGGTCTGCAGTTGGGTCATGCTGTTTATTGCTGTGTACCTGCAGAAGCGTACTGTTAAAGTTTTTAACAAGGTTTATCCAAACCGAATGTTAAATTTTAACACCGGCAGTCAGAAAGAAGCTGAACGTGAGCTGTTTGCCAATATGGATGAAGGCGAGCGCTGGATCGTCTACCGTTCTGCTTACTCCGCATATAAAGCTACCAGTAAAATGCTATTAGCTGGAATCTTAATTTTTGTACTCTATTCTGTGATATTCGGCTTTGCTCCGTTACCTATTATCGTTTTGGGTATCATTTGGCTGGTACAGCATATGGCGTATTACCGGGAAGTAAGCAGACAGTGTAAATAATTCCTTATATAAAAAGGAGTGATTCTATTGAATTTATTATCTTTTCGCAGGCTCACCAGGATATGCATATTAACCTGTCTTGCCGCTGTTTTAACCCTGACTATTATCAATCCTGCTGTGCAGGCATCTGCGCTTTCTTCTGTTTCTGCTTCCGGGCAGGCTAAACAACTAACGGCAGAGAATGCAGAGGCATTTCTGCAACAATTTTTCAACAGCGAAGAGGTACAGGCGCAGCTCTCGGGTGCCGTTGTCTCTATCGTCAAGGATGGAAAGATAGTCGCGAAAGAAGGCTTCGGCTATGCAGACAAATCACTCGAAACAGAGGCAGATCCTGTCCAAACGGTCTTCCGGATGGCTTCAGTAACCAAAACTTTTACTGCAGTAGCTGTAATGCAGTTAGTCGAGCAGGGGAAAGTCGATCTGAATGCAGATTTTCAAATCTATACAGGTCCAATGAACTTCGAGAATCCATTTAATACGCCGGTAACGGTAGAGCATCTGCTCACTCATACCTCGGGGTTCCTGACCAGTGATTCCCGTCTGGAAATGATTAGCTACGATTTTGAGAACAAAATGACCATAGAGGATTATGTGCATCAGCATATGCCTTCTGTAGTCCGTGAACCCGGCACATCATACATGTATGACAATTTCGCATCTTTACTATTGGGTCTGGTAGTAGAGAAGGTCAGCGGGGAGCGCTTTGAGGATTATATGAATAAACATATTTTTAATCCGCTGAACATGAATAAAAGCGGGTTTATGTTGGAAGGACCATTGAAGAAAGACCTTGCAACAGCCTATAATGCTGCAGGAGACCCTTTAGACTTGTATACAGTACAACCAACCGTAATGCCGCATGGTGGAATGTTATCTACTGCCAATGATATCGGTATGTTTATGAATGCTTTTCTTAACGGCGGGACCGGAAATGCTCGTATCTTGGCCGAAAGCTCCGTCGAGGCTATGCAGGAATACCGTTCAGCTATCCATCCGAATATTCCTGATACTACATATGGATTCGAAGCGCCGTTTCAATTTCCTGGTGCAGGCAGCAGTCCTGAAATACTAACCAAGGCAGGGGACTTAATGGGTTTCAGCTCATATATGTTCTTAATGCCTGAACAGAAAACAGGTGTGTTTATTGCTTACAATCAGACCAGCGGGTTGCGGAACATGTTCTATCCTGCATTTATCCAGACCTTCTTTCCGCAATATGCCACACCTGCAGCGTTTAATCCCTTTGAACCTCAGAATGGCGCAGATCTCGAGCCATTCACTGGTTATTATACTGATCTGCGTTTGAAAAATTTTGTTTCTACCGTTACTGTAAAAGAAAATACGCTTACTATCAATGATGCATATCTGGGTATGCGTGAATTAAAGCAGATAGACGACAATCTTTTTGTAGATGAATTGACCGGATATTTTACTGGATTTGAGCGGGATGATACCGGAAAAGTCACTTATCTAAAAGAGGCTAACCTAAATCCTTTGGCATATGAGCAAAAGGGACTGGACACAGCAGGCTATTTGGATGTGACCAAAGCTCATCCGTATGCAGAACCAATTATGATGCTGCAATCCTTAGGCTATTATCCGAATGATCCATCTCTTAGCTTCAAGCCTGATGCAGGGATAACCCGTTCAGAATATGTAAGGCTTACGCTGGAGTGTAGCGGATTAAGCGGAAGTAAGACTGTTAAGATGGCATTTGCTGATATAGAAGGACATCCTAATGCCGCATATATTCAGGCAGCCATTGAGCTGGGTATGATCACAGGAACCGCTGACGGCAAGTTTCAACCGGATCGGGTCATATCACGTCAGGAGGCAGCGGTAATCCAGTGGAGATTGATAAGACAATTATATCCGGATGAGCTCTTCCAGGATGTGCAGTTGGCTGGACAAACGGACGAATGGGCATTACCAGCCGTAAGAATGGCTGTGGCGCTGGGATGGCATGGACCAGACATAAAGAAAGAGGCCGACGGCTCTGTCGATTTCAAATCCAAAGAAATACTGAGCAATAAGGAGAATGCGGCTATCCTGTATTCTTTACTGACAAAACCGATTGGGCAGATCGTTAGCGAATTAGCAGGGGGAGATAGAATAAGGCGATAACATAAAAAGAAATCCTACGTACTGGCACTGATATACATTGAATGTCCAAAATATGAATTGATAATTTACATAAGTTCTTATTTAAAGAAGCATGATTATTAAAACAACTCCTAATGAGTTGTTTTTTTGTAGACAATGTAGGCACTTGGCCATAATATGGGTCAAATTAAAGACCATTAAGAGTGTTGTTCCCAGTCGTAAAATAGGTAGATAACTTGGGAGGAGTTTTTGCGTTTGCAACCAGGGGACTTTGTGTCAATCATCAGTCGTAATGACAAAGATATAAGCTGGTTGAAGAGCCCCAAATCTAACCCAACTACATATGTACAAAATACGGGTTTTGTGAAGAAGTAGTAAGTAAACAATCCGGACCAGGCTGATTTAGGCTATTTTATGGCTGAATCCGAATGTTTCAGTAATGTGAATATTATGTAATTTAAGTGCTCTATGTCTTTCTTCTTTGTATTATTTTTTTTCTGAGTATTGTTTTTTATTTCTGATTTAGTTTTGATTTTATTTTCTTTAGTTGTTTGATTGTTGTTGTTTATTTTTTGGTGTTTTATGTTGCTACTAATGCTTTTACTTATATTGAAATTCAATTCTAATCCAGTTCCGGCTTACCGGTTTAACTAACCGCTGATTCGCACAATTTCAACTAACCCTTCAATATCAATTTGCACATTTTTACCATATATTATCCTTATATTATATTATTCTTGATTGTTTTATCATTTCTCCTTAAGCTTCTTCATTAGAGCCAGAATCCGGTTGTTTTTCGTCTCATCCTTTTTGGCCAATTCGATGTGATTAAGCTGCTCCCGCTTGATATAATCAGGCTGACCCAGGAACTGGTCCAGAAGCTGGTGATCCTCCAGGGTCTGTAATATGTTATCCGGTACGGTTACTTCACGCTTTTCCTCACATTTGGTTAAAACAACATGAAGCTGGTCGCCCAACTCTTTACGCACTTCTCTGCGGATAAATTCATTGTAAACTAAATAATGCCCGTTTTTTGACGGCAGCAAGGTATGCTCGAACTTGTGACCATCCACTGAGATTTGTACGGGTATCTTACCGCTGGTGTTGAATAATTCCTGAACGGAGTATGGGAAATAAATCACTTTCCATTTCATTTTACCTTCCAGCATCTTAATTTCACTGTCAAATTCAAAATTCATGATCAGCAGCACTCCTTTTATAAAAAAGCTAATTACGGTTCTACCATGATCAGTATATCCAACTTATGGGATTACGACTATATTCTAGACTTCGGAATCCAATCCCTGCCTGCACTTTACACGGCTGTTGGCAGATTTGTGAATCTCCAAGACTGCAGCCTAAGCTTTGTACTAAGCCCTCATCAACATGGATAAATATGACTATATTAAATTATAGCACCCGGAAAATCTTCCATTTCGTATGGATAAATATGTTTTTCCTAATATACCCTATCCCGTTCTGATCTATATAAAATGTAAAGGCAGCCAGTGCTTAAATGCATCAGCTGCCCTTCATCATATGAGCACCGTTAATTCACTAGCCTCACCCTGCTCATCCGTACAGTTATATTGCATCATCCATTTCCATCCGTTGCACGGCCTTAGTTATTCCGCCCATAATAAAGCTTCAGATTCGTCACATCCACCAGATACAGGATATCAATGCCCTTGGGGCTGCGGTCCACTGCAAGCCGCTCAATCGGGATGCCCGGAGCAAGCGAGGTTTCAGCCCAGCTGCCGCCTGTATGAACTGCCATGAAGGCGCGGTCCGTTCCGCTGCTTTTTACATAATAGATTCTTGCCGCATTACTTGCCCAAGTTACATCTATAGCTGCATTAGTCGGTGCTGCGTCAAAAACGGTCTGCAGGTTCCAGCCTGAAGCATCGTAAGTAGCCATTTTGACCGCAAAGCTTGTACTGCCTGCTTCACGGTAACGGTAAGCGATCACTGGCCGATTGGCAGAATCGATAGTCATTTTTGCGCTTTGAACGCCTGGTCCGCCCGGATCGCTCCCGCTCTGTACATAGGCTTCACCAGGAGCCAAAGGCTGCACAATGTCTGCTGTAGTCAGAGTCACCGGCGTTGTTACCACTGTTCCATCCGCTTTGGTAAATTCGTTCGCAGCCGGGCTGTATTTTAAATAGGACAGCTGATGACGCAGCGGACTGGCGGCAAAATGCGCCCATTCAAACAGAATGTGCAGATCCCCATTGGAATCAAACACCAGATCATCCGGATAGACAGACCGGTTCAGGTGGGTAGCAATCACTTTGACCTGAGTCCACACCGAATCGGCATTGTTCCAGCGGAAAAGCACTGCATCTCTTTTGCCGGCCGGATCTTTATCTGCACGCACCATTAAATACAAATCCCCGTTTGGAGCCGTAGTCACCACCGGATAGGTTACTGTCATGCCCTGAGGCAGTTCATCCGAGTGATTCTGGGGAATGCCGCCCACCGTATCTGAGCGGTAATACCGCCAGGGATTACTGTGCATGGAAGCAAACACATGAAACCTGCCGCTTCCGTCTCTGGCCACCGATGGCTGATTATGACCAAGATCGTCAAGATATTCTGCAGGTACATTCCCGTCCATAAGCGGAAGCTTGCTCCAATTCCCGTCATTGTCCCGTCGTGCAATAGCAACCGTATGTTTTCCCGGAATAGATCCCGGAGCATTATAAGCTATGTAAGCATACTCAAACCCCAGCCCGTACGTAGCAAGCGGTGACCACCATCCGGCCACATTGCTCGAATCCATCGGAAAAGGAACTGCCTCCAGCACCGGTGCCGCACTACCCGCTCCCGCCGGTACCAGAGTCAGCATGGCCATTATAACGGCCGCCAGCTTCCATTTTTTCAGTCTGTTCAAAACTTCCGCCTCCCTCATTTAAATGTTAGCAAACCATGCTGGCAGATCCTGCACAACCCCGCCCAATGTAAACGTATTCACAACAATCCGGCAACCTCCTCCTCTTAACTGAATATTGAGATCCAACAGCCCAAAGATAGCACGCCGCACACTGAAATGTTACTGTACTTTTGCAAGATTGCTGTATTAGCAGCCGGCGGATGTATGCTTCCTCACCAAAAAAAGAGAAGCCCGGATTCCGGACTCCTCTCAACGCATTACCACACGTGTTATTTGTTATTTCATTTCCCTGTACAATCGTTCCGTATCTTCCCGTCTGCAGAGCTCGCGCTCCGGATTCATCACTGCCGCAGCACCTGCAGCCACGCCATATCTGACCGCTTCCCTGAGCGGATGCCCCTGGGATAAGCTGTACACCAGCCCGCCCACGAGGCTGTCCCCGGCACCGACAACGCTGGCTACCTTTACCTTTGGTGACTGGATATGCTCTGAGCCCTCTTTTGTCACCAGCAGAGCCCCTTCACTTCCCAGGGAAATCACCACGACCTCCGTACGCCCTTCATCGATCAGGCTTAGCGCGGCGGCTTCGGCCTCCTGGTGGTTACTGATGGATCTTCCGCTAAGGTCCTCGAGCTCCCGCAGATTGGGCTTCAGCAGATAGACACCGGCGTCAGCGGCCTTCTGGAGCGCTTCACCCGACGTGTCAACGACGATCCGGACCTTCCGGGCTTTAGCAATCTCCGCGACCTTCCCGTAAAAATCCTTCGGGCATCCCGGCGGAAGACTCCCGCTGGCCACAATCATGTCCGGTACGGCTTCGAGCTCCTTAAGTGCCTGCAGGCAGGCTTCCCAGTCCTTTTCAATAAAGGACGGACCGGGCATATCAAAACGGAACTGCTTCCCTGTCGATTCCTCCAGCACAATCAGATTCTCGCGGGTCTGTCCTGTGATCGGTACGGTCTGCCAAGACACGCCTTCTTCATCCAGCATGCTGCCGATCAGCTGCCCGTGCAGGCCGCCTGAAGCATAAACCGCCAGAGATTCGCCGCCTAGACGTCGCACCGCTCTTGCAACATTTACACCGCCACCGCCCGGTTTATAGGTCGCTTGCCTGCACTTCATTTTATGCTCCGCTACAACGTTATCAATTCCGGTACTGGCATCTACGCTAGGGTTCACAGTTAATGTTACGATCATGGATTATCGCTCCTTTAATCGATCCTTCATGGGAAATCAGCTTTCCAGACATCATTACCCTTATCCTGCACCGCTATGGTCACACAAATGCAAAAAAGACGGTTGCCCGCTAAGGGCAGCCGTCTCTTAATCTGATTATGGCTTGCGCACAGACCGCACGAACCGCTCCAATGCTTCTGTGCTCGTAATGCTATGATTACAGGCAAGATTGTCCATGCAGACATACTGCCCCACAGAGGCGATGTTGTCCTGCGAGGCATGCACAGGCTTGGTTGACACCGAGAGAAAGGCAAGCTCCTGATGCCGGTTGCAGAACAGGCAGTATCCCTTCTTGTTCACGGGTAGAAGCCTTCCTTCAATTCCAATGAACTGGCCTTCATACGGATAGACAATGAACAGCTTGTTGGCAGCGATGTCTACCCAGCTCAGATAGGTGATGTACCGGAAATCAATTGTACTCAGATCAGGTACCTTCAGCTTCTTGGTCTTGGGAAAAAGCTTCTGGATCTGCTTCAGCGTAACGTCCGGATAAGGGACCATGAGCGGCTCCATACTGTCAAGAAAGCGCTGAAAGTCATAACCTGACTCAAAGGCCGAAATCTGCTCAAGCAGCTCCCGCTGGTCCGCAGTCAGTTCAGTAAAAGCATTAACCACCGTGTCAGCCGCAGTGTACCTCACCGTCTCCAGCACTCTCCGGTCTGCAACCGTCCGCAGCGTGTTCTGCAGGAAATCCGCCTGCTTCTTAATCACGTTAAATTGATGGTTTCTAATAAATGGTGTATTCATAGGTTTTCGCCCCTTAGATATGATAGTTACTCTCATACCGGTGCAAAGCCTACTATTAGAAACGATAAAATCTAGTTTGGGCGACTGAATTATTGTCTTTTATCGCACCCCACGCAAAGTATCGCCCCTGATCAGGCTTTGCATGAGGACAGCCTAGCTAATGAGCAGTTATTCAATGCCATCGGGTTAACCCCCTATTCCGTTCACATGCCCAAAGTATAGCAGGAAAGCGGCCTTTGCTCAATCACAGCAAACATGTCTACCGCTCATCCATCATTGCCAGCAGCTGCCCGTAGCGCTCCAAGGTACCTGTATCCTCTACCCTTACCCCCGACTGATAAAAGACAATATCCCCGCTGCCGCTCTCCAGCAGTTCATTTTTGTCCAGTATCCGCTTCAGGTTCTTCGCCGTGCCCAGGCTGCCCGAGATCAGATCGGTGCCTTCCGGGAACAAGTCCCGGAGCACATCAGTGAAATAAGGAAAATGGGTGCAGCCGAGCACAACCGTACCATACTGGCATAGATCAAACTGTGACAACTCCTGCCGCAGATAGCTGCCGACCAGCTCTTCATTAAACTGATGGCGCTCGGCAAACTCTACCAGACCCGGCAGCGCCAGACAGTTGACAATATCCTGATGGTCCAGCCGCTTGACCAGGTTGTTGAACTTTTCTTCTTTTAGCGTCAGATTAGTGGCCAGGACGAGCACCTTTTTGCGGTGAACCTCCCATTTCTGCACAGCCGGCTTCACAGCCGGTTCAATCCCGAGGATCGGAAAAGCATACCGCTCACGCAGCTCCTCAATTGCCACGCTGGTTGCCGTGTTGCAAGCAATGACGAGTGCTTTTACCTGCTGGCCGGCAATGAACTGCACAGCCTCAAATATATATTGTTTCACTTCTTCCTTTGTTTTCTCTCCGTAGGGGACATTTTGCGTATCTGCATAGAACAGGTAATCTTCATTCGGCAGAAGCTTCAAGGCCTGGTGCAGCACCGTAATTCCGCCGATTCCGGAGTCAAAAAAACCAATCCGCATAATTTCACTCTTTTCGTGCTTGATAATTGCTTATCTATTTTACCACATGCGCCTTTGTATATTTGAAAAAAGACAGCCGTATTCGGCTGCCCCATAATTTATGCGAATTTGCGTAATATGTTCTACATACCAGGTGTCTATTTCAGATACGTTCCGCTCACACCGATTCCGCCGCTTCCGTTCAGCACGTAGACTCTTGCATTGCCTTTGCCGGAGCAGTTCAGCGTAATGGTTCCGTTCGTTACATTTTTGCTGTCCCCTGTTACTGCATCAACATAAGTCCCGTTCGGAATACCTGTAAAGGTGGCATTGCCGGAAATCGTCACGAGCGCGAAGCTGTCGATGCCTTTGGACGCGTCAGTGTATCTTCTTTTGAATGCCAGATTGCCGCTGACATTCTCTGTGGAGTATTGTCCCTTTTGCAGGGCAGGCACAGCTCTTCTGATCAGATTAAGCTGACGGATGTGCTTAGCCAGCGGATGATCCAGAGATTCAGCGAGTGTACCTGTAGCGTTCGTATATCTTCCAAAATCCTGTACGGTGACGCTGCCTTCAATGTGATCGCCGAAATACGCGCGTCCTGTCGTACTGAGCGGCGCATTCGGGCCGACGTCGATTACTTTCCCCTTCTGGAACTCGATCTCAGAGCCATAGTAGATAGCCGGGATGCCGCGGAAGGTGAACATCAGCGCGAGATTCTCAGCCCAGGTGTCCTGTGTTCCCGCAAACCGCTGATTTTCCGGTGCCTGGTCAGGGGCATAGTCATGTGAATCGATATAGGTCACGTTCCAGGTAGCATCATTATAGAACTGGTCGCCGCTGCGCATGCTGAACGCTTCCTGCGCTGTTTTGAACGCCCAGTGCATCGGGAAGTCGATTACATCCATCCCTGATTTCATCGAATAGTCCGGAGCATGATAAGTGTTGCCGATCAGAAAAGCATTGTTCGACGTCGGCTGGCCCGCCGTTGTAGCGTTATCCGCCCATTCCTGTTCAACGGACAGCTTGTTGGAAGCGTAGTCATTTTGACCATCACCAGGGTAGGCCTTTGCCGATTTCCAGGTGTAGAACGGTGTGGAGATTGCCGGGATGCCGCTGTTCCAGACATCTCTGTAACGGGTAGCGACCTCGCCGAAGATAAAGAAGTTGGAGCCCCCTCTTTCCTTCCACGCCGGAACAAAGTATTTGTTAAAAATATACCGGCTGACATGCTTCACCGTATCCACCCGGAAAGCGTCAACGCCCATATCGATATACTGGTTGTAGCTGTCGATCAGATACTGGTTGACCACAGGATTCTCCGTATTGAGGTCCACACAATCCCCGGCGATTTGTCCGGTCTGGACGGTGTACGACTCCCAGGAGAGGCTTTTTTCAGTGTGATAGATATTGTTGTTGGTCTCAGCAGTCTTCATCAGGGCCAGTCTGGCCTGATATTGCTGGTCCGGGGTCATGGAATCGTAGTTGGCCGGCAGCTTGTTGGTTATTTTGAGCAGATTCGCAATCGTGTCCGGCTTGGTCTCATCCTTCTTGAACATCGGGAACAGGTTCTCCTCGCCGAAGTTGCCGGTATGATTGACGACGATATCCTGAATGACCTTAATGCCCTTGGCATGTGCGGCGTTGATCAGCTCCTGGTAGGACGCGCCTGCGGACTCGTACCGCGGATCGATTTTGGCAAAATTAATCGCGTGATAGCCGTGATAATCATAGCCGCTGGCGTTCTGCACGACAGGTGTAATCCAAATGGCACTGAAGCCGAGCGCTTTGATGTAGTCAAGCTTTTGGATCAGCCCCTTGAAATCCCCTCTCCAGGCCGGATCGGAATCCGGGTTGCCGGCCTTGGCATCGTCCCAGGAGTGGGCGTTGTTGCTGGTATCGCCGTCATAGAAACGTGAAGTGATCACAAAGTAAATCGAATCCTCGCGGAAATCCCCCTTGCTGCCGATGCTGTAGACGAAGCTTTGGACCGTCCGGTTGCCGGCGGCGTCAATAACGAGGAATTTCAGGGTTGTCGTCTTGGCGATCAGGATCTGCGGGCCGGTCAGCCCGGCAAACACGTTACCTGTAAGATACACTTTGGAGCCGGTCGTAGGCTCTGTGCCGTCCTCCGTATAGTAGGCGGTTACCGTTCCAGCTTTGTTGTCTTTGATGTTAAAAGAGACATTGACCGCGGCAGCGTTCTGTCCTACCGGCAGGTTCGGCGTAATGACCGGCGGCTGAAGATCGGCATTCAGATCAATCACATAGGCAAAAGAGACCACAGTGCCGGCCACGCCGTCCGCATTAACACCAAACGCTTTGATCGTCATTGAGGACGAAACCTGAATAGGAGCTGTATATAAGGACGAGGCTGCCGTCGGTGTGGAGCCGTTGGTTGTATAGTAGATTTTGTCGCCGGTATTGCTGCTGGTAAGTGCAACCGTTTGTGCAGCATCGTATGTTTTTGGAGCCGGTGAGACCGTGATGACCGGTGTCTTCAGCGCCTCCGGATTCGCGGTATACCAGACGTTGTCTGTATAATACCAGCTTTCTTTTACATTGCGGGTTAAATCGCCTGTCTGTTTGCCGTTGCTGTCGTTAAAAATCAGGCTGGTGCTTGCTGCACCGGGAATGGTATAGCTGTACCAGTCGTTCCCGTCGGATTTCATCAGAATGCCGGGCCAGGCTCCGCTGACAGGTACCGATGCTGGACTCAGGTTCCAGTAATGGATGCGCATTGCCGAATTCCAGCCGGACGGCTTTTTCACATGGACTGTAATGCCTGCTGCAGGTGTCGGGCTGACTGTAGGGCTAGGTGTAGGGGTTACTGCAGGTGTAGGAGTTGCTGTTGGTGTATTCGTAGGTGTGGGAGTTGCTGTGGGTACAGGCGTTGGTGATGGTGTAACCACTGGAGTTGGTGAAGGAGTAGCAGATGGAGTTGCTGTAGGCTGGGCTGTAGGCTGGGCTGTAGGCACCGGAGTTGCCGTTGGTGTTGGTGTTGGTGTTGTTCCCGGCAGCACCGTTACATAATCGATATTAATATTTCCGCTGTCCGCTGAATCGTATTTGTAGGTGATGGTGTTGCTGCCCGCCTGCAGATTAAGGGACTCTGTCTGGTCGGCCCAGGTATCCCAGCTGCTCAGACTCGGGAATGTGGATTGCTTAATTCGGGTCCCGTTCACATAGACAGATACCGTCTTGCTGCTGCCTGTCGCGTTCGCATAACGCAGGGTCGTGTTGTAGGTGCCTGCGGCAGAAGCCTGCACTGTAAAAGCTGTAGCTGCCCCGCTGGCCGTATACCCGTCCACAAAGCCCGCTCCCGAGTAGCCGGTATGATTGGTGTTTACTTTTGCCCCGCCAGTTAATGCTGCATTCTCCGCTTCATATCTGCCGGCAGAGGGGATGGTTACGGTCCAGTTTTTGCCGCCGTTATTGTCCCAGCTGTCGGTTGGTGCGGTGATGTGATAGCAGTACGTCAGGGTAGCTCCTTCAGCAACTGATAGGTTAGCCGTGAAGGTCGTTCCGTTTCTTGTCATTGCAGTGTCTGTAATACTTGACCAGTTGTTGGCCGTCCAGTGCAGGGTAACAGCTGTTGCGGTACTGTTGGTGTAAGTAACGGTATAGTTGGTATTGCTGGCGGATGCTCCGCCTGATACACCGAACAAGCTGAAGCAGAGCGCAAAAATGACTAACCAGGAAAGAAAACGCCTCGTTTTATGTTTTACCAAATAGACTACCTCCTGCTCAAATGGTTGAAAACAAAGCTAACCGCGCAAACGTTTGCAAAAATAAGAATACGAGATTACCCGGCAATCGGCTATAGCTACCTGCACTAAACCATCCATCACCCCCGCGGACTGACGGAAAAGCTTCATTGTATGCGCTTGCAAGATTAGTGTGAAATAAAGCGGCTTCTGCCGCCTTTGCTCCAATGAATTTTTCCTGATTCTGATTATAGTATCCGGGACGGAGCGCGGTCAATGGATCTTTTGAGCTAAAATCCATGAGAATACCTGAGTAATGCTCACTCATACTGCTGATTAGGCCTGCAGAAACCGGTTTCCTGTTTTTTTGCCAAAAAAGAGAGGGCCTGATGGCCCCCTCCTCCCTGCTGTCCGGCCGCAACCGTCAATTATTGATGGTCAGATTAAAGCCGGACTGGATGTAGTTCAAATCCGGATTGGCAATATTATTTGTTGTAAGATTGTTGAAGGTCGCTGATCCGTTGCCGGTATACGTATAGATGGCAGCACCTTTATGCGGTCCGGAGAAGCGTGAGGCTGTAATCCCGTCGAGTCCTGTACCGTTAATATTAATGCTGTTAAATACGATGTTCTGGAACCCGCCGCCATAGCCGAACTGGATCGCATCACGCTGGGTGTTGATGATGTCAATATTGGTAAAGGTTACATTCCTGATCGCATCATTGGAGGCTTCCAGGTCGATGGCCCCCCTTTCACCGTTGTAAAGATCCTGGCTGGTGCCGCTGTTAATGATCGTTGTATCCGAGAACACAATGCCTGTATTATTCTGGAAATGATAGCCCGGGAACACCGTATTCATCCGGATACCGGAGCCGCCAACCGTATCAATGATGTAGTTATGATCCGCTTTATGCCCGCTTCCTCCGAAGAAGGCTATCGCGGCAGCCCGCCAGTTATTCTCAATCGTGTTGTACGAGAACGTATTATTCACGCCGGCCGGGGCTCCATTTGTATTGCTGGTCCATACGGCAAGCCCGTCGTCCCCGTTATTGCGGATGCTGCTGTTGCGTACGGTTGAATGACTGGTGCCCTGCGCGAAATTGACCCCGTCGGCGAGATTGTTTCGGATCCGGCTATTTTCTACTACCAGTCCCGTGGCATAAATAGCCGGTGTGTGCGCATAATCCCCTACCCACATCCCGCATTCAAAATGCTCCACCCACACATCGCGGATGATGGAATTAGTCCCGAAATTGTCCATGAAGCCTTTATAAATGGCATTCTGTCCGTAACGCGAGCGCAGATTGGAGTTCATATAGACATTGCTGAAATCCAGCTTCCCGGTGACACGCAGCGAGATGCCCCCGCCTGCCGCATTCGGATTGGTGAACTGGATATTCGTATGCCAAATGCCGGCGCCGGTGACGGTAATGTTGTTGATTTTGCTGCTGACCGAGCCGATTTCCCACATTCCGCCTAAATGGAACGTTCCCTCGGGAATATATAGTGTTTTGTTAGCGGCAACAGCTGCAGTGACTGCGGCCTTAAAAGCAGGGAGATCATCCTTACCGTCGTTGGCTATAGCTCCGTGGTCGGTAACGGATACCGCATTCACCGGACGGGCGATGACGGCAGGAACCGGCTCAATCTCCAGGAAGTCCACACCGTATTCGTAGGCATCGCCGTTATTCTTCTGGATGCGGATCTTGTCCCCTGCCTGAAGCGGCGTATCCAGCTTCCAGTGCACTTCATCAAAACGGAACAGCGGACGTCCGCCCCCCGGTGAATCAGAAGGCATATCACCCGAGAAGTACTGCCAGTTATAGTAAGAGGTTAACGCGACTGTCTTGGCTTTGCTGCCGTTGACATACACATCCAGCGAGCCGTTCAGACCCATACCGTCTGAGGAATCCGGCATCGTGAAGCGCATGGTTACTCCTGCCCCGCCCTGGCCGGATCTGACGGTCCATTCGGCATAGGAGCCGTTCGACGGAAGGGCAATATACTTCTGGCCCGAAGCCTCCGAGGCGGTCAGCGCCTGGTCAAAGGTCGGTGTCGTTCTCAGCGCCGCTGCCCCGCCCCTAACGGCATCCTCAGTATCATATTTGCTGTAGGGCATACTTGCTCCACGCAGCGCATAGACAACAAGCCCCGCAGTACTGCTGTTATTCGTCTGCTTGGAAGCCGCTTCATTGCCGTCAGCAGCTACAGTAACCGTCACATTATAATTGCCGTTCACAGCAGTCCAGGTCCCGGGGATGGAGATTTGAACGGTCTGTCCGGCAGCAATCACTCCGTTGTAAGAGCCGTTAAATGACTGCACAGTGGCCCCGGCAGCGTTTTTGAGGACTACCGTAACCGCATGGGCTCCGCCTGCCGAAGCAATGCTGCCCTGATTCTTAATACTTGCGGTAAAGCCGACGCTGCTGCCCGCAACTGGTGTGGCCGGAATCCAGGAGACAGTCCCGGTAAGATCCGAGCTTGAAATCGGGCTGACCGCAAGTAGAGACGGATGGCTGTAGCTGTTGTTCGCCTCATTCTGCTCAATGATCAGGTTGCTCTCATCGACCTTGGCGCTTACAGCATAGCTGCCCGCAGGCTTGATTCCGGCATTAAGTGATACTGTAGCTGAAGCCCCGGCGGCGAGTGTACCGGCTGACGCTGATCCGGCCAGCTCATTGCCCAGGTAGAAGTTTACGGCCGCCGCTGCGGAAGCAGCCGTTCCGGCATTTTTCACCACGGCATTCAGTGTAACCGCACTTGCCTCATCCGGAGCTGCGGGTGTCCAGGACATGGCGGAAACGGTCAGATCCGGATTGGCAGCCGGCACACCGAACACCTGGAATTCGGCAATCTGCCCGGCCGGTGCTCCGCTGTTGGCTGTAATATTAAGCTGCAGCCGCTTGACCGTCGCTGTGACCGGAATAGTAACGGTATTGCCTGTAGCCGGGTTAAACGTATAGCTCTGGGCAGATACCAGATTGCTGAAGATTTCTGTTGTCTGATTATGTCCGAGAACCTGAATGGTCTGTGACCGGGTTCCCCATTCCGTGGCCGGATTCAGCTTCAGGACGATCGAGGTTATGCTGTGGTTGGCCCCCAGGTCCAGGATCAGATTGCTCGGGTTACCGCCGCCTTCCCAATAGGTTGCGGTATTATTGTCGTTTGCGTTGGCTGCAGCATAGCTTTGGGTAGATGAAGAGGCTGTAATGGATTTCCCGGCGGCGATATTGCTGCCCGGAGGTGAGGTTGGTGCTGCGGTTGGTGAAGGGGTTGCGGTTGGGGCCGGCGTAGCTGTCGGCACTGTCGTTGGCGTTACCGCCGGTGTTGCTGTCGGCACAAGAGTCGGTACGGGAGTCGGTACGGGAGTCGGTACAGGAGTCGGTGTCGGCCCGGCTGAACCGTAAATCTCAACCTCAGAGAACTGTGCTGCAGGCCAGCCCGTATTGGCTGTTACGCTGAGCCGTACATAACGTGTGCTGGCAGCGCTAAAGTTAACGGTTACTGTGTTCCCGGATGCAGGATTGAATACATAATCAGCGCTGCCCGCAAGGGTGTTAAAGGACGCTCCGTCCGTACTCCCCTGAATCGACAGCGTCTGGGTACGCGTCTCCCAGGCCGGCGGCAGCTTCAGAACGATCTGATCAATGCTTGTACTTGCTCCGAGATCAACCTGAAGCCATTGCGGAAATGAGCTGTTCGTGCTCTCCCAGTAGGTGCCTTGATTGCTGTCTTTTACATTGTCCGGAGCGTACGTCTGAGATTGGCCGCTTGCGGTGACCGTTTTGCCCGGTGTCAGATTCTGTCCTCCTGCAGCAGCCGCGATTCCGAACGAGCCGGCGGCCAGATACAGGGTCGAGACCAGCATCGCTGCTACAAGTGACCAGATGACATACTTGTTACGCATGATAATCCTCCTCAGCAAAGAATGGTGGTATACACCCTCATTATAGGGACCCTGCCAGTCTGGCAATAAGAGGCAATTCTACGGGAAAGGTATGCATTTCCACGCTCTTTTGCAATAAATCTCCGGACTTGTCTTTATGCAGAAACTTCATAATGAAAGCGGATTCAAGAAAAAACGGCTTTAAATGTGATCCCTCCTCTTTAGATTAGGGAGGTTTTTTACGATATAAATTACGTAGATTTTAATAGTTCATTACATTTAGAAAAAAGAGAGAGAGTTGTTGTAGTGATGAGGTTTTTGGTCAATCAGAAGGTATCGGTAAAA
The DNA here is from genome assembly GCF_000758625.1 of Paenibacillus sp. FSL R7-0273. Lineage (NCBI taxonomy): Bacteria > Bacillati > Bacillota > Bacilli > Caryophanales > Paenibacillaceae > Paenibacillus > Paenibacillus sp. FSL R7-0273. The sequence continues at coordinate 3,978,727 of NZ_CP009283.1, forward strand.
ATAATGGGGCTAGTCGGGTTATCTATTGTGTTCATGCTGCTTATCGGGCTAACAGGATACAATTATCTGAACAAAATCAATGCAAATGCCAAGCAGATGTACCAGCAGTACATGGTTCCGAGCGAGCTGATTAACCAGATTATCATCGGCAACGCCCAGATCGACAACCTGCAGCTGCAGCTGATGATCCCGACTAACCGTTCTGCAGCGAAGCAGACAGAAATCAATGATTCCATCGCCGGAATCATTACAGGCAACATCGCTGCCCAGAAGCAGATTGAAGCCATCGGGATGACGGATGATGTGAAGCAGCTGTATGAATCCTTTAAGAGCCTGATACCTGGCAGCAACGAAGCTCGTGATCTGATGCTCGGCAGCCTTGAAGCCAATCAGGCGGCGGAGGCTTACACTATATATGAGAACCAGCTGACTCCGGTCCGTACTGAAATCATGAACCTCCTTAATTCCATCCTGAAGCTGAATCAGGAATCAGCCTCCGGACTAAATGAAAATAACAAACAGGAGGCCGCTGCCAGCCGGATTGAGCTGTTCCTGCTGCTTGTAGCTTCCCTGCTCGTGTGCGGCGCAATAAGCATCTTCATCTCCCGTATGATTACCAAGCCATTGGATAACCTGAAGTCGCTTATGCACGAAGCCCGCAACGGCGATCTCTCCGTTAACGGGAGCTACGCCTCCAAGGATGAGATTGGCGTGCTGACAACAGGCTTTAACGAAATGATTGCCAGCCTGCGGGCGATAATCTCCAAGATCGGCGAGCATTCCCAGATGCTGTCGGCAAGCTCTGAGGAGCTGCTGGCCAGCTCCGTGCAGACCGCTGAAGCCAGCAGCCATATCGCCGAAGAGATACAAGCTGTAGCTGACGGCTCAGCCACCCAGCTCAGCGGCTCGCGTGAATGCAGCCGGGCAATGGATGAGGTGTCCACCGGGATTCAGAAGGTCGCGGAGTCCGTTACCGACATTTCCGGTGTTACCAGCTACACAACGGAGCAGGCTGTTCACGGAAGTGCCAAAATCTCTACTGTCAGCGGGCAGCTGGATATGATTCTCACTACCTCCCAGGCATCTGCCGCCGTAATCCGCAAGCTGGATAATCATTCACAGGAGATCGGAACCATCGTTGGGCTGATCAGAGGGATTGCACAGCAGACTAATCTCCTGGCACTTAATGCTTCCATCGAAGCAGCACGGGCCGGGGAGCACGGGCGGGGCTTCGCAGTTGTTGCTGAAGAAGTGCGTAAGCTTGCCGAGCAGTCCAACCAGTCCTCCGGCCAGATCGCCTCGATCCTCTCCGAGGTTCAAAATCTGACAATGGAAGCCGTTGAGATGATGGATAAAGAGAGCGGCGAGATCAGCCTCGGGCTTACCGGCATGCAGGAAGCAAAGGATACGTTTGATCAGATTGTCAGCTTCATTCAGGAAGTGAATCTGCAGCTGGAGGATGTCTCTGCCGCTGCCCAGCAGATCTCGGCCAGCTCCGAGGAGGTCAGCGCTTCGCTGGCGGTTACCGAAGAAATAGCTGACACCTCCTTCAACAAAACCCAGAGCGTCGCCGCTGCCTCAGAGCAGCAGCTGGCCACCATGAAGGATGTGGAAGGAGCAGTCAAATCGCTATCTGATATGGCTGAAGAGCTGCAGGAATTATCCGCCAGATTCAAGGTTTAACTACTGTTGATTAAAGGCCGTCCGGAATGTATTTCGTTCCGGACGGCCTTTGTTTTACACTGCCAGATGCACTGAGCCGTCCTCATGGATGTCAACCCGCTGGGCGCACAGCAGCATTCCCGGCCCGCTGGCGGTCCCCTTTTCACGGATATCCCGCTGTCTCCGCTCCCAGATTTCCCGGTCATGTATAATATCATACTGATAATACTGCTCTGTACCCGCGGCTTCCATAACTTCTACAAAAACGAAATTTTCATTGAACAGCGAGCTGAACCACTCTGCAGCCTCGCTGCGGGAACGAAACACCGGCAGGTCTTGTTCAAACCTTTCGGGCAGATAACGCTGCTTCAGCCTGCCTATCCGGACATAGTACGTTTCTAGATTATCCTGAGTAATCATCCCTCTTCCCCCTCGGCATGAAATTTGCCTAAAAATATCATATTCCGGGACGGGTCTCCTATGACATTGAGCATTCCACAGGATGGAAGGGTCTCAGCAGCCTCTATCCCATCAACCCTGCCTTTTCTAAAAAAAGCGATACGATCTGCTGCTGATACTTCACCCTCAGAGCAAAATCAAGGCTCCAGCAGGTTTCTACCGTAACAGCCCGGGCACCCAGCAGCTGCACAGCCATCCTTGACGTACCGGACCGCTCCCGGTGCTTGATATTGAAGCGGTAAGCGGCTACCCCTACATTGCGGTTCATCGCATTAACGATCTGGCGGGCTGCAGCTGCTGCTCTCGTGCCCTTGCTGACCAGCAGCGTCTGGCCTACGCGCTTGCGGTTGAGCTGGGACAGTCCGTTAGCCTCATGCAGATCAAGATACCAGGACGGCCGGTGCTGCCGGGCAAGACGGAACAGCGCAGCAGACAGCGGATGAGAGGCCCGGGAAGATGAGAAATGAGGGAAACTCCGGTTCAAATCCGGCACCCCCCGGCTCTTCCGGCGGAATGCGCGCTGATTCACGAGCGGAACAAGGATCAGTCTGCCGCGGGCAAGCAGCAGTTCGCCGCGCCGGAATTTGCCTGCCAGCGTCTGCGCCGCACGAATGCTCGCCGGTTCATTGCCGTGGATGCCCGATACCACCATGAACACAGGACCCGGCCGATGGCTGTTAATCACATAATATGGGGTTGCATAGGACGTATCTGGCGCAAGGATATGCTTTGTAGCGGTCACCGGGCAGCTCCTCCTCTATAGGGATATTACGTAAGCTCAGATATGCAGCTTATTCAGCGGACTGCGTGCTAGGATGAGGATAACTCCCTATAATGTATGCTGTCTGGCGGCCCCGGTATGGACATCCGCTGCTGCGGGTAACAAAAAAGCGGAGCATCATAAGATGCCCCGCCGATTTAATCCCAAATCCATACCCATAATTTACCTTAAAAACAGCCGTTTGACAAGAAAAATGGAAATATAGGCTGAATAAAGTAATCCGCAGAGCGCCTGCTGCTGCCCTAGCTTAACAAGTCCCGATTCTGCCTCAGGCGCGCTTTGCGGCCGGAGCGAAGCCCATTCTATAATGGGTCTACTCTGCGCAGAGAATTAAGAATCAAAAGGAGCCAGACATGTCAATTAAAACAGCTGTATACCGGCACATTGTTACCGAAGGGTCTCACTATGAGGTCGGGCGCGCTCTCGGGGCTTATTTCAGACATAACCGGGAGCTTATGGACTTTCTGTCCTCCCCTTTTATGGAAGCCGATCCGCTGCTGCCAGATGCTGCAGAAATAGCGATGGAGCAATTCGAACAGTATTGTCCGGGCCTAAATCAGGAGATTCTGGGCTTTGCTGATGAAGCTGGCGTCCCGGCTGCGAACATTGTGTTCTACTATTCCTATATCCAGCCTACCGGATATTGCAGCCAGGCGGCCGTCAGCGCCGGGACAGGAACAGACAGCCGCACTTACCATATGCGTAACTATGATTTTGGCTGGGAAGAGGCTCCCTATAATCAATTACTGCTCTGTACAACCAGAGTTACGGGAAAACCTGCGCATATCGGCTTTGCGCTTCAATTATTTGGCCGGTATGACGGAATGAATGAAGAAGGATTATGTATAACAACAACCTCCGGCCGGATAAGACCAGCCCTGTCAGAAGCAGGTTTTGCATTTCCGGGGGTCGTACGTACGGTGCTCGACAGCTGTGCCACAGCCAAGGAAGCTGTTTCTCTGCTGCACAGCATGCCCGTCTCCGACTTCCGGAATTTCCTCATTTCCGACAGGCACGGCTGTATTGCACTGGCCGAGGTGGCCGGAGCACATAAAGCATTTGAATTTCTGGACCCGTCAGAAGCAGCCTTCCGCCGGCAGACCGTATCTGCCAATCATTATAATCTTGAAGCCATGCAGCCTCACAACCTGCAGATTATGCCAAACTCCCGCACCAGAGCGCAGATTATGCAGACCGCTCTCAACAAAGCTGCTGACCCGCACGAGACACTTTCCGTCATGAAGCAACTAACCGCAAGGTCTTATCCGAAAGGCATCAGCTGCCATCACTACAGTGAGGGCTTTGGAACGCTGTGGTCCACGATCTGTGATAATGCAGCCCGTGAGCTGCATGTATGCTTTGGTTCACCGCAGCTGAATCCATGGAGCACCTTCGGCTGCAGCAGCCCACCGGGAATCAGCGAATATACTGCCAGGCTGCCGGATGAACCTTCAGGAGCCGGCTTCTGGTGAATCCAGGATAAAATACCAGCCGCCGACCCATACTATTCCTTAGCAAACGGAGGTGACATTCATGCCTAAAAACAATGCCGATGCCAAATACAGCCGTGCCAATAATAAGGCCGACAGCAAAGACAACCAGCAGAATCACGCTTCTATCACGGAGATTCCGCAGATGACTGATCCGGACAAACAGTCCGATTATGTGCCGAGCTTAAACGGAGTAACCAAAAACGAAACCTAGTATACCTGTTCCGCAGGCTGCCCAATGTCACGACATGACTTGGGCGGCTTTTTTTGCGGACTCATAACCGGCATGAAAGCACCTGCATACGTTGACTTTTCAAGGCGCAGGGTGATAGTCTTTTGTTCTAAGACTGTCATACATAAAGGAGAATGCAGGATGAAGAAAGCAACGATGAAGGATATCGCCCGGCTGGCTAATGTATCTGTCGCTACAGTCAGCTATGTGCTGAATAATGTGAAAAACCAGACGATCCCCGACCCTACCCGCCAGAGCATTCTTGCCATTGCCAAAGAGCTGAATTATGTTCCCAATCTGGCTGCACGCTCGCTTGTGGTTCAGCGGACCGGAATGGTCGGCATCCTCATCAACAAATCTCCCGGCCTTCCCTACTGGAAGCGCCAAAGCTATATGTCCCTGACAGACAGTCTGGAGTCCAGGCTTACCGCTGCCGGCTATCATACGCTGGTGATCAGTCTTGATCCGCTGAACCCGGCGATGGATGTCATCCGGGAACGCAAGCTCGATGCCGTCTTCGTTGTGGATGTCCCGGATGAAATGTTTTACCGGATTTCTGCAAACTTCACGGACGGTGTGCCCCTGATTCTGATCAGCAGTCTGATTGATGACCGGATGTTTAATCAGGTTAATTATAACTTCCCCCAGGCGCTCAAGGCGGCTGTTTCTGCTGCGCCGACTTCCTCCTGCCTGATCATGGAGAGCTTTCACAACGCGGCGCTTGCCGGCTGGATTATGGGCAGCTCCGGACTTGCCGCGGAAGATCTGTTTGTTATGGAAGGCAAAGACGGGGCTTCGGAAGAGCTGGAGGCTTTTTTGCTGCGCAGCCGCGGCAAGCAGGTTATTGTCATTAATGAGTTTTTGGCAAAAGCGGTTGAACGCACCGGGCTCGCCGCCTCGGTTACAGCGCTATGTACATGCGGATTTCCGGAAATTGTACAGCCGGACACACGCATTATCCGGTTTCAGAATGACCGGGCCCAGACTGCCTTTGAACTGATGGTGAAGCTGAATTCCGCTCCGGATGATCCGGCAATTGCTGCGGGCAACCAATTTTTAGTTGATGTTGCTCCCTGATTTCTTTATAATAACTTAAACGTTTAAGTTAAGCAGTCAGGCAAAATCTGGACTGCTTCTTATGCCAAGTTCAATTAGGGGGCTATGCCATGATTCCATCTGCTGCCGGTTCCGGCCAGGCGTTACCTGAAGCGTCCGGTAAATATCCGGTTCTGCACAAGAACAGGACCTTTCTTTTGCTTTTCTCTGCAAGCACCTTGTCGGTTCTGGGTAACGCCTTTCATGCGCTGGCGCTAAGCCTGTGGGTACTGCAGGAAACAGGCAGCGCGAGGATGATGAGCATCCTTACGATCAGCAATCTCCTCCTCTGCTCGCTGCTGGGCAGTGTGACAGGTACGCTGGCTGACCGGATGAACCGCAGGACGCTGATTCTGTGCTCCTATCTCGTCCAGAGCCTTACTGTGCTGGCCATTGCCTTCACGCTCACTCTGCATTCCCCGTCCTACATTCTTATCATCTGCCTGACTGGAATCGTGACCGCTGCCGGCCAGTTCCAGGCTCCGGCGTTCCAGGCTTCGCTGCTCCCTGTCGTCGGAAAAGATAATATACAGCAGGCAGCCGGCTGGATGACCCTGTCCGAGAATATTTCCCGTACACTAGGCTACGCTCTGGGCGGCATTTTCGTCACAGCCTTCGGGGGAGCCTGGGCGGTATTTGTGGAAGGGATGACGTTCATGCTGGCGTTGCTGCTGGTTGCGGCTGCCGGCGCTTTTGCAGGAAATACGGGTGCTGTGCTTACGGATCGTTCCTTCAAGCAGGATGTGGCCGGCGGCTTCCGCTACATCTGGAGCCATGCCTTTGCCCGGTCAGTTATCATTCTGCTGCCGGTGCTCACCATGTTCTTTCTGTCCTGCCTGATGCTTACCCAGGTGATGGCGGTTCAGGTCTGGAAGGCAGCGCCCTTTCAGTTCGGACTGCTGGAGAGCAGCATACCGCTTGGCTACATGCTGGGGTCTGGGATGATTATTCTGGCGGCTAAAAGGCTAAAGCACCGGGGAATCATTGTGTCGGCAAGTCTGCTGCTGCTCGGACCGCTCTACCTGCTCCTCTCCCTCACTACCTCTATGAATGCGGCACTTCCGGTTATTCTGCTGATCGGCTTCACCTTCTCCTTCAGTACGCTGCTAATCAATATCATCCTCAGGCTCGAGGTGCCGGAAGAGCTGCAGGGCCGGATGTTCGGCGTCCTCGGCTCGCTTATGAGTGTCGCACCTCCGCTCGGACTTGCAGCTTTCTCGGCAGGGGCGGACGTATTTGGTGTATCTCAGGTAATGGCAGCTGCAGGAGTTCTGCTGAGCCTGTTCGGAACTGCAGCAGTGTTAACGCTTAAGCAAATCCGCAGATATAAATAAAGCCAGCCGGGCTGTTTTATAGTAAACTATGTGAAATATAGGGAAGCAGCGCTTGACGCTAAACGGAGGTGATTGAAAAGTGAACCGCTTCAATGCGATTATGCGTTACCTGCGCCGTAATCCGTTAAAAAATGTAACCCCGCTAAAGATGTTGACTGCCTATCCGCAGGTAATGGACTGTTATCTGGCCGAGCAGGCAGAGCACTGGGGAATTCTGCTGCTATTGCCGGCAGACGCCTATTATTATGACCGGCTGGCATACCCTGAAGCAGATTACATTGTGCTTATGGACTACAGCAGTCCCGAGATGCTTCCTGGGCTCATAAGCCGGATTCCTGCTGATACCAGCCTGGTGTTCAAGCTCCAGGAGGATACGAGACGGGCTGTCTCTCCGCATTTTCCGCTTACACATGTCCGCAGCTTCTATTCCTACAGCAGTCTGCCCGGACATCACTACCTACCGGACGAAGCTGCAGTGTTCAGCGGACAGATGGATGAGCGCCTGCTGCCGCTGTGGATGGAGAACGGCTATACACCGGAGGAGATCCGGCAGTATTTTGAGGACGGCGCTTTCTCGGTAGCTATTTACAAGGATACAACTCCGCTTAGTACCTGTATCGTTTTCCGCAACGAGGAGCAGATCTGGGAGATCGGGGCAGTACATACAGCGGAACCCGGCCGCAGGCAGGGGCTGGCTGCGCGTGTAGTCAAGACGGCGCTGCATCATACCTTGGCGCGCGGTTACATACCGAGATATCAGGTGCAGGATAATAATACGCCTTCAATACAGCTGGCTGAAGCCGCAGGTCTTACCCTGGCAGTCAAGCTGGAGCACTGGATCAATTACATCCCGCAGCAGAAATAAACGAAATTGAATCTGCTTAACACGAACCTTATGTAATATAATGGACGTATGAGCTTAATCAAACGCAGTAACTACTACTTATCTTAAAGGAGTTTATTCATGAATTATCAACCGTATGGTCAGCAACAGGATTACTATCCTCCCCCGCCGCCACCGCCGGCCCAGACAAACGGCAAGTCCATTGCCTCGCTGGTATTGGGGATTCTCTCCATCGTGACCCCTTATATCGGCCTCCTGTTCGGAATCGTGGCGATTATCCTGTCTGCGCTCTCCCTGAAGGAGATCCGTAACCGTTATGAAGGCGGCCGGGGGCTGGCCATTGCCGGGCTGGTCTGCGGAATTGTCGGCACGATTATTTACGCCCTGCTCATTATTTTCTTATTACTTGTTATTTTCGCAGCCGTTAAAATGAACGATGTAGAAACAATCAGAACGCTAAATTTTAATACTAATGACATTTAAGAGCGTTTCGCTCACGGTTGACAGAGCAGGCATAATCTAAAGCAAACAGCAGCAGACACCGGTTTCGATACCGGAATCTGCTGCTGTTTTATTGCGCCGGGTTCCCCTTGGACAGCTGAATGTTGATGTTCGCCTGCTGGCGGTATTCGGTCGGTGTAAGCCCGGTCCTTTTGCGGAACATCTGGGTAAAATGCTTCACATCCTGATAACCGACCCGCTCGGCAATTCCGGCCAGCTTCAGCTTCGGATTCAGCAGCAGCAGCTTGGCCTGCTCCAGCCGGAGTGAGGTTACGTATTCCTTATAGCCCTGTCCGGTCTTCTGCTTGAACAGCTGGCTGAAATAAGCCGGATTGAGGAAGACGACTGAAGCCATCCGCTCCAGAGAGAGATCCTCGGCATAATGCTCACGGATATAGTGCAGCGCCACCTCGACCGCCTTCTCCCCGCTGCCCTTCAGCGGCTCCAGCTCAAAGGCCGGCGAAGCCGAGGCCTCCCGCATCCGCTTCACCAGCTGCGGCACGCTGCTGAAGTCATGGCTTAAGCCGGAATGCAGCAGCTGGAAGGGGATTTTCAGATAATGGCTAAGATGCTCCTGCAGTTCCGCCTGAAATTGTCCAATCTGCGAATGATCGCCCAAAGTAATCAGACCCAGCAGGCTCCGGCGGTCATAGGTGACTACAAAACCGCGCCCGTGCCGCTCAACAAGCTCTGACAGCACATTTTCCACGATATAATGCTCCAGCCTTACCCCGCCTTCACCAGGATCAAGCTGCACCATCACAAGATAGTAGCTGCTGTAGTCCGCAATAAACGGGCTAAGATCAAGGTTGCCGATATCCAGTCCTGAAGCCAGTCGCTGAAATACCCCTTCCCGCAGGAAGCGCAGACTGGCCCGCAGCCGCTCCCCCTGTCTGGTAAGATCATGGTCCCTCTGGATCTCCTCCGTCAAACTGCTGATTATCTCCTGCACCTTGCTTTTACCGATCGGCTTGAGCAGATAATCCCTGGCACCCAGCCGGACGGCCTCCTGGGCGTAGGCAAATTCGCTGTGGGCGGAGATGACCACCCATTTCACATACGGAAATCTGCGCCTGGACATCTTCATAAATTCCAGACCGCTCATCCCCGGCATCAGAATATCGGTCAGAACAATGTGAATATGCTGCTCCTCCATCAGCCTGACCGCTTCCTCGGCCCGTTCCGCAACATACACCTCATACTCAGGGTAGAGATGCTTGATGGTGCGCATAATGCCCTCACGGATGACCCGTTCATCGTCGGCGATGAGTATGTTCACGTAATGGAATCTCCTTCCCCGGCGGGCGGCAGCAGGATTGAAACTCTTGTCCCGATTCCCGGATAGCTCTGAATCTGCAGCCCGTAGCTGTCCCCGAACATATGCTGGAGGCGGCGGTGCAGATTCTGCAGGCCGATGCCGCCTTTGCCGGGCTCCCTGGGCCCTCTGCCGTCCAGTGAATCCAGCAGCCGCTGCAGCTCGGCTTCCGTCATGCCGTTACCGTTATCTTCTATTACTAATTTAAGTATATTGTCTTCTTCACAGGTATACACCTTGAGAATCCCCTGGCGGTCCAGCGGCTCCAGCCCATACTTAACCGCATTCTCAATGACCGGCTGCACCGTCATCTTCGGCAGCGTGATGCCCAGCCAGCGATCACCGATATCCGTTACAATCTGCAGCCGCCCTTCCAGGCGGATCGAGATGATGGCGAGATAATGGCCGGTCTGCTCCAGCTCTTCCGCAAGTGTCACTTCGGCCCCGTCCTCCCAGTGGCTGCTGTAGCGGAACATCGAGGACAGGGAGAGCACCAGCTCACCAAGCTGCTCGTTGCCCTCCTCATCCAGCATCCAATAGATCATATCGAGCGTGTTGTACAGAAAATGCGGGTTCACCTGGGACTGCAGCGCGTGCAGCTCAGCGTTCTTTTCACTGACGGACGACAGCTTCACCCGTTCAATCAGCTCCTCGATCCGCCGGACCATCCGGTTGAAGGCTGCAACCAGAATGTTGATCTCCTGATACGAGGACACCTTGACCATCCCGCGGAAGTTCCCGACCTCCACCTGCCGCATTTCGCGGATAACCTTCTTAAGCGGTGAGGAAATGGTTCTTGAGACGATGAACGCAATCAGCGTGGACACCAGAATCAGAACCGAAATGACAATCAGCAGATAGCGCTTCAGCTCGACCAGCTCCACATTGAGATCCTTATCCGGCGTAATCGACATGACCCACCAGCCTGAAAAAGAAAGCTTCGAGGCCACAATCAGCCTGTCCGCCTCCTGCTTCACCATCACCTTCTCATAGACGGGCAAGGCTGGCAGATTCTCTACCGCCGGAGTAGGATCAGTAGCGGAGGAGACAAACCGGCCGTCCTGCGACATCAGATACACCTGGCTGTGCTCACCGAGCTTCAGATTATCCAGCGCATCCAGCACCGGCTCGGGATTGGTCTCATACAGCACAATGCCGATCGGCTTATGCTCATTGAGGTCAAAAATCTGCCGCCCGAAGGCAAATACAGGACTGTCCTCCACCTGGTCAATCAGCGAATGATCGTAGACGCCGAGCCAGACCATTTTACCGGAGGATGCCCTCAGCTGCTTGTACCAGTCCGTTGCCCTGTAGTCCGGATCGACCACATTCATATAGTTGCCGTAATTATAGATTTTGCCCTTGTCGGTAATGACATGAATGCCTACGAGATCATCGCGCGAATAAAAAATAGAGCCGATAATATTCGTAATGGTCTGTTCATTTATGTAGGCCACCGCCGGTTCATCGGTTGTCTCATTCAGCAGGCGGACCATCTCAAAGTTATTGCTGAGTGACTTCGACAGCGCGTCATACCCCTTATAGAGGAGGGTGAACAGCCCGGCCGTCTGAGCGACGTTCTTTTGCGATAAATCACTGATCTTGTCATGCAGCTGCTCCGTTGTCCGGTTGTAATACAGCAGACTGACACTAAGCAGAATACTGGACATGCAAAAAAGAAACAGCAGAAACAACCGGTTATGGATGGAATGAAAGCCGTTTCGCATAAGACTCTCCTCCTTCGCCCTACCTGATCTGTCCTGCCGTTCCCTATTATAATTCCAACGCTTTTTGGAAAGCAACGGCCTTTAGCCCTTGACCGCCCCCGCGACCATCCCCTTCGTAATCCGGTTCGACAGGAAGAAGTAGATCAGGATCACCGGCAAGGCCCCCATGACGAGAAAAGCACCGATATTCCCGTAATTGACCGAATACTGGCTGACAAAGGTGTACACCCCAAACGGCAGCGTCTTCAGCTTCTCGGCTGAGATGAACGTGGCGGCCAGAATATACTCATTCCAGATATTGATGAAGGTCAGAATGCACACCGTCATGACAGGCGGCACCGACACCGGGAGAATGATGCTGGTAAAAATCCGGTACACGCTCGCTCCGTCGATAAACGCCGATTCTTCAATCTCATGCGGAATGTCGCGCATAAAGCCCGACAGGATAAAGACCGCGACCGGTGTGGAAAAAGCGATGTACGGCAGAATCAGCGACCAGTGCGTGTTGAGGACATGGATATTTTTGAAAATAATCATCAGCGGCAGCAGCGTGGCCTGCATCGGGATCATCATCCCCATCAGGAAAACAGTCATCACCACACCGCCGTACTTCCAGCGGAACCTGGAGATGGCGTAAGCCACCATAGACGACAGCACAATGACACATACCATCGTTATCCCCGTAACAAATACACTGTTGCCCAGGTACTTCAGATAATTGCCCGAGGTATAAGCCTCGCTGTAATTATGCCATTGAAACGATTTCGGCAAGGAAAAAAAGCTCCCGTCCATAATCTCCTCATTCGTCTTGAGCGAATACAGCAGCAGCCAGAGCAGCGGGTACAGCTGGGTTACTACAGGAACGGCGAACAGCAGATACACGATTCCTTTTTTGAATGTTTGCATCACCGTGCACCCCTTGTCTAATTGAATTTACGGTCGATTCTATTAAAAATCATATTGATAAAGCCGGTGAACACCAGGCACACCGCAACGAGAAAGGTCGCGATCGCACTGCCGTACCCGTATTTAAAGGAGCCGAACGAGCTGTTGTACATATGCGTGGAAATCACGTCAGTTGCATGAGCCGGGCCGCCGGCAGTCATGACCATTACCAGATCAAAGGCCTGCAGCGAGCCGATAAAAGCAAGCACAATCGATATTTTGAAAATCGGGACGATCAGCGGCAGGGTGATGTAACGGTCGGCCTTGAAGCCGTCTGCCCCGTCGATTTTGGCTGCTTCATAGAGCTCATCGGGAATATTTTGCACACCTGTATATTGAATCAGCAGATGATAGCCGAAGTATTGCCAGAGGGATACGAAATACAGCGCGTACATCGCAATTTGCGGCTCTGTCAGCCAGTTATGCGTCCAGCTCTCCAGCCCCAGGGAGACCAGCACTCCGTTCAGCATACCGCCCATGGAGGTAGGATTGTAGACGGTCTTCCACAGCTGTCCAATGATAACGACAGACAGAATAACCGGTGTAAAATAAATCGACACCAGCGTATTGCCTCTGCGCAGATAACGGTTCAGCAGAATAGCCATCAGCAGACACAGCGGAATTTCCACCATGGAGGCGACGGCGTACAGCAGGGTTCTTTTTACCGAAGGCCAGAACACAGGGTCATTAAGGAACATATCCTTGAAATTGCCAAGCCCGATAAACGTTGCCGCCGACAAGCCGTCCCACTTCAGCAGGCCAGTATATACGGACACCAGTATGGGTATGAACACCAGGCACACATATAAGAGCAGACACGGCAATACGAAGACGGCTATTGTACGCGCTGGCACCTTAAGAACTTTCATCTTTCCCGCCTCCAGATCAAGCAGATTCTTTATATCTATGCCCATTACAATCCGGCGCGGAGCAGCCTAAGCTCAGCTGTTATCCGCACCGGTGAAGGGGATTATGTGATGATGCCCGGCCGGAGCCGGTGAAGAGGTTAACCGTTAATGCTTACTCCTTGTTGGCTTCAAAAGCCTGCTGGTGCTCCTTGGCTACTGCCGCAGAATCCACCTTCTGCACGAACAGATTCTGGATGCTGCTGAGGTGAACCTGTGCGGTGGCCGGATTCATCGTATTGTCAAAAGCGAGATCCCCGCCCTGCACCTGATTAAACAATCCGGCAATGTTAACAGCAAGATCAGAGTAGCCTGCCGCCTTCAGGTCACCGTCAACCTTTTGGCCGAGTCCTACGGCATTTTTCAGCTCGAACTGCTTTTTCGGCAGATTGGAGGCAAAGAAGTTGAGGAAATCCTTGGTTTCGGCCAGATGCTCGCTGTTTGCGGAGACCGCGAAGGCGCTGCCCGGGGCCAGCATGAACTCATTCGGATTGCCTTTGCCGTTAACCGTCGGGAACTGGAATGCGCCTACCTTGCCGGCTACAGAGGAAGCGTCGATTGCACCCGTTTCCCAGGAGCCGATGACCCACATGGCAGCTTTGCCGGATTTAAAAATATTGCCGCCGGCGTTGGCATCAATCGAGGTTGCCCCATCCGGGAAGGCCCCGGCCTGCACCAGCTGCTGGAACGCGTCTACCGCTTCAATGAACGCAGGGTCCTCGAACGTTTTCTTGCCGTCAAGCACATCCTGCAGGAAGCCCGGGCCGCCGTTGGTGCGCAGCAGGATATTCATGAACAGGAAGGAACCGGTCCAGGAGTCCTTTTCCCCGATCGCCAGCGGTGTGATGCCCTTCTCCTTCAGGATCTTGACGTCCTGCAGCATTTCCTCGAATGTAGTGGGCGTATTGGCAATGCCTGCCTGCTCGAACAGCTCTTTGTTGTAGTACACAACCTCGATGTTATTGCCGTCCGGGAGCGCGTACACATTGCCGTCAAAGCTGTAATAGTCCAGTAAACCTTCCTGGTACGTATCCTTCAGCCCGTTCTGGTCCAGCATATCGTTCAGCGGGGCGAACAGTCCGGCATCCACGAACGGCTTCATCTGCGCAGCGGGGTTAACAATTGTAATATCAGGGACTTCCTTGGAAGCGGCCTGTGTCTTTAATTTAACCTTTTGCTGATCCGTATTCAGCGTATCCAGCTCAATCGTGACGTTCGGATGCTCCTTCATGTACTGTTCAGTCAGCTCGTTGATCATCTTGTGTGAAGGCGTTGCCGGGTCCGGGTAGATGTTCTGGAACGTAAGTGTTACTTTTTTGCCGCTGTCCGGTGCAGGCTCTGCTGCATTTCCGCCGCTGTTGGCACTATTCGTGCTCTTAGGCGCGTTGGTGGCTGCGGATTCGTCAGCCTTATTGCCAGAGTTACCGCATGCGGCCAGGCTAAGTGCCATTACTACGCTGAATCCTATTGCCAGTGTTTTCTGCATGTTTCTTTTGACCATGTCTGATATGCCCCCTAACTCGTGATAGGCTAATTATCATTCGTTTAAGCGCTTCCAACAAGGTGCGAACTGCAGAATAAAGGTTTGTTTTTTCTATATCCGCCGCAAACCGGTATGTGATTATCTTCATCTGTTGGTGGCGATAATGACTGTTATTGATTGGATTTCATTATTTTGCAACAGGGCAGGAGCGATAGGATTGGTTAGAATATCCAGCTATCAGTTGTTTACCATCACATTCCTGTACCAATTGGGTACGACCATTATTTTTGGATTTGCAGCGGGTACGGGACGTGATGCCTGGATCGTTACGATCCTGTCTTCTATTGCCGGCATGATCATAATCTCAATGTACCTAGCACTGATGAATATGAATCCCGGACTGACCCTGGTAGAGTGGTTCCCCAAACAATTCGGCAAGTGGATCGGCATCCCCATAGCCTGGCTGTATCCGCTCAGTTTTCTGTTCGACGCAGGCCGGGGGGTGGGTGCCCTAAGAGATTTGGTTCCTACCACGCTGCTGCCCAAAACGCCGCCGGTTGTCATTGTCGTTGCCTTTTTGCTAGTGCTCATATATGGCCTCTATCTGGGAATAGAAAATGTGGCCCGGCTGGGTGAAATATTAACGCCTATAATCCTTACCCTCTTCGGTCTCGAGATTGTATTGCTCTTAAACTCCCATATTATCGAGTTTAAGCTTTTGCTGCCTGTATTATGGGATGGATGGGCTCCCGTTCTGAAAAGTGTCTATCCGGAGGGGATTAACCAGACCTATGGGGAGTCGATTGCCTTAGCGATGATCTGGACACTGGCCAAACCGCAGAAAAAGGTATGGAGAATAACCATGACCGCAACGATTCTGGCCTCGATATTTTTTCTTCTTTCTGATGTGCTGGCTATTACAGTTTTTGGGGATGCCTTCTTCAAAAGAAGCATATATCCGCTTTATTCCTTGACCGGGATGGTGAATATCGGAGGGTTTATTACCAATTTGAACCCCTTTGTGGTCGTTTATTTTATCAGCACTACGTTCATTAAGCTGTATATTAAACTGTATGCCGCATTGCTGGGGTTCAAGGTTTTGCTGAAATTATCTAGCATCCGTCCGCTGATCTGGCCGGCTGCTGCCTGCACCTTACTCATCGGCTTTACCATTTCCACCAATATCATCAACCACATCTATGTGATGGCTGTCAGGATCATTACGCCCTACGTCTGGGTACCCTTATTTATGGTAATACCGGCCATCCTGCTCCTGGTAACCTGGATACGCAGGAAAGCAGGCATTTGAAGAGGGGGATTATTTTTTAATCTCCTCTTCCCGCATCTGCACAGGTGCACCCGTTAAACCAACCCGTTTAACTTTAATATTCACCTTAACCGAAACGGCAACCTTCGGGAATTCCGCTTCCCAGCGGTTCTCTAATGAACGCCATTGCTTCGGATATTTACGGAAGATGGTATCGCCAAAATTAAGAATATCCGTCTTGTATTCAGTCTGGATCTTCTTGATCAGCTGAGTAAACTGCTTCTCTGCCTTTTTTTCCATTGCCTGCTCAATAAGCTTAAGGTTAGCTTCCTCGAACAGATCCAGATCGGTTCCATTCTCCATCAGATCGGCATTTCCGCTTAACGCAATACGAAATTCAATCTGCTCTCCAAAGACGGGCTTCATTTTACATTTTAAACGGCTTAATTGCGCGGTGACGAGCCCCGAGCCTTCCTGAATGTAGGCAGAAATGCTTTGATTATGCCCTCTTTTGAGCAGCCACAATACCTCTGCAGCTTCTTCCAGATTCAGAAAGCCCTGCAGCTTTAGGTCATTATCAAAAATGCCTATCCCTGAATAGGCAAATTGCATCTCCTTCTTCTCGTCCTGCGTCTTGGATAACGGTGTCTGGACATGCTCCATGGCCGGTACGATAGCCCCGCTTTGGGTGTGGCCATTTACAGAACGAAGCAGATTCATAAAGGTGACGTCTGCCACTTCATTTTGAGCCTGGTGCAATTTGAAATACTCTCTTTGCGAGAGGCTCCCGAACGGTGTTGTGCTTCTTAACAAATCTACGGCTAACCCGTCCTTGACGACAAACAAGTCATTTCTGAGCTGGGCCTCTGAGACCCGGGTATAGATGTCAATAATTTTTTGAATCCCCTGTCTGGCTACTTCTTCACCCAGCACAAGACTGGTGCGCTGTCCCCGGTTAATCTTTCTGGTGATTCTGGTCTGCATACTGACTGATGCCTGGAACACGTTCTCTCCTTTCGTTACTTCCGTGTAGGAGCCTTGCTGCTGGTTCCCTTCGCTGGAAGGGCCTTTGGAATTGAGCGCAAACTGATTGCTGAGTACAAATTCCCCATTCTCATCCAGGTCAATCCCTGCCCCCATCTGCAGGGCCTGATCATTCAGCTCTCTGCTGTCCCAGCAGCCGGTAATGAGGACCAGGCATAGACTAACCATTAAAGCTCCAGCTTTTTTGTTGAACATGAAGGTCCCCCCTTATCTGGTCGGTTTTGGCTCCTGTCCCTCGGGTATGCGTTCGAGACGATCCGGAGTCGTCTGCTTAGGCAGGTTGGTCATTTTCCAGCGCGGCGCCCTCCACAGGACATCATTTAAGCTCTCAGGCATCAGCGGGGCAACCGGACTGAAATACGGAACACCATACGAGCGAAGGCTCACCAGGTGAAGGAGTAGGGTAAGTGTACCGAGTGCAATTCCGTACAGCCCTAAGGTTCCGGCCAGAATCAGCATAACAAAGCGCAGCAGACGCAAAGCATAGCCCAGGGTGTAGCGCGGAATGGTAAAAGAGGCAATCCCGGTCCCTGCAACAATAATGACTACGGGTGCCGACACAATTCCCGCCTGCACGGCTGCCTGGCCGATAACCAGTGCGCCTACAATGCTGACCGCCGATCCCACCTGCTTGGGCAGCCTGACCCCCGCTTCGCGCAGGCCTTCAAAAATCATTTCCATCATGAACGCCTCCACTACTGTCGGAAAAGGCGTGTTCTCCTGCGCTGCCGAGAAGTTGAGTACCAGACTGGTGGGAAGCATTAACGAGTGAAAGTTAACAATGGCAACATACAGCGAAGGCAGAAATACCGATGTAGTCAACAGCACACCGCGGATTATGCGGACTGCGGAGGAATATAAGGAACGGTTATAGTAATCTTCGGCGGACTGCAGGCCTGCCCAGAAGGTAAAGGGGACAATCAGGACAAAGGGAGTGCCGTCCGTAAAAATAGCTACCTTGCCCTCAACCAGATTGGCAGCCACGATGTCCGGGCGCTCCGTGCTTTGGACTGTCGGAAACGGGGAGTGCGGCGCATCCTCTATGAACTCCTCTATGTAACCCGACTCCAGAACAGCGTCGATCTTGATTCGACCGATTCTGCTGCGGACCTCCTGCACAATCGTGTCCTTGACGGTTCCTTCGATGTAGGAGATTACAATATTGGTCTGTGACAGCTCCCCTACAGTCAAGCTCTCCATCTTCAAGCGGTGGGTTTTCAGCTTTCGGCGTATCATACTTGTATTTGTACGCAGCGCCTCAGTAAATCCTTCTCTTGGTCCCTTGACCACCGGCTCTGAAGAAGGCTCCTCCACACTGCGGACATCTCCGCCCTTTAATTCTGCGCTGAGTCCAAGAGATTCATTGTTGAAGAGGATCACGGCATGGCCCTTTAGGATATCCTGGACAGCCTCATGCAGGCAGGTGAGCTTACGGACCGCAGCTACAGCTATAAGCTGGTTTTCAATCACTTCCCTTAGCTGCTCCGGCTGCCTGTCCTCCCTTAAGCTGTCCCGTATGACCGGCTCGAGGACAAACTGATCCAGGGCTTTTGTATCGACCAGTCCATCTATATAAATAATTAGCAGTCTATGATCAGCTGCTAATAAAACTTCGCGGAAGACAACATCCGAGCAATTCCTGAAAAGCTCCCTTAAAGTCTGCTCATTGGTCAGAAGGTCTTCGCTTAGCTGTTTTTTAGGGGCGGCATGTTCAGGATCAGCGGGCAAATTCACTTTGGCTTTATCCGGTTTCCGGTTCTTTCGCTTGGACCACAACAGCATCAACGGATCACCTCATACCTCATAACTTAAGTTCGCGTGACTATTATTAGCGTTTAAACTATGAATCATCCGTTCTTTTAAAGGCAAATAAAAGCGGCAGCCAAGGATATCATTATCCTTGGCTGCCGCCTGTTGGGCCTGCAATCAGCGTTATCTTATTCTGCCGGCTTCCATTGCTTCAGAACATTTCTAAGGCCCGGAACATCCAGCCCGTCCAGGGAAAAGGCCTTGCGCAGCAGATCATGCGGGATGAATTCATCATATTTGCCGAGGTACGGGGCCTCATCCTTGCTGAGCAAGGACAGCGGGTCGGATGCAGCGGCAGTCTCGGCCAGGATCTCCGCCTCCAGCGTCTCCGCATCCGCCTTGCCGGCTACGACCATGTAATAGGGCTCCATCGGCACAACGGAGCGCAGGCCGAGCCTGCCCTTGAGGTTGTTCTTCAGCAGACGTTCCAGTGTGCGGAACTGCCTGCTGCCCGCCCAGGGCAGAATAAAGATCGAATCGCCCCCGGCCGGCAGCACCTCGCGGGTCAGCAGCCCGCTCTCCTTTGCCAGCCGGCGCGCCCGCTCCAGCCTGGCGGCAGCACTTGGCGCAAGGTACGGATATATCGCTGTCGAGCCCAGCACTTCACGGATCTTGGTCATGATGCGGGTATGCACATCACCCCCGGCGCCAAGCCATAGGGTGTCTACCTTGCCTCGCGAGCTTTTGACATAGACCGCCTTATGGCGGTTGTCGACCTCTTCGATCTTCCACAGCTTGCCCGCCAGCGTGAAGCAGTAGCCCGGCGGCGGCACCGTGGTAATGGAGCCGATCTCCTCGGTGCCGTTATACACGACATGCTCCTCATCGTCCTTGAACACCGCGTAGAAGCGGAAGTTGTTCACAATCTTCTCGCCGGCCAGGCCGATCAGCACCGTGCCCTCATCCATCCTCTCGATATGGCCCATCGCGATCATGTATTCCATAAAAGCATCATAGTCCGCCGGATCAATCCCGCGGAAGGAAGGGAGGGTCAATACCGCCTCCTTCAATTCCTCCGGCTCGGCTTCGCCCATGCTCTTGAGGATGCTCATCGTCTGATGATAGAGCAGACCTACCGGCAGCTGCCGTACGTTCAGCGGCTCGACCCATTTCTCGCGCACGTACAGCTCGATGACGGCAATGGCCCGCAGCAGCGTCCACGGCATCCGCGCGGGAAGCTGCGCCTCCTCGTCCTCCTCCTCGGGCGTGACGAAGATCATCTCGGACGCGGCATCGCCGCGCCGTCCGGACCGCCCCAGCCGCTGCACGAAGCTCGCGCAGCTGTAAGGCGCGCCGAGCTGCAGCACGCGCTCCAGCTCGCCAAGGTCAATGCCCAGCTCCAGCGTCAGCGTCGCTGCGGCAACGGCAGGGCCGGAGCCCTCGCGGAGCGCGGCCTCCGTCTCCTCGCGCAGCATCGCCGATATGCTGCCGTGGTGCACATGGAACACGTCGCGCTCCCCGCGCTTCGCGGCCACCCGCCGCATCTCGAGGATGGTCTCCTCCGCATCCGTGCGGCTGTTCGTGAAGACCAGCGCCTTCTTCAGATGCGTATGGTCGTAGATGAACCCGTAATAGGCCTGGCGCGCCTGCTCCAGCCGCTCGGCCTGCACCTCGTCCCGCGCATCCGGGAACGAGAAATGCTCCACGCTCAGCCGGAGCTTGCGCCCGCCCTGCGGCGCGGACACCTCTACGCTCTCGCGCGTGCCGGCGGCCAGCCACTCCGTCACGGAGGCATAGTCGCTGAGCGTAGCGGAGAGCCCGATCCGCCGCGGATGGCAGCCGGCCATCCGCGAGATCCGCGCCAGCTGGCTGAGCACCTGGATGCCGCGGTCCGCGCCCATAAACGCATGCACTTCATCGACGATGATGAAGCGCAGATCATGGAACAGGGCCGGAATGGCATTCGGCCGGTTCATCAGCAGGCCTTCCAGCGACTCCGGAGTAATCTGGAGGACGCCGGAGGGCTTCTGCATCAGCCTGGTTTTGTCCGCCTGCGGCACGTCGCCGTGCCAGTGCCAGACCGGGATATTGCCTTCGCGCAGCAAATCATTTAACCGTGTGAACTGATCATTAATCAGCGCCTTGAGCGGCGCGATATAGAGGATGCCCACGGAGTCGGACGGCCGCTCATACAGCTCGGTCAGCGCCGGAAAAAAAGCCGCCTCCGTCTTCCCCGAAGCCGTTCCGGAGGCGATCAGCAGATGATGCGGCGTGTCGAACAGCACGCGGCAGGCATCCACCTGGGCCTCGCGCAGCGTCTCCCAGCGGTTCTTGTAGATGAACTCTTTAATAAAGGGAGCAAGCCTGTAGAACGGGTTGCTGCTCATAGGTCAAACTCCGCCAGCAGGCCGTCCAGCTCATTCTCACCGTCTGCATCCGGTTTAATCGTCCGCTCCCCGACCAGCTTCTCAAAGGACAGCTCAGGATGCTGGCTCAGCGTGTGCAGCAGATCCATAAAATCACGCACAATTTCGCGCGGGGTCAGCAGCTCGTCCGCCCCCAGCCGGCCCACTGCTTCCTCCATGAAATGCACCAGCTGCTCCTGGGTCAGTCTTGCCTCATAGCCGTAGTGGAGGGCATGAATGTCCCGCAGCTTCTGCAGCAGCACCAGAATCTCTTCATGCGAGAGCATCTCCAGCGCAATGATCGGCCCGGTAAAATTATTAAGCCCCGCTGCACCGTAACGCCCTGCCACCAGCCGGGAACGTAGGGCTTCGTAGCTGAACAGGCCGCGCCGTCCGTCTTCAACGAACTGCGGCGTACCGCCGATGAAGATACCCAGTCGCTCCGCCTTGCCCTGCATCGTATCATTGAACATGGTCAGCAGCTTCTCATAATTGCTCTGCCGGGAGATGCTGTTAGTGATTTTGTATAGATTCACACCTTCATCAATGAACAGCAGCAATCCTTTGTAACCGATCGCCCCGGTGAACTCCGCCCAGAGCTTCATATAATCGTACCAGTTATCGTCGTCAATAATGACACCGACACCCAGCGCCTTGCGCGCCTCTGTCCGGGTAGCGAATTCGCCCCGCAGCCAGCGCAGCGCATCCTGCTTGAGCTCGTCCTCGGCCAGCTTATGGCCGTTCCAGTAAGAGGCCAGCACCTTGGCAAAATCAAAGCCGTGCACCAGCCCGCGCATACCGGATGCGACCGTATAAATACGCTGCTCCACTTCCTCTGCCAGCTGCGGGTCGTCCGGAGTAAGACCCTTCTCCTGCAGCACAGCCTGCTGAAGACCCATAATCCATTTCTGCAGCATGATCTCCAGCGCTCCCCCGTCCGGACGGGTGCGGGTCGACAAATGGCTCATCAGCTCCCGGTAGGTTGCCAGCCCCTGTCCTTTCGTTCCCACCAGCCTGCGCTCAGGCGACAGGTCGGCATCGGCGACCACAAAGTCACGGTCCATCGCATAGTTGCGGATAATCTGCAGCAAAAAGCTTTTACCGCTGCCGAACTTGCCGGTAATTAGCTTGAAGGCAGCGCCGCCGTCTGCGATATTCTCCATATCCCGGAGAATCGCTTCCACCTCTGGCCGTCGTCCTACAGCGATATGCTCCAGTCCGATCCGCGGCACGACTCCGGCAGTCAGGGAATTGACCAGGGCCGTTGTCATCCGCTTTGGTATTTTTAATTCACCCATTTAATCATTCACCTCATTAATTAAATACAGCAGCGGCTTCCATTCCTCAGCCAGCTCCCCGCCGTCGATCAGCAGGTCACCGAGCAGGTTCACCGCAAGCTCATTGATCTCATCATACAGCAGCTCCGCCATCGTTCCGGCTGCTGCAGCCATTATCTCAACCTGATCAAGCCCGTTATCCGCAGCCAGGGCCAGCAGCACCTGCCGGTGCAATGGAAGTAATTCTGCGCTTAGCTCCACCCATTCTGCAGGAACACCGGCAGATGTCAGTACAGCAGCTTCTTCTTCAGCAGCAGTATTGTCCTCAAGCGGCTGGCCGTAATCCTGTTCCAAGCTTATCTTGTCTTCTATTAGAATTTGCTCCTGTTCCACCACCGGCTCCTCATAAGCCTCAACCGTCAACAGGCTGCGGACAACCTCGGAATCACTCTGCAGCTGCTCCAGCTTCGCCCTGTCGATCACAACCGCCGGCCCCTTGGCCTCCTGCTCCGCTTTGCGGAATTCCCGCTGCAGATATTTGGTGATCAGCTCGTCCATGTCCGGGTCAATCCTTATATCCTTCAGCCGTCCGCGGAAGCCCGTCAGCTCCCGCAGCTTGTTCTCGGTCAGCCGGAACAGGCGGGTAATCAGGCTGCGCAGCGGCAGCAGCTTGCTGATCCGTACGACAGGCACAAGTACGGAATAGCCGTAACGTGAGATATCATAAACAGCACTGCGGAACAAATAGCGCTCCCGCATGACCGGAGGACCCGGAGGGAATTTTTCAATCAGACGTGCGCCGTGCTTTCTCGCGACATAGGCATCGATTAAGGCTACTACCTGCGGTATGTAGCGTTCAGCCGCTTCTTTTCCTTCACCGGCATAGAACTTGGACTTGCTGATATCATAATCGGACATCACAGTCAGAACCTCAAAGGTCAGCTGCTCCGGGGCGGAGCTGAGACAGCGCAGCAGCTCGATTTCCGCCAGATCGCCGGACAGCCCGCGAGTGCGCGCAACAATTAGCGACAGCGGAACATCCAGCTTGTGCACAAAGGAGAAATCCGCCATCCAGCTGCCGAGATACTGGTCCAGCCGTTTATATTGGGCCCGGTAAGCTTCCCAGATCAGCCCCAGCTGCCGGTAACCGTCACCCGGCTCTCGCCAGCCGATACCGTTAATCAGCTCATACACATGCAGAAAAATGTAAGACAGATCCGTTTTGGGATAGCGCCCCTGTCTTACTTCATTCCGCCAGTAGAAGTACCAGCGGCTCTGCTCAGCGGTCATATGGCTGTAGCTAGGCCAGTAGCTTTTGAACGGAACAAGCTTCGCTTCATCTGCAGTCATATCCTCCAGCTCAGCCGCCCGCAGCACGAATTCGCTCTCCGTCTCCTTCTTGGCGGAGGAAACAGATACCGGAGTGCGCGGTAACGGAGGAGCAGACTTCATCCGTGGCTCCTTTGCCGGCACATTCCACTCTTTCGGCTGATCCGCCTTCTGCATATAAGGTTCCGCTGGCGCGGACGGACTGCCCTGCTCCAGATCCCACAGCTGCAGCTGCTGCGGAGCGGCTTCGTCAGGCTGTCTGCTTTTGTCTGTCTTTTTGTTAACCGCGCCGCCGCCCGGGCTGTGTCCGGATTCCCGCGGAGGAACCGCCATATCCTGTTCTGTACTCTCCCAGACCAGCTCTGAAAAATGCAGGCCCTCCCTGTCTCTCGCCATCCGTAATCTCCCCACTCGTCTGCCATAGTAATTTCAACATTATATCATATACCTCGTCTGCCTGATGCAGCATATACCGGCATCCAAACGCTCCAGGGACACAGGTCTATTCGTTTTGTTATGTTTTCATAAAAAAAGACCCTGAGCGCCCTGCACCTCAAGATCTTATGATAGGCATTTGCCCCTAACGGGCATAATCAGGTTCCGGCATAGAAACGGGCTGAGGATTGGCAAGTACCCATTGTACCGCGAGCTCGCTTAATCTGGAAGGCTGCTCATTGCCGGCGATATTATGGAAACGTCTGGCGATTGAAGAGGCCTCCTCCAGAAGTCCAGGTTCTAAAGGTGCTCCTGTGCCCAAGTAACGGACCAGTGCATCCAGCATTTTACGGTAATCGGCATCCCAGTTTCCTCCGCCGTTATTAAGTATTTCATAAGACACACGGCCTGTGATTCGGATGACCTCTCCCTGCAGCGTCTGGGCGTGCCCTGAAGCGGGGACAAGTAAATCCCACAGCTCCTGGTGCTGTAGCGGCCATGCCTCTGCTTTTACCTTAATAAAGGAGGTTCCATCATGTTTGTCCAATCTTGCTACAGGCTCGACATCAAATTGCCGGTACAGCTTCATCAGTGAATGTACAGTGTGATCCAGATCCTCCTTATTGTAATTCGCTCTGACGAATTCAAAGTCCTTACCGATCCGGCATACAGATTCCTTCATCTCCGGCGTAATGGCGGCCCCGGCATCCAGCAGAACCTCCGAGATTTCCGCCATGCGGGTTATGTCGATATTACGGCATTGTAACAATGCTTTGGCAAGAGGTGTGTTTTTCCGCTTACTTTCCGCATGTACATTCGCGCCGCTGCTTACCAGCTCTCGTACCGCTGTGGTCCGGTAAGCTGCTGCTGCTGCATGCAGCGGGGTCTCATTATGGTAATCCAGAGCCTCAGCATTAGCGCCTAGTTCAAGCAGCAAGGGTACATTTCCTGACCAGGCTGCAGCCTGGGCATGAAGAGCGGTCCGCTTATAGGTATCGGCAGCGTTAATGTCAGCTCCCTGCTTCACAAGCCAGCGGACCATTTCATCCGGAATTTGCCGGAAGCTAAGGGCGGTACCTTTACTGTAGCCCCCGCGTGCATCCCATTCGCAGCGTTCAAAAACCTCTTTCAGGTCAGAGATATTATTCGTTTTGATCAGCTGGTCAAAATTAGCAGGCAATGTTAATTTCTTTTTCCCCATCTTATCTTCCTCTCCTTTATAAATAGATAAACAGCAGGCAACTTCTTGAAAACTATCCTAAAGGAGGATTCCATGGGCATTCAAACACTCCGACGGGCTGTCCCTGCGCTGCATCATCACACAAAAAACCGCCGGATCGCTCCGGCGGCACAGTCAGCTATATGGGTGTATAGGCCCTGCTCAAGTCAATTCCGTTCCCTTTGTCTCTTTACCGAGCAGCAGCACTGCAAATGCTCCGATTAATATCGTTACGAAGAACAGCATAAAAATCGTACTGATGCTAACATCCTTCCCTACCATCACACCTACCAGCAGCGGGGCAATAATGCCGCCGATCCGCCCGAAGGAGGTAGCCAGCCCCACACCGGTCGAACGGACCGCTGTCGGGTAGAGCTCAGGACTATAGGCATACATACCGCCCCAGGCCCCCAGATTGAAGAAGGACAGGCAGATTCCCGCAGCCATCAGCATCCCTTCTGTTGTGGCATTGCCGAACCAGGCGGCACTGACAGCCGTCAGCAGAAGATAGATGACGAGTACGAATTTACGGCCGTACTTCTCAATGAAATATGCGGCAGTGAAGTAGCCGGGCAGCTGGGCCAGCGTCATAATCAGCACGTACTCAAAGCTCTTGACCAGGCTGAAGCCCTTCAGCACCATGACTGTAGGAAGCCAGAGGAACATTCCATAATAGGAGAATACAACGGTAAACCAGAGAATCCACAGCATGATCGTTGACCGCCGGTATTCCGAGGACCAGACCGCTGTAATACGCTTGCCCAGCGGCACAGGCTTCTGCTTCTTCATCTCTTTGTAGCGCGGTGAATCATCGATAGCCTTGCGCAAGTACAAAGCGTATAGTGCCGGAACCGCACCTATCGCAAAAGCAACCCGCCAGCCATAGTCGGGGATGACGAAGAAAGCGATTAAAGCAGAAGCAATCCAGCCTACCGCCCAAAAGCTCTCCAGCAGAACAACAGCCCGTCCTCTCTCAGCAGCAGGCATGCTCTCGGACACCAGTGTCGAAGCTACCGGCAATTCTCCTCCCAGACCAAAGCCTGCAATGAACCGCAGCACACACAGTATGGCGAACCCTGTGGCAAATGCAGACAGGCCGCTTGCCGCAGAGAAGATTACCAGTGTCCACAGTAGAACTGATTTGCGTCCGAAGCGGTCAGCCAGCAGCCCGGCCGCCGCCGCGCCTACCGCCATTCCGACGGAATTTATACTGGTTAACAGCCCGATCTGCTCCGGACCCAGCTGCCATTCCTTGGCCAGCGCTGCAACGACAAATGATATCATCCCGACATCCATCGCATCGAACATCCAGCTTAAGCCTGCGCTCAGCAGCAGCTTGCGCTGCTTCGGATTGCGTAACAGCGTCATTTGACCCATCTTTCCAAGCCCCTCTTCCTTAATCCGGCTATGCGGTGCACCCGGAACCATTATTTACTCCTGTACATTTTAAATTTGCATGGGTCAAAAATCAAGGAATAAAGCGGCATTACAGTATTGTCTTGCCAGTGACTGAAAATAACAGGTCTGCACAGAAATTGCCGCTATCATCAGCATGTTGCGCACAGCGTCCTTCTCCGACGGGTTAAGATGCGTAAGCCTGTCCATCATTTTCTCCATCGCATCCTTCAGCGTGCTGTCCGTCTTCCAGGAATATTCGGTCCGGGCGCTGCGCTCGGCAATCCCCTGCGCCTGCAGCACTGGACTGCGCTTAATATCCTCAATCAGCTCTGCATAGCCGAAATACAGCTCCGCCGGCTCAACCAGATCATCGTCATCACGCTCAGGCGCCAGGAACAGAATCCTGAACAGCTGGCGTATGCTTTCAAAATCCAGGGCCGCCTTAAGGTCATCTATTATATATAGAAGAGCTGCCTGATTCACAGAGTATTTCCTGCCCAGCCTGGGAGAGCCCAGGTATTCCTTAAAATCGCGCTTGACCCAGTTCTGCATAGCGGTGCCTGATAAGGTGGAATATTCGATCAATTGGCCCAAGGCCGCGATGTCAGCGAGCGACAAACCGTTAATTGACGTACCTTTAATGATTTTTTGCATGATCGGCGGGATATCAGTGGACAAAAAAGCAGTGAGCGACATCCCCCTGCGTACTTCCTCCTGATGAAATTTCGCCCACGCCTCCTGCAGGATGTTCAGCGTGTTGCGTTCACTTTTTTCCGTCAGGGACAGCAAGAGAGCAGACATTTCCTTACGGCTTAATGAGAAAGCTTGCATTGATGGCACCCCTCCGCCATTTGATTTTTTAACCGAAAGTTCGTACAATGAGTTCATATGAACTCATAATATGAGTATAACCTATTTTAACGACGAGAGGGATGGTAAAGATTTTATGGGTATAGGACTCAGTTTGACGTTGGTGGCTATTTTGATTGTTTTAACCGCTTTTTTTGTAGCGACGGAATTTGCAGTGGTACGGCTTAGAGGCAGCCAGGTAAGCCAGATGGTCCTCGACGGCAAGAAGA
Source organism: Paenibacillus sp. FSL R7-0273 (assembly GCF_000758625.1). Taxonomy (NCBI): domain Bacteria; kingdom Bacillati; phylum Bacillota; class Bacilli; order Caryophanales; family Paenibacillaceae; genus Paenibacillus; species Paenibacillus sp. FSL R7-0273. Next base: position 4,006,702 of record NZ_CP009283.1, read on the forward strand.
ATGCTTTGGCTGTGCAGCGGGTAGCGGCTAACCTCGACGGTTATCTCTCAGCCTGTCAGCTCGGGATTACGATTACTGCACTCGGGATCGGGGCACTCGCTGAACCGGCCTTTGAGCAGCTGATTCTGCCTCTGTTCGATATGGCGGATGTCAGCCACAGTATAAGTGAGCCTATCGCATTCGCACTGGCATTTATCATTGCCACATTCCTGCATGTTGTTGTGGGTGAGCTTGCTCCTAAGACAGCTGCCATTAACATTCCGGAAAAAATCGGTCAATTTACCTCACCGCTGATCATTTGGTTCTACAAAATTCTTTACCCTTTAATTTGGCTGATGAACGGCTCGGCCAATATGCTCGTCCGCCTGTTCGGTATGAAACCGGCCAGCGAGCACGGAGATGCGCACTCTGAAGAAGAGATCCGACTGATCCTCTCCGAGAGCTACGAGAACGGCAAGATTAACAAAGCCGAATATGGTTATGTGAACCGGATCTTTAATTTTGACGAAATGCTGGCAAAAGAAATTATGGTGCCGCGTACCGACATGATCTGCCTGTTCACTGACAACTCCCTGCAGGAGAATTTTGATATTATCCGCAGAGAGCAGTATACCCGCTTCCCGGTGGCGGACGGCAGTAAAGACAATATTATCGGGATGATCAATACGAAGCAGCTGTATCTGCAATACGACAATAATAATACTGAGTTTGATTTCAAAAAACTGATCTTGCCGCTTCTGACTGTATCTGAGGTAACTCCGGTCAAGACCCTGCTGACCCGCATGCAGATGGAACGCGTACATATCGCTCTGCTGCTTGACGAATACGGCGGAACCTCCGGTCTTATCACGATTGAAGATATTCTGGAAGAGATCGTCGGCGAAATCCGTGACGAATTCGACGGTGACGAGAGCAAAAATGTGGAGCAGCTGGATGAATCCCGCTACCTGTTCGACGGCAAGGTGTCTCTGATGGAGCTTAAACAGCGCGGCGGTATCGACCTGCATGATGATGAAGTAACCACGATCGGCGGCTGGCTGTATAGCCATATGGCTGAGCCTGCTATCGGCAAGAGCATTAATCATGAGCATATTACACTGACTGTCCGTGAAATGAACAAGAACCGGATCCGCAAGGTCGAAGTGTTTATCGGCGAGAAAGACACTGAAGGGCAATTATCGGAATAATATTATATACAATACCAAGAGGCGCTCCTGTGACGGAAGCGCCTTTATTTGTGCCTTACAGCTATGCAGATAAGCTATTCAAGAATTTTGCCCATATAATATTCGTCTATCCATTCTCCGTCTATGTATAACGACTTTTTCTTCATCCCTTCGATCTCAAAGCCGCATTTCTTATAGAGCGCAATACCCCGCTCGTTATGCGCCATAACTGTAAGCTCCAGCCTTACAAGCCCTTCGGCGCGCGCCCATGCCTCCATCTCCCGGAATAGTCCGCTGCCGATTCCCATGCCCTGGAACTGTCTGCGGATACCGATAACAATATAGGCGCTGTGCCTGATCCGTTTCAGCTCCCCGCCGCTTACCGATATGTATCCGGCAAGCTCACCGTCTGCTTCGGCACCGATCAGAATAGAATTCGCCGAATTCCCCGTGCTTTCAATTCTCTCTCTGACTTGCTGCACACTTGTCTGCCGTTCCTCCGGCTCCAGCAGCATAAATGCCGTCTCCTCATCCAAGGAGTGCTGCAGGCTGAGCAGGCTGCCGGCATCATCCGGAACAAGCTCTCTGTATATTAAACGCATTATAAAATCCTCCGTTACAATTCAGGTTATTGGTTTACTTAATCCAGGTACTTCTTAAACAGCCGGCTGCCCCCGCCGTCATAGCCCAGATGTTCATAAAAACGGTGGGCGTCTGCCCTGCGGGCATTGCTTGAGAGCATTACTTTTATGGCTCCCCGGCTCTTAGCCGTTTCTTCGGCATGACGCATTAGAATGGCTCCTAATCCCTGCCCGCGTACATGTGAGGCAGTCACGACACGTTCAATAACAGCGAAAGGGCGGTCGCTGCATAGCGCATCCATACACAGATGTAGATGCACCGTAGCTACGATCTCACCTTGTATCTCATAGACTAACAAAAAGCTGTCCGGATTTGTGCGGATGGCGCTAAGCCGGTCCGGAGATACCCGGATGTCGGAATGATCCGGCAGCAGCTGCCGGTATAAGGCTTCGAGCGCGCCGGCATCCTGCGGCAATGCTTCTCTGATGGCACCAAACTGATTCAGAATCGGACTTGTCACAGCAAGCATAACCTCCTCTTAGTAAACAGCACAATTTAACATAATCAAAATTATTCGACTCAATCTCCCCTTCTCCTGCCCCCTTAGTGACCGGCAGCTACTTATGCTATAATCTTGAAGGATAATTACAAGACTTCGGGGGATTGATGGTTTGGCTAATATATCACTGGGGCATTTAAAACTGACACCGCCCAAAATACTGTCTCTTGGCTTCATAGCGCTGATTGCAATCGGGACACTCCTGCTCTGCTTGCCGGCCGCTTCAACCAGTGGACGGATTTCTTTTATCGATGCCTTATTCATGGCCACGTCTGTAACCTGTGTAACCGGGCTTGCCGTAATCGATACCGGAACCCAGCTTACCGTGTTTGGCCAGATCGTCCTGCTGGTGCTGTTCCAGTTCGGGGGGCTTGGCTTTGTTACCATGGCCACATTGATTACGCTGGTGCTGAATAAAAAAATCTCCCTTAAGGAACGCCTTCTGCTTCAGGAATCAATGAATCAGAACTCTATGCAGGGCATTGTAAAGCTGATCCGCCGGGTGCTCATCTACTCCCTGGTCATTCAGCTCATCGGGGCCCTGCTGTTTTCGCTCAGGTTCCTGATGGATATGCCTGCCGGCAAGGCGCTTTATTACGGGCTCTTCCATAGCGTCTCTATCTTCAACAATGCCGGCTTTGACCTGTTCGGTGATGTTCACGGGCCGTTCAGCGGGCTTACGCGTTATGTGGAGGACCCGATAGTCAATATCACGTCCATGCTGCTGATTTTCCTCGGCGGAATCGGCTTTATCGTGTTGTCTGATATCGTTGACTTCCCGAAGCGCAAACGGCTGACTCTGCATTCCAAGGTCGTGCTTTCTGCCTCGGCAGCACTCATTCTTGTCGGCGCGGCGATCTTTTTCTGGCTGGAGCTGAATCAGGCTCTTAAACCACTGCACGCCGGCGGCAAAATTATGGCGTCCTTCCTGCAGGCCATAACCCCGCGCTCCGGCGGTGTGACAACGATTGATATTCCGCTGCTGCGCGAATCGACGCAGTTTATGATGATCCTGCTGATGTTCATCGGCGCAGCTCCGGGTTCCACCGGCGGCGGGATCAAAATCACCACCTTTGCCATCCTGGTCGTCACCGCCTACAGCAAAATCAGAGGCAAAGAGGACATCGTCATGTTCCGGCACCGGATTTCCAAAGACAATGTCTATAGAGCGATTACGATGACACTCCTCTCTCTAATGCTAATCGTTATTGCCACCATGCTGCTGTCCGTTACGGAAAGTGCTGATTTCCTGACTGTGCTGTTTGAGGCGGTATCCGCCTTCGGCACCTCCGGCATTACGATGGGCCTGACACCTGAGCTGACCACCCCGGGTAAAATACTGGTCATCATCCTGATGTTTGTCGGCCGTACCGGCCCGCTTACGCTGGCCTATGCAATTAAGCCCAAGAAGAACAAAGAGCTCTTCCGCTATCCCGAAGGCAATATTACGATCGGATAACAAAATGCGACCCTTAGCAGGCAGCTGATGCCCTAAGAGTCGCATTTTTGTTGTTATTCTGCAGGCTCCTCCTGGGTGTCCAGAGCGGCATCCAGCAGCTGGTTAAAGAAATCATCATCATTCTCCAGCAGCCCGTCCACCTCCAGGAACTGCTCCTCACTGCCCGGTTCTCCGGCAAAGCTCAGGCTGTAATCCCATTCACTGCCTCTTTTGCTGAAAAAGGTAATCTCATAAGGGGAGGTGTGCTGCTCTACGGTGAACACGGTTCTCCCGATAAAGCTCTTGTCCTCCTCACGTTTCAGCTCTGCCTTAATAATTTCCACGTTCATGCTGCTTCCTGCCTTTCTTCTGATCAATCTCACATTCACAGTATAGCATTTATATACGTTAAATTCCCTCTCTTTACGGCGCAATTGACTTTTTTCATCCGGCGGTTAATAATTTAGTACAATGCTTTACAGAAGTAAAAATAGAAAAAATATGGAGGAAAACCAATGACTGATTTTGCAGCAAAGCTGAGTAAGTATGCAGACCTTGCCGTTGAGGTTGGCGTTAACGTCCAGCCGGGCCAGACTCTGGTTGTGAATGCACCGGTTGCCGGAGCCGAATTTGTACGCCTGATTACTGCCAAAGCGTATAGCCTGGGAGCAAGTCTGGTTAAAGTGAACTGGAGCGATGAATTTGTTACCCGCCAGCAGTTCGAGCATGCCGCTCCTGAAGTCTTCACCAAAGCACCTACCTGGTTCGCCGGTGAAGTAACGGAATTTGCCGAGAACGGTGCAGCCTTCCTGAATGTAATCGCAGAGAACCCGGATGCCCTGAAGGGTATTGATCCGGAGCGGATTGCGAACTTCCAGAAGACACGCGGAGCCGCCCTCAAAAAATACCGTGAGCTGCAGATGTCTGACAAGGTCAGCTGGAGCATTGTTGCCATCCCGTCGCAGGCCTGGGCAGATAAAGTATTCCCGGATGCACCGGCTGAGGAACGCGTAGATAAGCTTTGGGAGGCTATTTTCCATACGGTACGCCTGGATCGCGAAGATCCTGTTGCCGCCTGGCAGGAGCATCTGGACACGCTGGAGCAGAAGGCTGACGTCCTTAACGCCAAGAAATACAAAAGCTTGCATTACATAGCACCGGGTACCGATCTTACAATTGAGCTGCCGAAAGGCCATCTGTGGGCACAAGGCGACAGTATTAATGCCAAGGGCCATTCCTTTGTTGCCAATATGCCAACCGAGGAAGTCTTTACAGCACCGCTTAAGACCGGAGTCAACGGAACAGTCAGAGCCACCAAGCCGCTCAGCTACGGCGGTAATATTATCGACGGCTTCTCCATCACCTTTGAGAACGGCCGTATTATCAGTGTCAGTGCCGAGCAAGGCCAGGATTCACTGGAGTATCTGATTGGTCTCGACGAAGGCGCCAAGTATCTGGGTGAGGTTGCACTCGTGCCGCACAAGTCACCTATTTCCGAATCGAACATCCTGTACTTCAACACCCTGTTTGATGAAAATGCCTCCAACCACCTTGCGATCGGTACAGCTTATGCCTTCTGTCTGGAAGGCGGTAAAGAAATGACCGAGGATGAGCTGGTTTCAAACGGCCTTAACACCAGTGTGACCCATGTTGACTTCATGATCGGCTCGTCTGAGATGGACATCTACGGAATCAATGAAGACGGTTCACAGGAGCCTGTTTTCCTGCAGGGAAACTGGGCATTTTAAACTAAACAGAGACATTTGAGGGGAGCTGGACCAATGCTGGATTTCAAGCAAAAGCTGGATAACTACGCACTGCTTGCAGTAAAAATCGGAGTCAACGTCCAACAGGGCCAAACCTTGGTTATCAATGCAGATATCGAGTCTGCAGAGCTGGTGCGTCTGATTGTACGTCAGGCCTATGAAGCAGGAGCTAAGCAGGTCAAAGTGAATTACAGCGATGAGCTGGTAACACGGGCACGATATGAGCTTGCCCCGGCCGAAAGCTTTCTGGAGCCGCCTAAGTGGCATGCGGATGAATTGGAGGATTTGGGTAAAAAGGGTGCGGCTTTCCTGAACGTAGTATCCACTAACCCGGATCTGCTGAATGGCATTGAAGCCAGCCGGATTGCCGATAATCAGCGTACAGCCGGTACAGCTATGGCTGCATACCGTGAAATGCTGATGTCCAATCAGATCAGCTGGAGCATCGTAGCCTACCCGTCGCCTTCCTGGGCGGCGAAGGTGTTCCCGGATGCCGCACCTGAAGAACAGGTTGGACTGCTGTGGGATGCAATCTTTAAGGCGGTCCGCGCCGATCAGGAGAACCCGGTTGAAGCCTGGAGCCGGCACCTTGGCGGCTTGAAGCAGCGCTGTGATATCCTGAATGAGCGGAAATACCGCAAGCTGCATTACACGGCTCCCGGCACTGATCTTACTCTTGAGCTGCCGGAAGGACATATCTGGTGTCAGGCCGGTGCGGTTAACGGCCGCGGCGTGCCGTTTCTCGCCAACATTCCGACTGAAGAGGTATTTACAGCACCGCTCAAGACCGGTGCGAACGGTACCGTCAGCAGCACCAAGCCGCTAAGCTACGGCGGTAATATTATTGACCGCTTTACTTTAACCCTTGAGAACGGAAAAGTAACCGACTTCACGGCAGAGGTAGGCTATGAAGCGCTGGCTTCCCTGCTGGCTATGGATGAAGGTGCGGCATACTTCGGTGAAGTTGCCCTGGTTCCTTACCACTCCCCGATCTCCGAGAGCGGCATTCTATACTTTACCACCCTGTATGACGAGAATGCTTCATGCCACCTGGCATTGGGAGCGGCTTACGCCTTCACGCTTCAGGATGGTATTCATATGACCAAGGATCAGCTTGCTGAGCATGGAATGAACCACAGCCTTACTCATGTGGACTTTATGATGGGTTCACCTGAGATGAACATTGACGGTATTACTGATGACGGCAAGTCAGAGCCAATCTTCCGCTCCGGAAACTGGGCATAGAATCAGTTCTGCGATACTGTTTATGCTGCAAATAGTAAGCCCCCTGCTGTGCTCGCCGAGCACAACAGGGGGCTTTTTGCTCAATTTCAACCTTTCGCTCAAAATTCGTTCACAATATCGTTGAATTTTATTCACAAATATGTCACAATACATTTAAGGATTGTATTGCTAAATATAATCCATGAATAGTAGGAGGGAACGCTATGAAAGAGTCGATGTCCCCGGAGCAGGAGCAGCCCGAAACCGGGCGCCCCAAGCTTCAGCCGCCGACGGACGCAAGCATCGTAGCCTCCAACGCAATCAAATACACAGCCTACATCATGCTTTTATTCGGATTCCTTTATTTTCTGATTGCCTATCTGGCGCCCATGCTGTAAGGCTGACTGACTATATAATCGTTTTGGTAAGCGCTTACCGGGATGTTCTGCCGGCCGTTTCCGGCCAACGGGACATCCCTCGTTTTTTATAGAGACAGCACCTTACGGATCCACACCTTGGCCTCATTCGACCACCGGGCTTCCATAGCCGTTTGCAGCCATTCTGAGGCTTCTTCACGCGATCCTCCGAAGACGTGCAGGCTGTTCTCCTTCATCCAGTGTCCGGCCGTCTCAAACGAAGTGCTGTTCCAGCCGTTGACCTCACCTTCTGCATTCAGCCGGGCTTTGACTCCTGAGATCACAATATCTGCTGTGCCCTGCAGCTCGTTCAGGGCATTATCAAATGCGGTCTTCTTCTCCTTGGCTCTCATCTCCGCCAGTGTACGAAGCTCGCGTGTCTCTATCCCCTCATTGCCGCGGATGATCTGCAGCAGCTGTACGGCCTCCCTGCTGGCCAGCCCGTTGTTGTACCGCTCTTCCAGCTCCGTCGGGCTTCCCACAGCCTTTACAAAGGCCGGGAACCATTCCCTGGAGACCAGAATGGCCTTCTTGCGGATGAACTTGCCGTAGCCCGCCAGACCTTCGCCGGGAAATCTGGCCCGCCAGGACCAAGGATCAAGCTCTGACCCGGTATGCCAATTCTCAGCCTTAGTCAGCCCGTTAAGCGAAGGATGCCCCGGAATCAGCTGGGCAAGCGGAAGAATCCCCAATCTGGATACTACCTCCGTCATTTCCTCAAAGGTGGTTACAATCGTGTGTCCTTCTGAACTGCTCATTGCCATTCCTCCTTAATATTTGCCCGCTTTACAGGCCTTGTGTGTTAATCTCCGGTTCTCATACAGCCGATTCCGGCAAGGTACGATTCAATCAGCCGGGTCAGGCTCTCGTTCAGATCCAGCGGTATTCCGAACCCGCCCTTGTTCTTCAGAGACGAGAAGCCGTGCAGAATGCTGCGCAGTCCCCGTACCGCGTGCAGCTCTCCGCTCGTGCCCAGCTCATAGCCGGACAATACCTCGATGATCAGGCGAAGTACCTCGTCACCTGCCTCCTCCAGTGCTGTATTCCCTGCTTCCGGCGCTTGTATGGTAGTTTCGTACAATCCGGGGCGCCGCTCCGCAAAAGCAACGTATGCCCTGCTCATGGAATGGATCGCCTCTCCGCCGCTTACTCCCTCCAATGAGGCTGACATCTCTGTATACAGCTGTTTAAGCCCGTATACAGCCAGCAGAGTGCGAAGCTCCTTGAGCCCGTTAACATGATTATACAGGGATGGGGAACGTACGCCCAGCTTGGCCGCAAGCAAGGCCAGCGTCACTCCTTCCATCCCGTGCTCATCCGCAAGCTCCGCAGCGGCAAGCACCAGTGTCTGTGTGTCCAATCCGGCTCTGGGAGACATTTAACGGCCTCCTTTGCCGAGGGAGTGCTGCGCTTTCCGGATCGCCTGCTCCATTTCCCCGGCGGGTTCTGTCAGCAGATTGCCATGTCCTACCGCCAGTACAGCCGGTGACAGCTCTCTGAGCTTAATGGCGCTTGCCAGCGCCTGCTCTTTATTCCAGGTTGCCATGGCCGGAAAAGGAAAGAACGGCACTACGGTGCCTGCTACAGCCGTCCTGCCGAAAGCCTGGAAGGCATCGCCGGCAATGATTGCCCTGCTGCGGCTGTCCATAAAGGACATCGATCCCGGAGTATGGCCCGGTGTGCTGATGGCCTGAAGGGAGCCGACCTGATTACCATCCTTGAGCACAACATCAGGTCTGGTCGTTAGCTTGTTAGGCACTGATCCTTTAATGGGTGTCTGCGGCTCATCCGGCCGTAACGACCGGTCTCCTCTTAAAAGGGCTGCATCCCGTTCAGATATATATACTTTCGCTGCAGGAAGCCGTCTCTTCAGCTCATCCAGCGCCCCCACATGATCTCCGTGGGCATGAGTCAGAATTATTCGTGTAATCGGTTTGTTTAGTCTGGCGGCAGTGGAAAGAATGCCGTTTACGCTAAAGGGCATGGCTGCATCAATCAGAGTCAGCTCCGTTTCTTCGACAACAAGATAACAATTTACAGGAAAAAAATTCGGCAGCCAGGTAAGCTGCACTAAATCTCCAATATGAGTAGTTCTCATAATATCCCTCCACAAAACTAATGATATTAGTTACAATATAAACTAATACCATTAGTTTTACAAGCAAAAAAAGAAGCACCCCTAAGGATGCTTCCTTTCATGCCTAACCGGACTCAGCCGAAACGGCCCATAATGTATTCCTGGGTCATCTGGTTCTCCGGATTGCTGAATACCTTCTCGGTCCTGTCATATTCCACAAGCGAACCAAGATAGAAGTAAGCCGTGTAATCCGAAATACGTGCTGCCTGCTGCATATTGTGTGTAACGATAACAATGCGCAGCTCCTCTTTGAGTTCCTTGATCAGCTCCTCCACCTTGCCTGTGGATACAGGGTCAAGTGCGGAAGCAGGCTCATCGAGCAGGAGGATTTGCGGGTTAACCGATAAGGCGCGGGCGATGCACAGACGCTGCTGCTGGCCGCCGGACAAGGCAAGCGCGGAATCCTTCAGCCGGTCCTTGACCTCATCCCACAGGGCGGCGCGGCGCAGGCTGCTCTCAACAATCTCATCCAGCGCAGCTTTACCTTTGATGCCGTGATATTTTGGACCAAAGGCGATATTGTCATAAATGGATTTGTAGAACGGATTCGGCTTCTGCCAGACCATTCCGATCTTCTGGCGCAGCTTGATAACATCTGTACCCTGAGCATTAATATCCACTCCGTCAATCCAGATGCTGCCCTTGGTTGTTGAGCCGGAAATATCGTCATTCATCCGGTTCAGCGAACGCAGAAAGGTCGATTTACCGCAGCCCGAGGGGCCGATCAACGCTGTAACTGTATTTTGGGCAAAAGGAAGGCTAATTCCCTTTACCGCTTCGTAAGTCCCGTAGAAAATGCTAAGGTTCTCTGTCTGAAATGATTCGCGCACCGCTGCCGCTGTTCCCATCTCTTACTCCTCCTGTTTATCTCTAATGAATACCTGCTAGTTTACTCTTTTGGATGCTGTCAGCTTCCGGTAGATATATCTTCCGAAGAAACGGGCCAGCAGGTTGAACAGCAGCACTGTTATTACGAGTACCGCCGAAGCTCCGGCTGCAATTTGTATCGCATCAGGTGCAAGACCCTCACTGTTAATTTTCCAGATATGAACCGCCAGCGTCTCAGCCGGACGGAACGGGTTCAGCGGTGAGTTGGAATGCAGCGGATTCCAGTCTGAGAAATTCAGACGCGGGCTGCTCATTCCGGCAGTGAACATAAGTGCTGCAGCTTCACCAAATACACGGCCTGCAGACAGGATGGTTCCGGTAATGATCGTAGGCAGAGCTACCGGGAACAGCACCGAGGTTACAATCTTCCACTTGGACAGCCCCAAGGCGAAGCCGGCTTCCTTCTGCGCTTTCGGTACTGTTCGGAAAGCCTGCTCCGTAATCCGCACCATCAGCGGCAGATTGAAGAACGTAAGGGCGATAGCGCCTGAAATCAATGAGAATCCGAGGTCAAAATAGTTCACGATCAGCAAGAGGCCGAACAGGCCGACGACGATCGAAGGGAAGGACGACAGTACTTCCACAATCAGCCGGATAAAGTTCGTAAGCTTGCCGGGACGGGCATATTCCGCCATGAAGATACCGGCGCCAAGGCCGAGCGGAACTGTAATAAGCAAGGTCAGCACGAGCAGGTAGAGCGAGTTGAACAGCTGCGGCCCTACCCCGCCGCCTGCACGGATTTTTTGTGGTGCAGAGGTTAAGAAATCCCAGCTGATATGGTTGAGCCCCCGTACCAGGATGTAACCCAAAAGGCCAATCAGTATGGCTACAATAAGCAATGCGAAAAAGACGATGAAGGTAGTGGCTATTTTGTCTGCTGTTTTCGGCTTCAAATCTTATTTCTCCTTTCGAGCATTCTTACGAGGAGGACGAATACAAACGTCATCAGCATAAGAACCAGCGCCATACTCCACAGCGCGTTATTTAACGTCGACCCCATTGTTGTGTTCCCCATGCTGAGCGTAATGACACTCGTCAGCGTGGAGGCCGATTCAAAGAGTGAGCGCGGCACGAAAGGCGCATTACCTATAACCATCTGGACAGCCAACGCTTCACCGAACGCGCGGGCCATCCCCAGCACTACGCCGGTCATGATGGCCGGCATTGTAGTCGGGAGAATGACCCGTGAGATCGTCTGCCAGCGGGTGGCACCAAGCGCAAATGAAGATTCTTTCAAATTTTGCGGCAAAGAAGAAAGCGCATCTGCAGCCACGCTTGTTATCGTCGGAAGGATCATGACCGACAGCACAAGCGCGCCTGCAGCAACCCCGATGCCCTGGCCGGGAAACGTATCCCGAAGGAATGGAACAATAACACTGAGGCCTACAAAGCCGTATACGACGGATGGAATACCGGAGAGCAGCTCAATTACCGGCTGCAGCAGCTTTTTCCCCCACCCAGGGACAATTTCAGTCATGAACAGTGCTGCACAAATACTCAGCGGGCTTGCAATCAGCGCTGCAAGCAGTGTTACCAGGAATGAACCGGAAATAAACGGCAGTGCCCCGAAGGAAGGGGTAGCTGCTTCAGGCGCCCATTTTGTCCCAAAGAGGAAATCAGTCAGGCTCACTCTGCCGCTGATAAAGTTAGCTAAACCTTTGGACGCTACGAAATAGACCATTGAAACAATGATCACGATTAGAAGCAGTACGCAAAAGGACATATAAATACGTCCAACCATGTCCTCAATATGATGTTTTTCGATCTTTTTTTTGTTTGTTTTTCCCCGCAAGATGCTCCCTCTTTCTAAAGTGAAAAGAGAGGCAGAAGAGCTCCGCCTCTAATTCACATGAAGTTCTACTGGATAATATCCTGTGTAAAGCCTTGTTTATTTCGCTGTTACGTTACCTTCAACATCACGGGAAACCTGCATTGCTGAAGCAGGAATGTAACCCAGCTCAACAACATCACCGTTCTGTACTTCATCCGTCAGCATGTAATCAAGGAATGCTTTTACAACTTCATTAGGTTCACCGTTAGTGTACATGTGCTGGTAAGCCCACACCGGATAGTCACCGCTCACTACGTTGTCTACGGAAGGTTCAACACCGTCGTAGTTAATAGTCTTAACCGTTTCATCAAGGTAGGACAGTGCCAGGTAACCGATCGCTCCCGGAGTTTCACCGATCATTTTCTTAACGGTACCGGAGGAATCCTCTTGTACAGAGCCTTGAAGGTCTTCTGTCTTCGTTCCAAGTGCGAAGGCTTCAAAGGTAGCACGTGTACCGGAGCTGCTTGGACGGTTGATGATCTGAATCGCCTGGTCGGCACCGCCAACCTCGCTCCAGTTAGTGATTTTACCAGTGAAAATGTCAACCAGCTGCTGTTTAGTCAAGCTGTCAACACCTGCATCCGGGTTGGATACTGCTGAGATTGCAACAACCGCTACCTGATGGTCAACGAGTGCTTCCGCTTTTGCAGCATCGGCATCCTTCAATTTCTCTTCTGCGAATACGTCAGAGTTACCGATATCTACCTGGCCTTCAGAAACCTGGGTAAGACCGGTACCGCTGCCGCCGCCCTGAACCTGAATATCAACGCCGCTGTTAGCATCCATGAAGCTTTCAGCTGCCAGTTCAACCAATGGTTGTAATGCTGTAGAGCCTGAAGCCAGAATCGATCCGCTTAAATCTGCACCACTGCTGCTTTCTGTAGGTGTGTTTGTCGCAGCTGCGTTATTGCCCCCGTTATTAGTTGCCGCATTATTGCTGTTACCGCATGCCGAAAGTGCTACTACGCTTGTTAGTGCCAGAGCCATGATCCACGATTTTCTGAATTGCATTGATTTTGTTCCTCCTAAAGTTTGTGTTTTAGTGCACCATTGAATCTGCTTCTACAAAACTCACTTTGGAAGCTTCCTCTATGTTGTCTCTCCGCTTTACTCTTCTTATTCTAGAGCTCGTTCGTTAGAGAAAAGTCTTCGTTTTGTAAAGCGAAAGATAAAAATACTAATAGAAAATGTATATTGTTATAGATATAATCTATATTAGATAGATAAAGTAACATCTGTTCACCATTTAAGCGGAGGAAAGTCATGAATATAACCAAACTGCAAATCGTAGTCCTGATCGAAAAATATAAAAAAGTTACAGATGTCGCCGCCGAGCTCGGCCTTAAGCAGCCCACCGTGTCCTTTCATATGAAAAGCCTGGAGACAGAGCTCGGGACCTCCCTGTTCCAATACCGCAGCGGCAGAGTTTTGTTAACGGAGGCCGGACGGGCGCTTTACCAGTATGCAGTGCGGATTGTATCGCTTGCTGTAGAGGCCGAGCGCAGTGTCAAACAATTTTCTTCCCTCACTTCCGGGAACCTGGAGCTGGAAGCTTCCTATATACCTGGTACATATACTTTGCCAAAAATACTCTCCCGATTCATTCACCTTCATCCCGGGATCGATGTCACAATGAACGTACACAATGACGCTTCACTCAGGGAGCGGCTGCGCAGCCGGGATATTCAGCTGGCAGTGCTTCATATGACGGACAATGACAATGAAGCCTTTCAGACACAGGATATCGCAGCGGATGAGACGGTGCTCATATTCGCGCCGGATCATCCCTTGGCGCAGGAAGCAGTGCTGACGCCAGAGCTTGTAGCACTTGAGCCCTGGATTCAGCATGAGCAGGCCTCATATCTGGCTAATGCAGCGGACAGCTGGGCGCAGGCCAATACTGTACGGCTGTGGAATCATGCTGTTGTAAACTCCCCTGAAGCCTATAAAGGGATGGTCATGGAGGGCGGAACCATAGGCATATTCTCCAAAGCCGGCATCACCGCAGAGCTGGCTTTAGGCAGCCTGCACTGCGCCCCGCTTCCCGGCATTAAGCCGGCAGCTACGCGTTTTGCAATCGCCTGGCGCAAGGATCAGGCATTAACGCCACTGCAGCAGGCTTTTTTAGATACGGCATCAGGTATAAATTAAATCATCAGGTTAATATTTAATAGCATTAATAAAATAGATAACAAAAAACGGACTGTTCCGTCAGCTTTCAGAAAAGCACTGACGAACAGTCCGTTTATTTAGGTCTATCTCTTTTCGGCTACCAGGGTAAAGGTTTTGGGGATGCCTTTGTCATACACATCCGATGACAGGTTCGGCTCCTCTGCCAGCTCGCTGATGATAAGCCCGCTGCGCGCCGCAGCCGTCACCAGCTCGCCGAGTGTCCAGCGCCGCCAGTACACGACACTTTGCTTCACTTCGCTTCCGGGCACCTGGCCGGCAGACGGGAGATATTTGGAGTAGGATACCTTCTTCTCCTCCAGTGTTGTGTCGAAGTAATCGCCGTCCACTTTATGCTTGCGCACCTTGGCGGTGGACCCTTTTGAGGAAATCAGCTTGGTCGTAACCGGGTGAAAGTCACGCAGGACGAACCGGCCTCCGGAAGTAAGCAGCCGGCAGACCGTATCCATAAACGGTGCAAGCTCGGTGAAGTAATGGACGATGCCCATTTCGGCAAATACAATGTCATAAGAACCGTCCAGCACCTCCTCCGGCAGCTTCAGAACATCTGACACCAGATAATTGAGCTCAACTCCGGCTGCCTCTGCCAGCTCTGCAGCATATCTGGCATTAGCCTCGGAGAAATCAGCCACACTTACTTCTGCACCAAGCAGAGCAAGCGCAACCCCCTTCATCCCGTTCGAGCCCATGAGGTTCATAATCTTCCTGCCCTCAATCTCCCCAAGGTAATTATTAAGCGGGAACAATCTGCCCTGCGGGTCCTTCTTCAGCTTAGCAGCCGCTTCTGCCGGTGTCCCGAATCTGCTTGTCCAGGCAGCATACGTATCCTCGTTCCAGGTCTCTTCACTGGATGGAACCGCAGTCTGCGGTTCCTGTTGTTCATTCAAATTCTGTTCATTCATTATATTAAATACCCCTTTTATACATTTGAAATGGAATTACCTATGATGCTGTCGGCAGTGTTTCTGCCGCCGGTGCTTTTTTATTGCGGCCGGCATACAAATAGACTGCCAGTCCGCTCATGACCAGGATGCCGCCTGCCCATTGCAGGCTGTTGAGTCTTTCACCCAGCAGCACGAACGCCAGGATGCTGGCACCGACCGGCTCACCCAGAATATTCATGGATACTGTCGTAGCCGACACATACTGCAGCAGCCAGTTGAACAGGATATGGCCAAATACAGTAGGTACTATAGCCAAGAGCACAAAAATCCCCCACTCCTTGGGCGGATAGTCAAAGAAAGGGATGCCGGCAGCCAGGTTGTAAACGGCAAACACTACAGAAGCGGAGAGAAAAACAATCAGGCTGTACAAATAAGAAGGCATACGGGAGACCAGGCGCTGGCCTACCATCATATGTACGGAGACCGCGATTGTACCGCCGAGCGACAGCAGGTCACCTTTTAGATTATCTGCTGACAGCCCGATGTCGCCCCAGCCGATGAACACTGTCCCAAAAATGGCAATCCCCAGGCCGAGAATCGCAGCTTTTGTACTTCTTTCCTTATATAGCACATATGAACCGATCATAATGAATACCGGCTCCAGCGCCATAATCATCGTTGAACTCGCTACAGAGGTGAACTTGAGCGAGCCCATCCACAGCAGGAAATGCAGTGCCAGCATGAAGCCGGAGAATCCGAGCAGGAGCCAATCCTTCTTCTTAAGCGCGAAGGCAGCCCCGCTGTAAGGCCGGACGAAGGGCAGCATCAGCAGCGAGGTGAATAATAGCCGGTACATCCCCTGTATGGAAGCCGGTGCAGATGACCATTTTATAAAAATAGCGGAGAATGAGATGGCCACAATACCGGTCAGCATGAGCAGCGGAACGGGAACCGGCGGTTTTTTGAGATTCACAGGGCAGCGTCCTTTCAGGGTTGAAGACCATAATTTAACCTAACTTAGAGCTTATATCCTGACTGCCCTTTCAGTCAACCAAAAAACCCGCCGGAGAATCCGGCAGGCTGTCTCTGTTCACACTTATATTCAGCTACGGCTTCAGTATAACCTTGATGCAATCCTCTTCCTTCTCCCCAAACACCTTATAGGCATGCTCTCCCTGGCTGATCGGAAGACGGTGGGTGATAATATCCGTAGGATCGAACTTGCCTTCCTTGATCATCTGGTACAGGAGCGGCATGTAATGGATAACCGGTGCCTGGCCCATTTTGAGGCTTACATTGCGCTCAAACAGATGACCCAGCGGGAACATGTTATAGTTAAGGCCATACACACCGATAAGCTGGATCGTACCAAACTTGCGTACCACCTCCGATGCAATCCGGAATGCGCCGAGTGAGCCTCCCTGGAGCATCAGAGCAGTCTCTACCTTTTCTACCACTGTCTTCTTGGCATCAAGGCCTACGCAGTCAATAACCACATCTGCACCGCCGCGTGTAATTTCCTTCAGATGGACTTCAATGTCCTTGATCTTTTCAAAATTAAAAATTTCCACATTGTTGGTCCGTCTGGCATGCTCCAGCCGGTATGGCACATGATCAACAGCAATAACCCGCGAAGCGCCCTTCATCCAGGCAAACTTCTGGGTCAGCAGCCCGACCGGACCACAGCCCAGTACAATAACTGTATCTCCCGGCTTTACTCCTGCATGCTCAACGCCCCACCAGGCAGTCGGCACAATGTCAGACAGGAACAGCAGCTTTTCGTCCTCCATCTCCGCATCCTCCGGAACCACAAACGGCCCGAAGTTACCGTAAGGCACACGAAGCAGCTCTGCCTGCCCTCCCGCAAATCCGCCGTACGAATCGGAATAACCGAGCATACCGCCGGTATCCTTGGCATCATTCGCGTGATCGCACTGGCTCTCCATCTCATGCTGGCAGAAGTAACAGTGTCCGCAGGCGACGTTGAACGGTATAATAACGCGGTCCCCTTTTTTGACTCTGGTTACATCCGGCCCGACATCCTCAACAATCCCCATCGGCTCATGCCCGATGACATAATCATCATGCATGCCCGGAATTGCCCCATTGTAAATATGCAGATCCGAGCCGCAAATGGCTGTAGAGGTTACCCGGATCAGTATATCATCCTTTTTCTCAAGCTTGGCATCAGCAACTTCTTTTACTTCCACTTTCTTCTTTCCCTGGTAAGTAACAGCTTTCATGATGAGGACCACTCCTTCGAAAGTAGGGTTATAACAAAGCCTATTATGTTATAACCCCAAAATCCTGCAGATTATCCCCGATCCAGAAAGTTTAGCAATGTTTACAGCGCCCCTTCTTCCGTCCCTGCAGGCGGATACAGCAGCGGCGAATACATCATCAGCGCATGATTGTCAGCCACAGCCTCATCTCCGGCCAGCTCTCCGCTGCGCGTCAGCACTCTGCGGCGGATCCGGTTGCTGCGGATATAACCGCCCCACGGCTCCAGGCTGATTACATGCTCCGCTTCATAAATTTCATACTGATACAGCTGCTCAGCATCACATCTCCACTCCCCGTGCAGATGAGCGTCATCCAGGTATAGCTTCAGCTGATAGGTATGCTCCGTATGATTGGTGAGCTGCAAATCCAGATAGTTATAAGCACAGGTCGCACCGCTGCCAAAGGGCTGGGTACGCTTCTCATCCGGAAACACATCATAGCTGTGGCGGTGCCGCTCCGTTACTGTCAGCGGGGTATGCAGAGCCATCCAGTAGATCAGATTCGACAGCTGGCAGAGGCCTCCGCCCGTTCCGGAGCGGAACCCGCCATAGAATAACACCATACCGTCCAGATAACCTTTACGGCGGGTCGGCTTGCCGATGCTCTGCCAGTAGGAGAAGGTTTCACCCGGCCTGATCAGCAGTCCGTCAAGCCTCGCTGCCGCCAGTTTCAGGTTAGTTATTTTGTTATACTGCAGCTGCATGTCCACGTTACGAAGCTTACGAAGCAGCGGGGTCGCATGAGCGGCGGCTGTATAAGCCAGCACCTCCGCACTGTGAGTCCTTGCCCTTGTACCTGAGGCGGTCAGCCACTGCCAGTATCTTTTCCAGGTGTAGTACCGCTTCCCGGCAAACAGCCTCAGTCTTGAGCGGCGGATCGGCTTCATTGCAGCTTTGGCTTTACTCATGCAAAATCGATTTCGTCTGCCGGGCGAAGGCTGGCGAATCTTCCGCCGAGCACCCCGTTATGATGGCGCACAATCTCTTCCCCGCTGAAATTCGCGTTATCAAACGTGCTGTGCGCATCCTGAACCAGAGTACTGCGGTAACCCATGCTGTAAGCACGCCGGCAGGTAGTATCAAGGCAGAATTCTGTCTGCATGCCGCAGATGACAAGCTCGGTGACCCCCAGGCGCTGTAGCTCCTCATGCAGTGTTGTGCGGTGAAACGCATCCCAGGTCGGCTTTTCCACTACAGTCTCGCTGCTCAAGGGAGTGATCCGGCTGCTGATCTCCCAGGTAGGCAGTCCTTTAGTATATTCCTCATCCTCCGTATGCTGTATGTAGACAACCGGCACTCCCGCCGAGCGCGCCTTACCGAGCAGTGCAACAATACGGTCCATGACCTGTTCCCCGTCGTAAAGGCTCATTCCAGGATATGAAAACATCGCTTCCTGCACGTCAATAATCAATAATGCCGTAGTCATTAATAATTCCTCCTTAGATTTAATGGTAGATTAAGATACAACTGCTTCCTGCATACAAGCTGTGAACCGGACTGCATCCGGAAGCGCAGAGACAGCATAAATTCCAATAAATAACTCTTCTAATACTATAGTAGTGATTCATGACATTCAATATCAATCTAAAAAAAGGGTCATGTGCAGCCATCCTCAGATGGTGTACATGACCCTTAAGCCGGTTGCAGCTATTTCCCGCGTTTATTATGCCAGATTAGCGCATGCAGCTGCGGGAGTACTCTTACCCGGTTCATAGCCGGGTCGCCAATGACCAGATTGAACAGCCACTCCAGCCGGCCGAGCAGACGGGCAGAGATATCTCCCGGCTCCGTGACATCCTCGTTTCCTGGCTGCAGGAACATCGGAATCTCCGGATAACGCCGGTGAACTTCCCGTGCGTAAGCAAAATCCTCCTCGTTGAATACAACTACCTTCAGGCTATGGGCTGCTTTGCCCGCCTGCTGCAGCTTATCAATAATATCATCCAGCTTCCCCCAGTCTGTCGGCATACCCGAGCTGGGCGGCTTTGGACTGATGGTCAGCACATCAATATCATAGAACCAGTCCTGCCAGCGGCTGCCCTGGGTTTCGATGGCCGCCTGGATGCCGCGTTCATGGAGCAGCTTCACAAAGGCAGCCATACCCTCGCCGATCAGAGCCGGGTTGCCGCCGGAGATCGTTACACAATCAAAGTTATCGCCGGCAAGCGCCAGCAGCTCAGCCAGGATCGCTTCCGGCTCCATCAGCTGCACCTTATCCTTGGCGGAGCCGTCCCAGGTGAATGCGGAATCGCACCAGCCGCAGCGGTAATCACAGCCGTAGGTGCGGACGAACATCGTTTTGACGCCGATGACGGCCCCTTCTCCTTGGATCGTCGGGCCGAAAATTTCAATTACAGGAATTTTACTCACAATCACAGCCTCCGTGCAGCCGGTAGGCCGGCCCGTCCTCCGGAATATCCTCAGCCAGCACCTCCGCCCAGGAGGTCGGCGTTTCCCACAGCTTCACTGAATAAAGCGGCAGCTCAGCCAGCTTCAGCCGGTGGGCGATATAGGCAGACATATTCTCGACAGTGGTACGGAAGCCCAGCAGCGCCACCTTGGAGCCGGTCTGGTTCAGCGTCTCCAGCACAGGCTCATTGCCCATGGCCAGAAAAGCGTGATCCAGCCGGTCCACCAGCTGCTGTTGTACGGTCGCCTTTATATCGCTGAAATCAATGACGAAGCCCTCATCCGAATGCCCGGCCTCCGCCAGGGGCTTGCCTTTGAGCATAACCTCCAGCTTATACGTATGCCCGTGCAGATTGCTGCATTTACCTTTATGCCCGACCAGCTGATGTGCAGAGTCAAAGGTGAATATTTTGCAGACTGTTACTTCACCCAGCATTACAGATCACCCTGCTTTCGTTCCGCCACATACTGCTCCAGCCCGCGCTGGCGCAGCAGACAGGCCGGACAGGTGCCGCAGCCGCTGCCGATAATGCCGTTATAGCAGGTCAAGGTATGCTCACGGACATAATCGAACCGGCCAAGCTCGTCGGCGAGCTTCCAGGTTTCTTTTTTATCGAGCCACATCAGCGGGGTATGAATAACAAACTCATAATCCATTGACAGGTTAAGTGTCACATTTAATGATTTTACAAACACATCCCGGCAGTCCGGATAACCGCTGAAGTCAGTCTGGCACACTCCCGTAATAATGTTTGCATAGCCCAGCTGCTTCGCCATAATGGCTGCAAACGACAGGAACAGCAAATTGCGTCCGTCCACAAAGGTGCTCGGCAGCTCTCCGTCTTCCCCCGCTTCAATCGCAATATCATCCCGGGTGAGCGCGTTAGGCGCCAGCTGATTAAGCAGTCCCAGATCAAGAATGTGCTGCTTTACGCCGAAGGTAGCGGCAATCTCTTTGGCTACCTCTATCTCTGCCGCATGACGCTGGTTATAGTTAAAAGTAA
Source organism: Paenibacillus sp. FSL R7-0273 (assembly GCF_000758625.1). NCBI lineage: Bacteria > Bacillati > Bacillota > Bacilli > Caryophanales > Paenibacillaceae > Paenibacillus > Paenibacillus sp. FSL R7-0273. Next base: position 4,027,478 of record NZ_CP009283.1, read on the forward strand.
CGACCTGCACCTCTTCAAATTGCTGAAGTGCCCATACGAGGCAGGTGGTGCTGTCTTGTCCGCCGCTGAATACGACGAGTGCTTTTTTATTCATACGTTTATTCTCTCCTCCCTTGCCTTCTGTCTACCGGTTGTCCACTTTCTCAGGATACAGGTCATGATTCATCAGCCGGTGCTCGGCCATGGCCTCATACTTGGTACCCGGACGCCCCCAGTTGCAGTAAGGATCAATGGAGATGCCGCCGCGCGGTGTGAACTTGCCCCACACTTCAATATAACGCGGATTCATCAGGGAGATCAGGTCATTCATAATAATGTTGACACAGTCCTCATGAAAATCGCCGTGATTGCGGAAGCTGAACAGGTACAGCTTGAGTGATTTGGATTCCACCATTTTGATATCGGGAATGTACGAGATGTACATCACGCCGAAATCGGGCTGCCCGGTTACCGGACACAGACTGGTGAACTCCGGACAATTGAATTTGACAAAATAATCGCGGCCGGGATGCTTGTTATCGAACGCTTCCAGCACTTCCGGGTCGTAACCAAAATTATATTTGGTTCCCTGGTTACCCAGCAGGGTTACCTCCGGCATTTCCTCTTTCAGTCTGCCTTCTGACATGACAAAAAACCCCTCTCTTTTCCCCCGGCTTGCTGCCGGAATAGGAAAGAAGAACGAGATTTCGAAAACTTGGCTCTACTAAATAGTTTTTTATAGAGGGAGTTTGCGAACCTCTCCTGTGCAGCTGCACAGAATCTTCTTATTTTTGTACTGGTGAACTATATCATGTTTCCCCTTCCGCTGGCAAGCACATGCATCTGCTCAACGATTAATGATAACGGATGGATTCAATTGCACCGAAAGGGGTAACTTAAAATATAATCTCCTACATAAAGGATGGGATAGCTTATGGAACAAGCCGTAGAGCAGCTTAAAGAATGGTTAGCCTCAGCAGCAGGACAGACGGTTGTCATAACCAAGCAAGAGCTTGACGACGTAGACACCGTTCATTTCAGCCTGGAGTCTGTGGATTACCGGAGCTCAGAGGATGTAATCGACGATTATCTTGGAGATGCCTTAATCCTCCGAGGAAGCGGAAATACGCTGAACGGGGACGGAGAGCTTGTGCCTCTCCCGCAGCCCAGCTATGAAATCGCAGTCAGCGGCCTGCAGCTGCATTCCGCAGAAGCGGACAAGGCGGAGCTGCAGACAGACCGTGCTAAATATACCATCGCTTTTGGTCAGGCATAACGTTCTATAACAATAGGGCAACAATAACAGGAGGCCGCAGCACATGTGCTGCGGCCTCCTCCTGTTCAGTCTTCACCGATAATTCTGACTTCTGTCTCCAGCTCGATACCGAACTTATTCTTGACCTCAGCACGGACATGATGGATCAGCCCGATGTAGTCATTGGCCGTAGCATTGTCTGCGTTCACAATGAAGCCGGCATGCTTGAGAGATACCTCGGCCCCGCCAATTCTGACACCCTGCAGTCCGCTCTCCTGAATAAGCTGACCGGCAAACCTGCCCGGAGGCCGTTTGAATACACTCCCGCAGGAGGGATATTCCAGCGGCTGCTTCGACTCCCGCAGATAGGTCAGCTCATCCATCTTGGCTTTGATAGCTGCCGGATCTCCCGGCTGCAGGGCAAAGCGCGCCTCCAGCACAGTATAGTCCCCGCCGGCAAAAATGCTGTGCCGGTAACCAAACTGCAGCTCCTCACCCTGCAGCGTTACTAGCTCTCCGGCCTTGTTGACAGCCAGTGCACTGTGCAGCACATCCTTGACCTCACCGCCGTAAGCACCGGCATTCATATACAGCGCCCCGCCTACGGTTCCGGGAATACCGCAGGCGAATTCCAGACCTGTCAGCTCCTGCTCCAGCGCAAAGGCTGATGCGTCGATAATTTTGGCTCCGCACTGGGCAACTAGGAGGCCGTTCTCTATAGTCATCTTATCCAAAATAGAAGTATACAGCACAATTCCCCGGATTCCGCCGTCACGGATAATAACGTTAGATCCGTTGCCCAGCACGGTTAAAGGGATATTATGCTCCCTGGCATATGTAACCACACGTTGAATTTCCTCATAGCTCGCAGGTGTTGCCAGAATGTCGGCAATGCCGCCGATTTGTGTAAACACATAGGTCTTCAGCATTTCCCGGCTTCTTACCGTTCCAGCCGGAAGAAGCTGCTGCAAATCCTTTTCGGTTTGGCTTATGTTCATCTTTCATGCTCCTTTATAATCAATACATGATCCGGTGATCAGCCTGATTGATGGCATCCACAACTGTAACAACGAACAGGCTCCCTTGTCAATGACGGGAGCCTGTTGCTGCTGCTGTGATAATAGAGCTTATGCGGACATTTTACGAAATATTATAGCTATGCATGTCCGGCAGATGCCGTCTTCCGGTATTCCGTCCGGCGTGCGGACCGTTCTTCCTCTTTCAGCCGCGGGCAGGTATAGCAGTAGCTTCCGCCTTCGGTCCGGTAATAGAGACAGCAGCGGTTGCGCATATTCACAGTCTTATCCGGCTCAGCCAGCGATTCGATCTTGCGCACCTTGACCTGAAACGGATTTCTTTTCAAGCCGAATATCTCTGCCGGCATTTCTTCGCACAGATACCTGTAGTCATCCAGCAGGGTATCCAGCAGGCTGACAGGAAGGCCACCGGAAGTAAAGACTTCAAGATAATAATTAAATTTGGTGGGCAGCTGTCCCCAGATTTCGCCCCCGGCCAGACCGGTGACACGGGACAGCATGGTTAGCAGCGGGGCAGCCGTATCCCGGTAGAACTGGCTCAGCTGCTCATTACGCCACTCTGTCCGCTGCCCTGCTTCGGCCGGAGCCGGCTCAAAAGACCAGTCCTCCAGAGAGAAGGCGACACGCCAGTACCCCTGGGACGGAATGAGATGCACGGACAGTGCAGACAGACTGATTACAGGAACTGAAGAATATACAGTGAGCGCGTATTGGACTGCAAGAGCCACATTACCGAAAGCTCCGGCAAAATACGTTGCTGCCACCTTATCATCCAGACCTTTAATCAGCGGCCTGTAGCATTCAACAAAAGCGCTCATTCCGGCTTCATCAGCCATCTCCCCGGCATTAAAGGAATACACGGTGCCTTCAGGTATGCCGGGATGCAAATCAAACTTGCTGCTGAAGTCCTTTATCTGTTCCTGCTGCTGTGCTTCTGTCATCTCATTTCCTCCTCCTGTTGCTTCCCTTAAACCTGCTTACAAACCGGCAGCCTTGTAAGCCGCCAGCTCATACGGCAGGCACAGCGGCACACCGGTCCGCGGATCGGCAACGATGTCACATTCAATCCCGAACACCTTGCGGAGCACTTCCGGTGTCATAACCTCAGCAGGAGCCCCTTCACTGATGACCGTGCCTGCTTTGATCGCCACCATATGCTGGGCATAACGGGAAGCATGGTTAAGATCATGCACGACCATAATAATGGTCCGTCCTTCCTCCTGGTTCAGCTTCTGCAGGAGCTGCAGCACTTCCAGCTGATGGGCCATATCGAGGAACGTGGTCGGCTCGTCCAGGAACAGGATTTCCGTCTGCTGGGCCAGAGCCATAGCGATCCAGGCGCGCTGGCGCTGGCCGCCGGAGAGACGGTCGATCGGCCGGTTATGGAATTCCTCCATGCCGGTTACTTGAATGGCATTAGCAATGATATCACGGTCTTCAGGCGTCATTGTGCCGAAGCCCTTCTGATGCGGATAACGTCCGTAGCTGACCAGCTCGGATACAGTCAGACCGTCCGGTGCGGTCGGGTTCTGCGGCAGGATCGCCAGCTGGCGGGCGACTTCCTTGGTTGACAGTGTATGGATAGATTTACCGTCCAGCATGACACTTCCGCTCTTCGGCTTCATAATCCGGGCCATTGTTTTAAGGATTGTGGATTTACCGGAGCCGTTAGCACCGACCAGAGCGGTGATTTTCCCTGTCGGCAGTGACAGGTTCAGCTCCTTCACAATGGTTGCTTCCGCGTACCCGATACTTAGCTGCTCTGTGTTCAAACGTTCTGACATAATCCCACTCCTTAAATATTTATGTATAGTTGTATTTTGTATTAGTCCGGTTCAATTGAAATTCTTTATCACTCAACTGATATTCTTTCTCATTTATCATTATCGCAAATATCTGAAAGTTGTACAAGAGTTCACACAAAAAGGCTGCCCCGTTATTAACGGAAGCAGCCGATGCTTGAATTACCTGTCTATTTGTGCAAATGATAGGGCACTGTTGCCACTACAATATCCTTCTGATTCATCAGGTAAGAGCGGATGAACAGGCTGGTCTGATTATGGAGGACGGCCTGCCACCAGTGCTTCGTAATAAACTGCGGAATCAGCACTGTAATATGGTCTGTAGCAGCAGTCTTCCACTCTATGGTATCAATAAACTTCACCAGCGGACGGATGATGCTCCGGTACCGGGAACGGAGAACGATCAGGCGCACGCCCGGATTCCATTCCTCCCACTTCTGCTCCATCTTGTGGATCTCTTCTTCATCAAACCCAACATATACAGCCACCACATTATCCGTCAGGGACTTGGCATAGCTGATCGAATGCAGTACAGCGCGCGTCACACCCGCCACAGGAACGACTACTGTGCTGCCTTTAATACAGGGCTTGTCGGTTGCCGGACAAATCCGCAGCTGATCCGCAGTATTGAGGTAATGGCGGTGAATCCGGTGAAAGACAAACATAACCACCGGCAGGAAGATGAACGCCATCCATACACTGGAGAATTTCGTAATAATAAAGATCAGGGTGATCGTAAGTGTGGTCAGCATACCGACCGTGTTAACCGCAAACTTATTCTGCCAGCCCTTGGGTCTTGTTTTGAACCAGTGGACCATCATGCCGAGCTGGGACAGCGTGAACGGAATGAATACGCCGACTGCATACAGCGGAATCAGACCTTCAGTATTTCCGTGAAAAGCGGCTACCAGCACTGCCGACAGGACGCCGAGAAAAATAATCCCGTTAGAGAAGCCCAGCCGGTCTCCGCGCACCATAAACGCATGCGGCAGATATTTGTCTTTGGCAAACATAAAGGCCAGCAGCGGGAACGCCGAATAAGCCGTATTTGCAGCCAGGAATAGGATGACAGCTGTAACCCCTTGAATGAAGAAGTACAAACCGCCGCGGCCAAAGGTTGATTCCGCAATTTGTGACACTACTGTGGCTTTTTCATCCGGGGTAACCCCATACCAGTAAGCCAGAAGGGTAATACCTGTGAACATCAGACCGAGGATAAGCCCCATCATCATCAGCGTTTTGGCAGCATTTTTTTCCGCAGGAGCCTTGAAGTTCGGGATGGCATTGGATACCGCCTCTACCCCGGTGAGGGCTGAGCAGCCGGAGCTGAAGGCCTTCAATAGCAGGAACAGGCTGACATTGGACACGGCCGAGCCGATTTCAGGAACGCTGGCATGGGCGCCGCCGGTCAAATATTTGAACACCCCGGCACCGATCAGAAAGAAGATCGAAACGACAAATAAATATACCGGGATTGCGATAAAAGAGGCCGATTCCGTAACCCCGCGCAGATTGACGATCGTTAGCAGCAAAATGACGGATACAGCAATAAGTACAGTATGATCATGCAAGGCTGGAAAAGCGGATGTGATCGCGTCCGTGCCCGCCGAGGCGCTGACGGCAACCGTAAGAATATAATCGACCAGCAGCGAGCCGCCTGCTAACAGGCCGGTGGGGACACCGAGATTGCTTTTAGCTACAATATAGGCCCCGCCGCCCTGCGGATAAGCAAAGATCGTCTGCCGGTAGGATAAAATGAGGATGGCCAGCAGGCCCAGTACGGCAAGCGCGATTGGCAGTGAGTACCAGATGGCCGTGAAGCCTGCAGCCACCAGCACCAGGAGAATTTGTTCCGTTCCGTAGGCTACTGACGAGAGCGCATCAGAAGACAGGACAGCCAGCGCTTTCACCTTGGATAGCTTTTCCTGATCGAGCTCATTGGATTTCATCGGACGCCCGATCAATAGCCGCTTTACCTTGCTTACCATTGTTGTAACAGTTCCTCTCTTTGTTAGTTGAACCGGTTATACCGTGCGCTGTTTTCATCGCTTTCATAGGTGGATTTTCATAAATGCAGGCAAAAAAATAAGCCTACGGAAATGATCCGCATGCTTATGGCATGGTCATTATCCCACCTTTGCTTACGAGGTTAGCTGGCGGATTCGGGCTGTGGAAAGCCCTACGGCTGCAGGCTTTTGAGCCTGCTTCCGATTCACCCCGTCGGCCTTGCGGCCAAGTATGGTTCCCCCGATTTCCCTGCGGAAAATTCAGCGCATATTCAACTTCTCACAAGGCTTAATGATAGTCTACAAATCATTTCCAGTAAAGCTGTGAAACAAATGAAAAGACATGAAAAAACATCCAAAACCCGCAATTCCAAGATCGGGGATGAAGAGATCTTTCATTCTCTTGCATTATCCCTTTGTACCTTGGTTTTAGCGTGTTTTGGATGTTAATTGTGACAAAAAAATCAGGAATGATCAGCGTTTAAAGCCCGCCTGCCGGCAGCTTATTCTGCGTCGGTTTCCTTGCGCCCTGTCCAGAGCAGAACTGTAATCAGAACAAAGGCGGTCAAGGCCATCAGCGGAATGGTGATGAAGCCGAGAAGATTAATATAATCCTCATTGCAGGGAACGCCTATCGTACACGGAAGCACCTTGCTCAGTGCAGGAATCTTTTGCTCCGCATAGTGATAGATGGAGATGCTTCCGCCAATGATGCTCAGCGGCAATACGTAGGGGATAATTTTTTTATCCCCCCGGTATGTGGCAATTCCCAGCAGAAACAGCTGCGGATACATGAAGATACGCTGGAACCAGCATAGCTTGCAGGGCTCGAACTTCAAAACTTCGCTCAGGTATAGGCTTCCGGCCACAGCAATGATGGATACAAACCAGGCCAGATACAGACAATGTCGCCGGCAAAAGGCAGTAAAGCTTGTCACTCGGCACTCACCGCTTTGGACGCGGCTTGAATCTGGGCGTCAATCGCCTCCATATTGAACGGCTCATCGACCATTACCCCGTTCACAAACAGCGATGGCGTAGAGGATACACCGGATGCTGTTGCCAGCTGAATTTCACTGTCGATCTGACTCTTGTAGGTCTTCTCTTCAATATCCTTGCGGAGCAGATCATAATCAATCTGCAGATTCTCCTTCTGTGCCAGCTCAACCAGGAAATCGGCTGTAGCCCATTCCTTGTTCTCATCGCCTTGATTCGCATAAATTGCATCATAGTACTTCCAGAAGGCATCGCTGTTCTGATTATACACAGACAATGCTGCAAGGGCAGCCGTTGTGGAATCAGGCCCGAGGAAAGCCAGGTTTACAAAATACAGGGCTGCCTTGTCCTGATTGACATATTCCTGCACCAGCTGCGGTTTGATTACACCTGCGAACTGGGCGCAGGCTGGACATTTATAATCGCCGAACTCGACGATTTTGACCGGAGCATCCTCACTGCCGAGTCTTGTCAGAGTGCTGTAATTGAATTCAACAGGCTCAGCTGCTGTGCCTGCTGTAGAGCTGTCTTTGTTCGCCAGCATGAATAGCCCGGCAAAAATAACCGCCACCAGCACGATCGTAGCAACAATCACTATCAGTGTTTTCTTCTTCTGCTTCTCCATTTGCGCTACAAGCTGCTCATTTTTGCTTTTTGCAGGAAGTGCAGCGCTTTTGCGTTTGTTTTTGCCCAAGTGAGAGTTCCTTTCTGTCCTGAGGACCGCTTAAATATGAATCATATAATTTAAAATTATATAATTAAAGTTCTCACTTTGGCAAACCCGGGCTTACACAGCCTCCGTATTCAGCTCCAGGGAGACCGTCTCTTCGAAGTCCTGAGACTGCTCAGGCTCCGTCACTGCGGACTCAAGCTTCAGGCTGAAGACAACCTCCGTCCCGCTGCCCGGCTCGGAATACATAATAATCCGTCCGTTCATCAGCTCCACCAGCTTTCTGCTGATGGCAAGACCCAGACCGGTTCCGGGATAGAGCCGGTTATACGAGGCATCCAGCTGGGTAAAGGGCTGAAACAACAAGGGCAGCTTGTCAGCAGGAATGCCTATACCGGTGTCCTTGATCCGGAAGGTATATTCTCCCTCGATTCCCTGCGAACGGCTGAATCCGACATGCACCGCCACCTCACCCGCCGGTGTGAATTTGACTGCATTGCCGATCAGATTCACCAGAATCTGGCGGATTCTCAGGCTGTCTCCTTTTACATAATCAGGGACATTTCCATCCACATTCATCCGGAGCTGCAGCCCCTTCTCCTTGGCCGCGGCCTCGAACAGCCCGGAGCATTCCGCAAGCAAGCCCTGCAGGGGAAATGCTTCACTGCACAGCTGCAGACCATCCGAATCCAGCCTGGAAAAGTCCAGTACATCATTGATGACATTCAGCAGCGCCTGACTGCTGTTAAACTGCAGCTGCAGCAGCTCCTGCTGTTCCGGATTTACTGCATCCTCGGCAAGCAGCTGATTGATCCCGATGATGCCGTTCAGCGGCGTACGGATCTCGTGGCTCATGGTTGTCAGGAACTCGCTTTTGATCCGGTCCGCGCTTTCTGCCGCTTCCTTCGCTACGATCAGCTGCTGCTGAAACCGGATAAAGGCCGTGATATCCTCGGCAACCAGATATACCAGCTTCTGGTTGCCGTGGACGAGCGGAAATACGGTGGTGCTGCAGATTATAGTTCCGCCGGTTTTTATTTTCACCTCAAGCTCGATTTTGGAGGAATGGCCTGACACTGCACGGCCTACCGCCTCCTTCAGCATGGCTTCATCCTTCGGCGTACAGAAAATGCTCTTATAATCACCCAGCTCCTCGTTGCGGTAGCCGGTTGTCTGCAGCAGGGACGGGTTAGAGCTGATGACCTTCCGGCGGACCGGATCAATGCACAGCACCATGTCAGGACTGGAGTCGAATAAGGCTGTATAACGCTGCTCATTGAAGCTGGCTGAGAAAAGGACTCGCTGCCGGTCTCTGTAGAGCAGAATCATAACAGCTGTCACAATGACCAGAAAGGATACAGCCAAAGAGACTGCCAGCAGGGAATCAGGCAAAAGCGGGACAGTTCCGCTGTAATTGAAAGTCCCGGAAGCCGAGAATACCGCCCCGTTCATTGCTGCATAATGGGATGCGCTCAGGCAGGCAGCAAGCGTAAGCACCAGCAGTACCTTTGGCAATGTAAACATATTGTACGGTCCGGCAATCCACCTCGGATGATAGAAGCAGACTATGGCCGGAACAATTAGCGCAAAGCCAAAGGAGATCAGAAGTGAGAGCAGGCTCTGCTCATAATTCCCGTAAAATTTCATCGACATAATGCCGCAATAATGCATAATCAGCAGCCCGCTGCTGAAAAGCACACCGCCGAACACCAAAAACAGCCGACTTCGGGTGTGCGGGCTGCTGAGCAGCAAAAAGAACGCATAAGAGGCTGCAACCGGAACAATCAGCGACAACAGCAGTAAGGGGAAATCATAGGCAACGGCTATGTCCGTCCGCATCGCCCGCATCCCGATAAAGTGCATGCTCCACATGCCCGTTCCGAATAAGCAGGACAGCATTAGAATAAATTTATGTCCCCGGCTGTCCCGGATCAGCCGTTCGGCTAGATCCAGAGAGGAGAAGCAGGACAGAAGCGCTATAATAACAGAAAAGAGCACCAGCAGGTCACGGTAATGATCCGGATGTTGCAGCATGCGCTCCTCTCCTTTCTTTTAAAAATGTACAAATAATGTATTAACCTACCTTTACCCTCCAAGAAACGCCACGAATCGTCCAAATACTGGATGAACCGCATTTGCCTAATTGCCTGGGCATACCAAAAAGGCATAGCGCCTCTTTCCAGCGCCATGCCTCAATGTACAGCTTATGCTCCGGCTTCCTCAGTCAGGATCTGCAGCTTTAGCAGCTTAATCCGGGAAATCCGTTTGTTTTCTGTTTCCTCTACTACGAACAGGTGGCCGTCGAATTCGGCCGTCTGGCCCTTTTGCGGAGGATTCACCTCAAGCTTAGAATACAGCCAGCCTCCGACCGTATCATAATCATCTGTCTCCATATGAAGCCCCAGCAGATCATTGATTTCTTCAATCAGCATAAGACCGTCGATGGAATATTCATCCTCCCCCAGCTTTTCTACGCCGGGACGCTCTTCATCGAATTCATCCTGAATCTCTCCGACAATCTCTTCCATGATATCTTCCAGGGTAACCATGCCGGAGGTACCGCCGTATTCGTCAATCAGTACCGCAATCTGTGTCTTCGCCCGCTGCATGACCTTCAGAAGCGCACTGATCTGGATGGACTCAGGTACTGTAAGAATCGGACGGATCAATTCAGAGTACTGCGGTGTATTCTCGCGGATTAAATCCTTAATGTGAATGAACCCGAGAATATGGTCCTTATCGCCGTCACAGACCGGATAGCGTGTTCTCATCCCGTCAAAGGCAATTTCCAGATTCTCTTCCACCGGCAGATGGCTGTTCAGACAGATCATTTCGGTCCGGGGAATCATAATCTCGCGCGCCATAGTGTCGGCAAATTCAAAAATATTGTCTACCAGTGTCATTTCGGTATTGTCGATAAGGCCGCTCTTATTGCTCTCCTGCATAATAATCCGGATTTCTTCCTCCGTATGCGCTGTTGCCAGCTCCGATGCCGGTGCCAGACGGAAAATGCGCAGCAGGCCGCGTGCCAGGCCGTTCACGATCCAGATAAACGGATACATGATCCGGTAAAAGACATTCATGGCCCCCGAAGTTAGCAGAAGCACCGACTCAGCCTTGTTAACCGCAATCGTCTTGGGAGCAAGCTCGCCGAGAACAATATGCAGCACTGTAATAAACATAAAAGCAATAATCAGTGAAATCACATAAACAGCAGTATCGCCAAAGCCCAAACTTGTTACAAGCGGTCCGACAATCGTGGCTACCGCCGGCTCGCCGAGCCATCCGAGTGCAAGTGAGGCAAGTGTAATGCCCAGCTGGCAGGCGGACAGATAGGCGTCGAGGTTATGCACGATTTTTTTAGCCGCGAGTGCTCTCTTGCTGCCTTCCTCAATCAGTGATTCAATGCGGCCGCTGCGCACCTTGACCATTGCATACTCAACCGAAACAAAAAAGCCGTTAAACAGCACCAGCATGATAATAAGACCTACATGTAATATACCGGGTAAAGGGTCGCTCAAATTATACTCCTATCCACCGAGTCCTTGTTCAGCGGATAGGCCCACCTCCTTCGTTTATTCAGAGTGTCAGTCTGCGTCGTTGCAGCTGTTCCTTTCATCGTCAATTTCCCAATGCCTTCATCTCCTGACTGTAATCACGAATGTTAAAGATATACTGTATTATATTATTAAGGGCTGAATAAAAACAGGTATTATTAGTGTAAAAATATGATTTTGCTGCCAGTCTCAAGGACATCCCCTGAAATTGAATAGATTCCGGACCTCATAACGCGGCAAAAAAAGGGCAGTCCCGCTATTGAGGGTCTGCCCTTTTTAAGGAAATGCTACTGTGCCTTACCGGCAGTTCCGGGTAGGCGGATTGCCGATTACGCCGGGATACTGGTACGCCAGCGGCTCATCAAAGGTGGCATAGTCGAAGTAGATCATCAGCAGCACGGTGCGCTGTCCGGTAACCGGATCACTGATGATGATGTGGTCGCGGCCGGCAGCCTCAAGCACACCTTTGTATACTTTGGCATTCCACTCTTTGTTATTCTCGTATGTGTAGTAGAACGTTCCGACCTTGCCGAGGTTCAGCCGGAAAATATTTTCGATGTACGATTGTTCAAAAACGGGTGCGGTTGTAGGCACTACTGCTCCGGTCGGAGTCATCGGGCTTCCGCTGGTCACCTGGGGCGGCATGGTGCTGCCCGGATTCATGGTTCCCATCGGCATCATGGCCCCGCCGGGGTTGCTGCCGATCATATAAGTAACGGGACGGTAAGGTTGGCTGATCATTTTTGTAAAACCTCCTAAGTAAATGTTGGCTCAGGGAGACAGCTCCGGTGAATGGATTCAGCCGTTCTGTCTCCTGCAGCCTGCGGTTGCCTAGTATACAGCCGGGCAATCCTCAGCGGTCGGGGTAAAGAAGCAATGGGCCTTATAACGTCCGGTATTCTGCTGGTTATACCACGTTGCCGGACAGGCTCCGACTGGACGGAAGAACCATAGGGCGTTGGAGGCCGGCCAGGTTCGTTCACCTGCGATAGCCCGTTTAGCCAGCCTAATGTCTGACTCTCTGGCACGCTGGTAAAAATAACTCTTCTGCGGGGCCTCGAAGCCGCCTGGACTCTGATACACCATATCGTTCACATTACGGATGTTGTTGAAGTCCAGACAATTTCCGAGAATCCGGTTGACCCCGACATTGCCGACCATCAGCATGCCGGACTCCCCATCCTCCTCGGCTTCCGCCCTCATCAGCCGTGCCAGCACCCTCACATCTTCCGAGTTCGTTTTGATGACGGCCATGTGTTCTCCTCCTTCTTTCCTGCTCGCTGTATTGTATGTGCATTCGCCTAAGAGGTGACAGTCCGTTATGAATTTCTTGCCCGCCTCAGCTTCCCGTTACGGCAGATCATGGCTCATAGATCATCTTGCGGGTCATGCCGCCGTCAATCACCAGCTGTGCTCCGGTAATGAAGTTATTCTCCGGGGCTGTTAAATACAGGCAGGCCCTGGCTATATCCTCCGGCTTACCGACCCGGCCGACAGGATGCTGCTTATGGTCAATCTCACGCAGCTCACTGTAATCCCCGGTTTCAATCCATCCCGGACTGATACAGTTCACGGTTATGCCATCCTTTCCCAGGGTTACAGCCATCGCATGCGTCAGGGCGGTTATCGCCCCCTTTGATGCGGCATAAGCCTCCGTATCAGGCTCGGACATCAGCGCCCGGGTAGAGGACAAGTTGACGACTGACCCGCCGCCCGGGTTACTCCGCATATGTTTGGCGGCCTCCCGGGTCGCAAGAAATACGCTCCGGGCATTGGTATTAAGCACCTTATCCCAGACATCTGCAGACAGCTCGTACAATGAAGCTGCATGCGGATCAGCTATCCCCGCATTATTGATCAGAATATCGACCGTTCCATATTTCTCAGCCGTATGGGCAACCAGCGCGACAATCTGTTCCTCCGAGCTGACATCACAAGCTACAAATTCAGCCTGTCCCCCTGCTGCAGTGATTCCTCTTGCCGCTTCCTGCCCCAGGGCAGCATCCAGCTCCGCTACAACCACAGTTGCTCCTTCCATAGCGTAAGCAGCCGCGACCGCTCTGCCGATCCCTCGGCCGGCGCCGGTAACAATTACTGTTTTATTGGCATAGTTCATTAATCGTTCTCCTCCTAAGCTGGGTATTGCAGCCATAATATAAATATCCCCTTGTTCCGGATATGGAAACAAGGGGATTGTACAGCAAACCTATTATATAGTAAACAAGCTGCAGCCGTGACCGCCTGCTCATTCCGTATTACATCATTCTGCAGTTGAATAATGGGGATGCCGCTGAAATCCGTGATACCTCGTTCCCTGATAGGTTAACATCCCCCTGTCCCCTTCCGCACTCATACCGAATTCACTTCCGTCCACCTTGAACTCCAGCCGCACCCCGTCCTGCAGCTCATAGGTCAGATAATAAGTGGTGCTGGTCCGGCTGGACTGGCTGTCATCCTGAAGCTGCTGCTGGCGGACCTCGCTCCGTTTGCTTACAATGCGGGCGGGGATAGTGAGCAAGGGAGAGCTGTTATTGCGGCTCCATTGAAACAAGCCTCTGCCTGCAGATACTGCTACTATTCCAATCATCACCACAAGGAAGATCGGTATTACGGTTCCGGTAAGATCAAACATCCAAGAAGGATCCGAGCCCATTCCCATGCTTATTCCCCCTCATACCCCAAGTACTTGCCGCTTCCCGCGTTTTCACCGGGATGCTTCTGTACATGTATATGCCTTATCCCGGAAATACAGCATCACTAATCCTACAAATGTCCTAAAGCTGCAGCTTTTCCTGCTTCAATTCTCACCGCGCAAAAAAGACCACTCTGTTCTCAGTTACGAGAACGTATGTGGTCTTTAGCTGCTTCTTGCCGCTCTATTATTCTATGCATGTACGAGATCAAGTAATTGTCTGGTTTCGTTATCTTCAGTCGGCATCATGCCGTTGTCAGCCCAGCAGGCTCTGCATTGTTCTTCGGTTTCACACAGGTGAGCGTCATCGCAGTTATAGCACAATTGCAGAAGGTTTCTAGTCACATAATCCGTTTCAAAAGTTTTCATTATAATCTCTCCTATTCGTGGATGAAAGTTTGTGAAAAAATGAACTTGTTTTCTATGTGTTAAATATATCACAAGCTATTTTGTTTGTCATGTGATTTTTTTCACATTTTTAAAGAAAATTTGAAATACGTTTTTTTGTTCAATTTTTGGACAAAGCTTGTATTAGTACAGCCTTTTGGTATAGCTCTCATTCAGCGAGGCTGATACCTGTTCTGCACTGATGCCGGGCAGCTTCACATGGTCTGCTATCATCTTCGGTATATCAGGCAGCTGCTCCTTATCCGGCCAGGACTGCGGATTCCACAGGCTTGAACGCTTGAATGCTTTTGCACAATGGGTATAACATTCTTCCACTTCTATTAAAATTCCGACCAGCGGTCTGCGGCCGTGAGCTTCCATCCTCTGAAGCAGCTGCTCATCCCGGACAATCGAGGCCCGTCCATTCACCCGCAGAGTCTCCTCAAGCCCCGGTATCATAAAAATCAGCCCCGCCCTCGGGTTGGACAACAGATTAATCAGCGAATCCATTCTACGGTTGCCGGGACGTTCGGGAATGACCAGCCGGTGCTCATCCAGAACAAGCGCAAAGCCCGGGGCATCCCCTCTTGGCGAAACATCAACATGACCGGCATGATCCGAGGTGGCCAGCATCAGAATGGGAGACTGGGCGATAAACCCCCGGCAATGCTCATCAATCACACCAATAACCTTATGCTGCACAAGTTCTCCCGGATAACCTAATAACTCACGCAGCTCCGCTTCCGTTCCAATGCTCTTATATTCAGACATAAGCAACCTCCATATGTATTTATTTCAACAGCAGCTGTCTATTATTGTATCAAAAAAAAGAAGACCGCATAGAGCAGCCTTCTCCTGATTAATAAAAGATTACATCACCCGCCAGCTGACCCCGCCGTTGGTCGTCTGCAGCAGGATGGACCTGCGGTCCACCTCCTTCTGGATCAGCAGCCAGCCTACATCCTCCGAAATAAACTGGAGCTTCACGATTTCCGGATATTCCAGCAGCTTCGATTGGAGCACACTGCTGGCCGGAAGCTGGGTCCAGGTCTGCCCCTGGTTTAAGGTTTTGAAGATCAGATTGCCGTTAAGCATCCAGCCGGTTTCGGCATTGATAAAGGCTGGCGGCAGATAGCGGTTGACTCCGGTCTGGCTGCTCAGCGCAAAATCAACAAATTTCCAGTTGTCCCCGCCGTTTGCCGTAAAATAACCGTTGTACGTAACACTGTTTTGCTTGTCGGTCTGGCAGGCTGCCGGAAGAAAGCCGGTGGTGTTGTTGCCGCCGAAAAATTCCGGTTCTCCGGTAATCACCTTGTCACAGCCCTCCCACTCTTCATTGACCAGAATCTCCTGGCCCGGATGCCAGGTAACACCGCTGTCGCTGGTCATATAAATTTTGGGCAGTGCACCGGTCTGCAGGGTCACCAGCCCATGCGTCTTGTTCTTAAAAATCATCCCGGTAACAATACCGGCCATCGGAACTGTATTATTTGGCAGGTTGGGATTATACTGTTCATTTTGCATGACCATGTTCCAGGTAGCGCCCCCATCCTTGGTGGCATAGAGCGCCTTGCTTGACTTCGTGGCATTTGCATCCCAGGCGGTCATAAGCCAGCCGTTCTGCGGTGAACTGAAATAAATGGACGAGACCGTATTGGAATCAGGAAAAGAAGATACCTTCCAGCTCTGCCCGCCGTCTGTGGTGCGCAGGACAACCGTCTCTGTGGCCCCGAAGGAGCTGCGGATAATCCAGCCATGATCAGGGTCTGTGAAAAAAATTTCTTCACCGTACACCGGATTGGCCAAAAACTGCACATTTGTTGAGGGCGAGATATTGGCCCAGGTTCCGCCATTGTCTTGGGTCATATAGATCCGCAGTTCTTTTTTGGTGACACCCCATGCCAGGCCTACCGATTCATTCAGCAGCCGGAAATCCGTCAGCCGGGTCTGGATCTGATATTTCGGCGTGCTTTCATTCGTTACATTTCTGGCATCGCCAGGAGTAATCAGTGTTATCGTCTGCCCTTCCTCGGGCGCTTCCGTCGGCAGAGGAGGCAGAGTCGGCTGTGGTGCCGGGGATGAGGAACAGGCCGATAAAATCAGCAGAATTATAAGAATCGCCGCGGTTATTTGCAGCTTCCGGTAACCTGCGGTATTAGATAACAATGCTCTCCCCCCTTTTCTGCTAGCTTACTTCTTGTTCAGTTTACTGTTTTTGTACCCGTATAACCAGTAGATCACAATCCCGATTAACAACCAGACAACAAAGCCTGTCCAGGTTTCCCTGCTCAAATTATACATCAAATAACCGCAGGCTGCCGCACTTAGCAGCGGTATAACCGGTACCCAGGGCACTCTGAACCCCCGTTTAAGGCCGGGATGCGTGCGGCGCATCACAATGACGCCCAGTGATACGACGAGAAAGGCGAATAATGTACCGATGCTTGTCAGATCAGCCAGCCGGTCCAGCGGGACAAAGCCGGTAAACACGGCAATAATACCGCCGACCATCCAGGTGCTGCGTACCGGTGTCTGTGTCTTGGCATTAATTTTGGCCAGGCCCTCAGGAAGCAGCCCGTCCCGTGAGATCGCGAACAGCAGGCGGGTCTGCCCGAACAGCAGCACCAGCAGAACGGTAGTCATTCCGGCTATAGCTCCGACAGAGATAAGTCCGGCAATCATATTCTGATCCACAAAACGCAGCGCGAAGGAAACCGGATCGCTGACATTCAGGCTCTGATAAGGTACAATTCCGGTCAACACAAGCGAGACAGAGATATAAAGGACCGTACAGATGGCAAGTGAAGAAATAATTCCGATCGGCAAATCCCGCTGGGGGCGTTTAACCTCTTCAGCTGCGGTGGATAGGGCATCAAAGCCGATGTAAGCAAAAAATACAGTGGCCGCCCCGTTAACGACCCCGTGGAAGCCATAAGGAAGAAACGGTGTCCAATTCTCCGGTTTAACATAGAAGATCCCGGTGAAAATAAACAGCAGCACTACAGCCAGCTTCACTACTACCATTATGGCGTTAAAGCGCGCTGTTTCTTTGATGCCGCGTGTAAGCAGATAAGAAATCAGCAGGATGATAATCACTGCGGGCAGATTAATAAAGGTACCTGTGTCCGGATTATAAGCCCCGGATAGTGCTGTAGGCAAATGGATTCCGAAGCCCTCCAGCAGCCCCTGAAAATACCCGGACCAGCCGCTGCTCACCGCTGCAGCCGCTACCCCGTATTCAAGCACGAGATCCCAGCCTAGTATCCAGGCCAGCAGCTCGCCGAAGGCAACATAGCTGTAAGCATAGGCGCTGCCTGATACGGGGAGCGTGGAGGCGAACTCAGAATAACAGAGCGCAGACAGCACGCAGGCGATTCCGGCAAGCACGAAGGACAGCACCAGTCCGGGCCCGGCATGCTCTGCAGCAGCAACCCCAGTCATGACAAAGATGCCGGTACCGATAATCGCGCCTACCCCAAGGGTAGTCAGATCAAAGGCACCGAGGGTTTTGCTGAGCTTACTGGCATTATCACCGGGAGGTGCAGCCAGCGGTTTTTTACGGAATAAATCCATACTTCATTTTCTCTCCTGTCAATAATAGTGGTTTATCGCTAATGACCTTTACAGTCAGTAAGCCAAGATAATACCGGAACCGGGAATCGGCAGCACTTCTGCCAGATGTTATTGTTAGCATGCCCGCTTCCGGGGTAATGGATTAAAAACAGCATGCTTGAAAACACTACATTTAACGATTATGATGGTTAAGATTGGACACAAAAAATTCGAACTTCGGAGGAGATGTATCAATGGCCCCCCCATTTAAGCCCAATCGTGTCGTAGTCATCGGCACCGG
This sequence comes from Paenibacillus sp. FSL R7-0273, assembly GCF_000758625.1. Taxonomy (NCBI): domain Bacteria; kingdom Bacillati; phylum Bacillota; class Bacilli; order Caryophanales; family Paenibacillaceae; genus Paenibacillus; species Paenibacillus sp. FSL R7-0273. Next base: position 4,045,712 of record NZ_CP009283.1, read on the forward strand.
TGCAGTAGGAACTACAACTGCTTATACCCTGCTGCTTCGCAGACGTATGCAAGAACTGGTACTTATAGATGTCAATCATCAGAAGGCACTTGGTGAAGCGCTGGACATGAATCACGGCATGCCGTTTGTCGGCGGCGTGAAGCTATGGGCAGGAACCTATGAGGATTGCCGCGAAGCGGATATCATCATTGTTACCGCCGGAGCGTCGCAGAAGCCGGGAGAAACCCGGATTGATCTGCTGCGCAAGAACATTGCCATCTTCAAAGACATCATCCAAAAGATCACCAAATACAATCACCACGCTATCCTGCTGATCGCTACGAACCCGGTGGATATTCTGGCTTATGCCACCCTGAAGATCAGCGGCTTCGACCGCAGACGGGTCATCGGCTCCGGTACAGTGCTCGACAGCGCACGGTTCCGTTACCTTATCGGCAAGCATAAGGAAATCGATCCGCGCAGCATTCACGGGCAGATTATCGGTGAGCACGGAGATTCCGAGCTTCCGGTCTGGAGTCTGGCCAATATTGCCGGAACTGATCTTGGCTTCGATGAGGAAGAACGTAAGGACATCTTCGAAGACACCAAAAATGCCGCCTATGAAATTATCGATGCCAAGGGCTCTACCTCCTATGCCATTGCGCTCGCCCTGGACCGGATTGTTGTTTCCATCCTTGATAACGAAGGCGCTGTGCTAAATGTCTCCACCCTGCTTAATAACTACAACGGAGTGTCAGATGTATTCCTTGGCGCGCCATGTGTCGTAGACCGCTCCGGTGTACGCGAAGTTCTGGACCTGCCGCTGAACGAAGAAGAACAGGCCTTGTTCCAGAAATCGGCGGACAAGCTCAAATCAGAGATTTCCAAGCTGGAGCTGTAAGCAGCTCCGTCCATTACAGATCAAGGGCTATCTCCCGGTCGCTTATTCGGACCGGAAGATAGCCCTTGTTTGCGTACTGCCGCACACAAAAGAATCCGTCCTTCAGCGTGTATCGCACACAACCGCTGTAAAAGGACGGAGTTTACTTGCCATGTCATTTTGTTAATATAACATGAATCATTTTTATCTGACAATGAAATTAATATCCTGGGTGTAATTTCCAGATTAACGGATCACCGGACGCTGGTAATATTCCTTTAACACCTGCTCTGCTTCCTTACCGTATATATCGAACCCGACATTAGCCGCCGCCTCTTCGGCCGGATACAGCTTCGTACTCCAGTCCCACCAGAAGAAGCCGGCGAACCAGGATTCATCCCAGAAGGTTTCCAGTGCCGAACGGTAGAAATTCGCCTGCTCCTCCTGCGAAGCCGGAAGCTCCTTATGCGAGAAATCCCAAGGCATGGTTGCACAGCCTAATGCGCTGCGGCAGCCAATTTCAATAAAGACGAGCTTTTTACCGAACCGGTCAGCCAATGCCTTCAGCCGCGGCTTTTGCTCCTCCCAGGAGGCCTTCATATTCTCTAAGGTGTCGCCCGGAACGGAAGCTACCGGATAATATGCGCTTGTTCCGATATAATCCACCTCGTCAAGCCATTCGATGCCTTCCTCTTTGCCGTGATTGGCATTGTACACGATCGGGCCGTTATACAGGCCTTTGACCTCGCTGATCAGATTGCGCCACTCTGTCTCACGCGATTCTGTAGCCACCATCTCACAGCCGATACAGAACAGCTCACACTCCAGCTCCTCTGCCAGCTCGGCATAATGCTTAATGAAGTTAGTATAGGATTTGAACCAGGCAGCCCAATACACATCCCCGTCCTCAGGAAAGCCGATCCGCGCTCTCCAAATCCCGTCCCTGGAGTTAACCACCGGCTTCAGGCACACCTTCAGCCCGAGCTGCTTCGCCAGCTTCACTGTATGCTCAATATCGCGGTCAGTCATTGTATATCCGTAGTCAAAATAAATCTCGGTGGAATGCACAGTATCCTGCCAAGTCCAAAAGGACAATGCAATCCATTCGCTTCCCGTCTCCGCCAGCTTGCGCAGGGAGTCCTCCGCATAAGGCTGTCTGTATGCCCCTCTTGTTGATTCCCAGCCGTAGGTCATTCCTTTGAAAAATGTTTCGTTCACCGCTGTATCCTCCCGTTGATAAAGTTAGCAGCTTCTCTCCGCTGTATTACATGTATAAATAGCATCTATATTTGTTAGCATAATTCAAAAACATTATAATAACAAGTTATTATTTCACTAAACATATACTAACAAAATTTCATCACTAATAAAAACATAAAAACCGGAGGACCCTGGGGGCCTCCGGCTGTTCTAATATATAAATACGAGTCATTCCGTAACCGCCGCTTCCTTCTCCGGCATGCTGATCTGCAGCCTGGCCATCGCTTCTTCCTTTTCACGGCTCGTAATATGTGTATAAACGGTAGTTGTCTGAATTGACGAATGACCCAGCAGCTCCTGCACGGTGCGCAGATCCGCCCCCTTGCGGAGCAGCATCGTGGCGAAGGAATGGCGCAGCTTATGGCTGGAATACGGCCGGCGGTGCGCCTCGGGCACGCCTTGCTGGAACCGCTCAAAGGTATCGGCTGCAATACCCTGGATGCCGCGGATGGAAAGCCTCCGGCCTTTTTGCGAGATAAACATGGCCTCCTCTTTGCTGCGCCATGGCGTCAAACGCTCCCTCACCGCTTCCTCCAGATACGGTGCGACAGCCTCCGGAACCGGGACATTCCGCCATTTACGGCCTTTACCGAACACACGGAGCGAACGGCGGTCCGGACTGTAGTCATTAAGATTGAGGGTATGCACTTCCCCTACCCGCAGCCCCATATAGGACATCAACAGGAAGACTGCCAGATTACGGATGCGGTATTTACCGCTGACTGCTGACAGGAACTGCTGCAGATCACCTTCATCCAGGTAAACCGGCTCACGGTTCTTTTCAGTCTTGGATTTTTTGATGCCTGCAGCCGGATTAACGGTCAGCAGCTCAAGCTCAATCAGCGCCCGGAACAGGCAGTTGACGGAGGCATGCTTCCGGTTCCTTGTCGAGTCACTGACCCCCCGTTCACGCACGGAGGTCAGGTAAGAAACTACATGCAGCTTTTTGACCGATTCAAGCCGCTTACCGTTAAGCCCGTCCAGAAATTCGCGCACATCAGCCAGATAAGACTTCCGGGTATATGCGGTAAACCCGGCATCCTTCATCCAGATTACAAAAGCCTCCAGTTCCTCTTCATAGTCCGTTTCCAGATCATTCACCTCCGTTCACCTCCGTTTATGCGCCATGCGGCTGCGTGTATCTGAACGATTGACAAAAATTCCTGAAGTGCGGGTGATACCCACTTTTTGTTATGGTAGGCCATTTGCGTAGCTACCCGCTGGGACTCATCATTCCAGCCCAGGCGTGCCAGCTTGCCTTCAGCCAGTTCATTTCGGACGGTAATCAGCGGCAGGAAGGAAATGCCGAGCCCGGACATTACACACTGCTTGATAGCCTCTATGCTCCAGAATTCCAGATTGGGATCGGGAAATACACCATGGCTGTTCAGATGACGCTCAAATAAAGTGCGGTACGTGCAGCCTTTTTCTGTATGCAGAATAGTCTCCTGCTTCAGGTCAAACGGCATAACCTCCTGTAAAGCGGTCAACGGGTGATCGAGCGGTGCTATCAGAGTCATTTCCTCCTGGACCAGCGTCTCGCAGGTCAGCTCCTTGTACTCGGTCTCCGGCTGAAGCAGAAAAGCCAGATCAAGCTCGCCGCTGCGGACAAACTCCGTCAGCTCCCAGCACACCCCCGGCTTTAGGGTAATCTGCACCTGGGGATGGCTGGCACGGAATTCCTTGATAATACCCGGCAGACGAAAAGCGGCCAGTGATTCAGGGGCACCGATGCGCAGCACCCCGGACAGCTCCGTTTCTGAACGCAGCGCATCCTGGGCCAGGGCATGCATCCGGGAAATCTCCTGGGCATAAGGCAGCAGGCGGCGTCCCGCATCGGTCAGGATGATTTTTTTGCTGATCCGGTCAAATAAAGGCTGGCCCAGCTCCGTTTCGAGCGCCTGAATCTGCGCCGTAATGCTCGACTGCGCATAATCCAGCTTCTGGGCGGCTCTTGTAAAGCTGCCTGCCTCGACTACAACCAGAAAGGTGAATAAATGCCGTGATTCCATAGCTTGCCTGCCAGCCTCCTTATGAATAGGTTACCATCGGTTTTTTGAATGGATAGTATTTAATAATTCCGTTTTTCCAATGGATCTATTATCTGATACTCTATACATAAATACAAGGAAAGCGGGACAATCAAATATGAAGCAAAGCAATTCTCTGCAACGCAATATCGGCATGCCCCAGGCCATCGCCCTCTACATCGGGGCCGTGCTCGGATCGGGGGTGCTGATCGTTCCCGGCCTGGTGGCAGAAATGGCCGGACCGGCGTCCCTGCTGGCCTGGGGCTTTATGACGCTGCTGATTCTTCCTCTGGCGCTGTCAATGGGACTCTTATCCGCCAAATTTCCGAACGCAGGCGGCGTGTCCCACTTTGTTACCCTGGCCTTCGGGCCGCGGGCCGGAGCGATGGTCGGCTGGTTCTTCCTGATGTCCGTTCCAATCGGCGGTCCCGTTGCCGCGCTAACCGGGGCAGGCTATATGACCGCAGCCATGGGCTGGGGTGACGGTGCAAGAATCGCGATTGCTGCCGGTATGCTGGCAGCGGGGCTGATTACGAACTGGATCGGGATGCAGGTCGCAGGCAAGGTGCAAATTGCCGTCGTGATCGCCATTGTCTCTGTACTGGTTTTCTCCTTTGCCGCGGCGCTGCCACGGATGGAAAGCTCTCATTTTACTCCGTTTATTCCACACGGCTGGACCAGCATCGGGCAGGCGGCTGCGATCCTCTTCTGGTGCTTCATCGGCTGGGAAGCCGTGTCTCACCTGTCAGAGGAATTTAAAGATCCGCAGCGGGCTGCCATTAAAGGCGTTACCATTGCCGCTGTCATTGTAGGTGTACTCTATTTCCTCTCCGCGCTGGCAACGGTCGGCACACAAAGCTATCTCCGGGGCGGAGCAGATTCCTCGCTGGTCTGGATCATCAGCCAGCCGCTGGGAGCATGGGGAGGCTTCATCGCCGGACTTACCGGGATGTTCATCTGTACAGCCACCATCATCGCCTATACAAGCGCGGCTTCACGTGTGGCCTTCGCTTTAGCCCGTCAGGGCTACGCGCCCGGATGGATGAGCCGGTTATCCGCCCGGTATCAGACACCATCAGGTGCCACGATGTTCCTTATGGGCTGCTATGCAGTAATCCTGTTTCTGTACGGAAGCGGACTGCTGTCTATAACCACCCTGATCCAGTTTCCGAATGCTACCTTCATCCTGACCTATATCGGCGGCTGCGCGGCAGGCATAAGATTGCTTAAAGGCAGCCGCCTGGGAGTAACTATCAGCTGGATTTCTTTTACTGCGACTGTGGCAGTGTTTCCGTTTACCGGCTGGGCGATCGGTTATCCGCTCGTGATTGCGGCATGCTTTGCGGCCCTTGTCTGGCTCCGGAACAGCCGCCGCTCGCTGCCTGATCTGCCCGAGAAAGAGCCGCAACACAAAAAGTCCAATGTAATTTAATACAGATAAGTATGAGTATAATTGCTGTACGTAAACAGGCCGCGAAGCTCCTTAACCGATAAGGAATCGCGGCCTTTTAATATTTAAGTCCGTACTATTCAACTTCAACGGCAAACACCGCCGACGTCTGATTCAGCGTATATATTCCGTCTTCTGTGGTCCAATTGGCAAAATACATATAGTAGTAAACACCCTTCTCCTCCGGTGCTGTAAACCCGCCTTCTGTTAAGGGCACCGGAATATAGGGATTATCCTCCTCAACTGCTGTTACTACAACGCTTGACGGCTGCGGCTCATAATTCAGGACAATATCGATTCTATCCCCCGGCTGAACAACCGTCAGCGTCTGGCCGTGGTACAGCTGCTTTCCAATGGCAGTGTCTAGACACCCCAGATAATCCCAGCAGTAGCCGCTCTGTACTGCCGGAATCTCCAAAGCTCCAGCCGTTATTACAGGCAGCGGGGGCTTGGCCCTATACGCTCTATCTGCTTGGGTCGTTCCCTGAATAGCAGAGGTACCCTCTGGTTTAGAAGACGCAATGGGATCGGCTGGCTTGGCTGTCAGCTCCGGCTCTGCTGTCGGCGCTTTAGTCACTGGATTATCGGCAGTATTAGACTGGTTGCAGGCAGAGATCATCAGCATAAGCAGAGCCATAGAAAGGATTTTTAGATAAATTTTCATAGTATTCACCTCATCTCTGTATAGACGCAGCATTTGGTAAAATGTTGCTTTTCATCATTACCCTAACAGTCCTGCTGCGGGCCGCCGGCCCGAGTGAATCGTTTCAGACTATACGCATCGGGTTATGGATGAAGGAGAGACTACCTATTATCATCACGCGAAGGAGAGATAAATATATGTCTAATTATAACAAAATCGTGCTGGAGCCAGCTGCTCTGCAATTTGCGAATGATAACTCGGAGCCCCCTTTTCTCCCAGACCTTGGCCCGGAAAAAGGCCGGGAAACAGTAAATAATGTTCAGTCCGGCCAGATTGATAAGCCTGCAGTCGACATTCAGGATACTACTGTCTCTGGCGGCCCCGGCGGTCAAGTGCCGGTGCGGATTATCCGCCCGCTGAACAGAGTCGGTGACGACCTGCCGGTCATCCTCTATATTCATGGCGCAGGCTGGGTTTTCGGCAATAGCCACACCCATGACCGGCTGATCCGTGAGCTGGCAGCCGGTGCTGAAGCTGCAGTTGTTTTTCCTGAATACAGCCTGTCGCCGGAAGCTAAATATCCAACGGCTATTGAAGAAATCTATGCTGTTCTGGAGTGGATTTCCAGGGAGGGCGGAAAAAACGGGCTGGACAGCGGAAACATTACCGTGGCGGGTGACAGTGTCGGCGGTAATATGACAGCCGCTATTACGCTCATGGCCAAGGAGCGCAGCGGACCGAAGATTGCCAAGCAGCTGCTCTTCTATCCGGTAACGGATGCCGCCTTTGATACTGAATCGTATCATCTGTTCGCAGAAGGCTATTTCCTGCAGCGTACAGGCATGCAATGGTTCTGGGATCAATATACGGCTGACCCGGAAGAACGGGCGCAGATCACCGCCTCTCCGCTCCGGGCAAGCCTGGAGCAGCTAAGCGGTCTGCCCGAGGCGCTGATCATTACAGGAGAAGCAGATGTGCTGCGTGATGAAGGTGAAGCCTATGCCAATAAGCTGCGCGAAGCCGGTGTACCGGTTACAGCCGTACGATTCCAGGGCATCATCCATGACTTCGTGATGCTGAATGCAATGGCAGATACCGAAGCGAAAAAAGGCGCCCTGCTGCTGGCAACTGCCTGGTTAAAGCAATAATTGCGATTTCCCTGCCAGCTCAGCCCGCTTTATACATGAAACAGGCCAGCCCCAGAAATATCGGGGCCGGCCTGTTTGTTATCATAAGGAGTGTGGACCTCTTATTTCCGCTGGGCATAGAACTCAGCCGCCTTCAGCAGCATATCCTTCAGCGAGCCGAACGAGGTCGTTTTGTTCACATGCTCGTCCAGCTGCTCCTGGGGCAGCGACTTCAGGTCCTCAGCCGAGGAGCCGGAGAATCCGCCGCTTTGCAGCAGCTCCTTCAGCGACCCGAAGGAGGTGAACTTCTGCAGAAACGGGCTGGACAGCAGCTGCTCCAGCGGAAGCTTGTCCAATAGCTGATCTAACGGGAGCTTATCCAGCGGCAGCTTTTGCAGCAGTTCACCTATATTTCCATCTTTGACTGTATTCATAAGACCCTGGACCTTATCGCCCAGTCCGCCCAAATTAAACCCCATGATTGTTCCTCCTCTGAGTTGTAGTTGCTTCTTTATTACCCAAATCCGTTAACCGCGAATATAGGTAACATATATATTGTTATGTAAACCATTTAATATTTTCATGACCAAACAGCAACTAATCGCCTGATCCGGGGGTCAATAAAGTATAATAACTATCAAGGAGCTGATCCCTTTGTCCAAAACCACCCTTGGACTCGCTTTGCTGCTGGCCGCCGGCCTGCTTACATACGGTCTTGTCACCGCTTCGCATGGAGCGGATTCCAGCCAGAATAGCCAAAACCAAGACCCGAAGGAAGTAACTGAAGCTGCTTCAGCGAAAATTACGCCAAAACCGTCTCAGGAAGCTGTCAAGCCGCTTCAGATTAGGTGGCAGGCTGATACTGACGGCAGCGGCATATATTCGGAGGCTCCCCCTGTCTCGGACGGCCGTTTCTTCTACTCATACAATAATACTCTAAATGCCGCCAGCCTCCCCTCCGGTTCAATCGCCTGGACTTTTGAGAACGCCGGAACGCCGGAAATCATCAGCGATAACGCTATTTATACCATAAGCGGCAGTGATCACCTCATTAAGCTGTCAGCGGACACCGGACAGCAGCTCTGGAGCACACAGGTTGCCAAGCAGCCTATGGAAGTAGGCGGACATGCCCGCTTGACCGGCAGGACCATTATTTTTGCCAATGAAAGCGGCGGTATAGCCGGCTACGACCCTGATACAGGCCGGCAGCTGTGGTCAAATCCGGATATCCCGATGTATGCCGGCACCATTCACGGTGAGCATGAAGGAGTGCTGATCGTATCCGGTACCATCGATAATATCCGCTCGCAATACTTCGGGCTGGATCCTGCGACCGGAAAGCAGCTGTGGCGCACGGAAGGTATCTTAAGTCCGGTTACAACCTATGAAGATGACCTGGTGCTGCGCGAGACGGCTGCTGAGCAGTACATTCCCGGAGACTCACCGGTTGCAGGTCACCTTCTGACCCTTGTAAGACTGGATTCTGCGACAGGACAACTGACCGGGCAAGAGCAATACCAGCCCCTTGCGGATGTCAGCCTGACGGGAAGCAGCCAGGCTCTAATTGAACAGCCCTATGTCTATACGGTTGATGGTACACTGGATCAAACAGAAAGCCGCCTTACCCGGTTTACCCTGGGTCAAACAGAAGGCTCCAGCGCTAAAAGCTACGATGAGTACGGTGCTTTGGCAGCCGGTCCTACAGATGGTATGGCTTTTTTCCGCCAGAATAATGTGCTGACTGGTGTTCATCTTGCGGATGACCGGACCGTTACCTTCACTGCTCCAGCCAATGGAATACGCTGATTCAAAAGCAGGGAAATGCTGTATTCGCCAGCTATGATAACGGCAGCTTCCTTCTTATGGATGCCCGTACCGGAGTGACAGCAGGTCAAATGGACACCGGTCTATCCTACACCTATTTTGGAGATATCATTATCTCCGGAACAACAGCACTGGTGCGTTTTGAGAACAAAACATTTGCACTGGAAATGCCCGAAGCATTGCTACAAGAATAAATAAACCAGGAGCCAGTAATTATGCCCTTAACCTTTGCACACCCGGCAATCATATTACCCTTTTCCCGCAAAAGCACCTACGTTCATTTTTCCGCGATGGTCCTGGGCAGCATGTCTCCGGATTTCGAGTATTTTGTCAGAGGCCGGCCGGTGGCTGAGATCGGACATTCTTTTACCGGATTTATTGTGTTTAATCTGCCGCTGGTCGCCGTCATTTGTCTGATCTATCACTATTTGGTGCACCGGACTTTAATGATCCATCTGCCGCGTTTCCTCCAGGACACTTACACACACCGTACAGCAGCAAGTCCCGTTACACGGATCACTGTCTTCCTCTATTCAGCGCTCTTCGGCATGCTCACGCATGTGGCCTGGGATGCTTTTACCCACAAGCAGGGGTTTATGGTGACCAAATTCCCGGGAGTGTTCAACCACAGCTTCAGCGTGTACGGTTATGACATACCTTTATACAAATTTTTGCAGCATGGCAGCACATTACTTGGGCTAAGCCTGATCTTCATTTATCTGGTTCTCAGGAGCCGGTCTAACAAGCAGGAGCCATTCAGCAAATCCGTTAAGCAAAAAGCGATCTTCTGGGCCGCCGCCTGCCTGTCAGCTGTTGTCATTCTATTAGTCTGGTATATAGCTGCACCTGTATCCCTATCAAGCTATGGTGTCCATGTTGTGAGAATTGTGGACTCCGTGTGCCTGGGTCTGCTTGGGATCTGTCTGTTTCAAAAGCTTCGCCTGCTCAGCCGCAATAAATAGCTTCAATACAAACAGGGCCTCCACCGAGGGAAGCCCTGTTTGTTTTGCTTATTATAACGCCCGGACAAATCCGCCGATTCTCCGCGCAGCCTCTTTAAGCCGTACTTCATCCTCTACCAGCGCAATCCGTACAAAGCCTTCTCCCTGTGCGCCAAAAGCATCCCCCGGGATTACTGCCACTCCGGTCTTAAGCAGCAGCTCCTGCGCAAACTGCCGTGACCGCCCTGACTGACCAGTACAAAAACCCTCCGGCAGCGGTGCCCAGATAAACATCGTGGCCTTCGGGCCCGGAACGCTCCAGCCTTCCTCAGCCAGCGCCTGCACGAACATGTCCCGTCTGTGTTCATAGAGCGGAGCAACCTCAAGGCGCCCATCTCCCCGCATTGCCAGCTCCAATGCCAGCACCGCCGCCTCCTGCACCGGATTGAACACGCCGTAATCCACATTACTCTTGAGTTCACGGAGCGCACCTACTGCTTCACGGTTGCCGGTCATGAATCCGATGCGGCAGCCGGCCATGTTGAAGCTTTTGGAAAAGGAATGAAACTCCACCGCCGTATGTATCGCTCCAGGCACCTGCAGGATGCTCAGCGGACGATAGCCGTCAAAGCCCATTTCCGAGTAAGCCAGATCATGGATGATCAGCACCTCCCATTTCAGAGCCAGCGCCACCAGCTTCTCCATGTAAGCATAGTCTGCCGTAACCGAAATCGGATTCCCCGGGAAGGCAAGCAGAATAAAAGCAGCCTCCCGCCACACCTCATCCGGAATGCTGTCCAGATCGGGCAGGAAATCATTCTCGGCAAGCAGCGGCAGCGGCCAGGCCTTCACCCCGGCGATAGCAAGTGATCCCGAATAGATGGGATACCCCGGGTCGGGCACGATTGCCAAATCTCCGGGATTACACACCGCTAAGGCCAGATGGGCCAGCCCGTCCTGGGAGCCCATCAGCGACACCAGCTCCTCCCCGGGATCAACGTCCACGCCAAACCGCCAGCTCATCCACTTGGCAGCCTGCTCACGGAATACAGCACTCCCTTTGGAAGCCGGGTAAGAATAGCTGTCATCCCGGAGCACCGCTGCACTGAGCGCTTCCCGGATTTCCGGAGCGGGTGCCTGGTCCGGACTGCCGATACCCAGATCAATGATGTCATGACCGTTAGTACGCGCCTCCTCCTTCCAGCCTGCCACCTCGGCAAAAATTGAAGAGCCTAAATGTGAAAGCTTGTCCGATCTCCATTTTTGGACAGCGCCTGATTTTCCGGTTGCCATAACTCTCCACCTGTCTGTTTTTGAATCATTATAGCATGACGGGTGGAGTTACGGATGAAGTCTAGGGACACTGGAATATAATGTTAAATTGAGCTCATTTTAAGCTGGGTTCTTGTCCGTGAGGTGTAATAAAAATCGATTAAAATCAAAAAAGCGTATAATTTATGTTATACGCTGTTTTTTTCAGCCGATAATTATCCGCTTTTTCACCTAAAATAACGAATTTCAAGCCTGACCGCACCCTTTAATGTAATCTCGGCAAAATGGAAAGCCTGCTTTCCATTTTTCGGTTTTAATGCTATTTTAAATATGGAAAGTCTGCTTTCCATCCTTCACTGTGAGGTGGTCCCTTGAAAAACAGGCTTGAGGAAATTCGTAAACAGCACGGCATTAAGCAGGAAGAGCTTGCGGCAGCCTTGGAAGTATCCAGGCAGACAATCGGCTCGCTCGAAAACGGAAGATACAACCCTTCCATCATTTTGGCTTTTAAAATCGCCCGTTATTTTAACCTGTCGGTTGAGGAGATTTTTATCTATGAGGAGGAACAGAAATGAGAAGATCACGAGCTTTCTACGTCATGCTGCTATTCATGGGAATCTGCGCGATTGCGGCAAGCTTCTTTTTTAACAATGAGGAATTTAAGGCGGTCTCGGGTACGCTGCTCGGAATCGGGGCTGGCAGTGCGGGGGTTAGTCTATCTAATCTGTTAATGATCCGTACAGCACGCAAGAATCCTGAGCTTGATAAACAAGCCCGCATCGATTATAACGACGAACGAAATACAGTGATCCGCAACCGCGCCAAAGCCAAGGCCGCAGATATCACACAATGGCTGATCATGGCGATCGCCTACGTTACGATTCTCATTGCAGCCCCGTTATGGGTGACCCTCGCTGTAGTGGTTGTTTTTCTGATCTACCATTTCATGAGTCACTATCTGATGGTTCAATACCAGAAAAGCATGTAAACAGAGCAGCTATATAGAACGTCATTACGAGACTAACAAACCGTCTCCTGTTCCTGCCTTACGTAAAGCGTTGACCAGCGGATGGTTCTCCCTTGCCAAAGTTCTAACCTCAGTTAGTCGGTTCGAAGCCAAAAGAGTTTTAAGTGTAGTTTGTGCAATTAAAACAGGGGAATTCAGTCATTTTAAGGAGATAACTGTATTCTATACATCTATTTTTCGCAAAAAAGCCGGTTCGGGGCATTTTCGGCAAATATAAATGTATAGAGTGCAGTTAAAACCTGCAGCAAAGCTAATTAGCCAAGTTTAGTTGCAGAAAGTACAGTTATTTCAACCTAACTCATTCATGATGCCGTGCCATAACCTACGAAACAGGGCAAGTGATCCGCATTTGCAGCTTGATTAACTCCACAGTCTCACAACCTCAACCAGCTCAACCCCGTCGAACTCCAGTCTGTATACATCAGGCTTGGACAAGTTCAGCAGGAAATCCAGATCATACTTTGCATCATAAGCATTCATAATTAGGACCATCACAGCACCGTGGGTGCCTATAGCTATCTTTTTCCCCTCATGCTCCTGTAACAGCTCTTGGATCACGGTCATTGCCCGGCCCTGACATTCCGCATTCGATTCTCCGCCCGGCAATGAATAATCCGGGTCTACGAAAGATTTCTCCAATAAAGGGATCAGCACCTCATCAGGCAGGCGCTTGTCTTCATTCAGAAAAATCCTTTCCTTAAGCTCCTCATATAATAGCACTTCCTTGCCGCTGGCTTCGGCCAAATGCTCAATGGTCATAACTGCTCTTTCATAGGGACTTGAGACAAACATATCTATCTCTTCCCGCTGCAGCAAATCAGTCACCCGGAATACATCCGCCTTCCCCTTTTCTGTCAGCCCTCTGGTTCTTTCGTTGCCTTCTGTCTTTGGTGAATCACCGTGCCTTACCATATAGATGAAAGTGTGCATAGAATCCTCCTGCAATCGTTTTAGTGAACGGTTAATGATATACATCTTCACACTATATTAGTAATAACTGGTATGTCAATATGAAAAGTACTAGTCAGATCAGGACAGGCATAGGATAGGGTATAACGAGTGAAGGTGGGAATACTCATGTCCAAGAATAAACGCGGCAAAGCACTCTGGCGGATGCCGTCACGCAGCAGAGGAACCTGTCCAATCTGCGGCAGTACACGGATTAAGCTGCTCTATATCGGCAAAAAGGCGGACGGCAGCAAGCTGGATGTCTGCAAAAAGTGTGACGACAAGCAGGCCGCCAGCTGAGTAGCCCGGTTTAGCAAAGTCTGTGTATCGCACTCATAGTTAAGGGGAGTACCGTTTTGTACGGTACTCCCCTTGTATTGTTACGTCCGGGTCAAATCCTGCAGCTCATTCTGCGGCACATAGTTACGGACCCCGTTATCCTCCAGAATCCCCAAGGTCACGTCCGAGATATTGGGATCTGCCAGCAGCTTGTCCCTCACCTTAAACTTGATATCATCGGCATCCGCCAGTGTAAGACCGGTCTTCAGCTCAATCAGCCCTTCTACATGATAATAACGGCCTTCCTGCAAAATACGCAGCTGATAAATATCAGTGACCTGGGGCTCATCGAAAATAATCCGCGCGACTCTCTCCTCGATTTCCGGCGGTGCAGCTACACCGATCAGTCCAACCATGTTATCATAGCCGACACGGAAGGCAACTCCGATCATCATAAAAGCAATCAGGATGCTCGATATTCCGTCCAGCAGGTGGAAGTTGGTCAGCGCAGTAACCAGTACAGCAATCAGTGCCAGCAATCCTCCGGTTGTAGCTACCAGATCCTCGTAAAAGACAAGCCGGGTTGGCGGTGCAGCCCGTTTTACATTTTTGAGCGAGGCTGTGAATTTGTCAAAGCCCTTTGCCTCAACCCGGGCATCATGGAGCACTTCATTCATCGCCTTCACCCACACAAAGCCGTCAGCAGCGATGGACAGCAGCAGTACGGCCACATTGATCCAGTATCCGCCCGACTCTGCTGCGGGATGCCGAAGTAAATGGAAGCCTTCGAGCATGGTCTCATAAGCCATGATACTCACAACGATTACCGCTACCATACAGAACAGGTTAATGACCCGTCCGAAGCCGTCCGGAAAGCGCCGGGTCGGTCTTTTCTCAGCCAATACACTGCCTGTAAAAACAAACATCTGATTCACGGCATCCGCGATAGAATGCATCATCGTAGCAAACATCGAGCCGCTGCCGGTCAGCGCAAAAGCAATCCCCTTCACGACGGCAATGCAGGTATTGCCGATGGCTGCCGAGCCTGAAGACTTGTTTCCTTTTTTAATCAAGCTCATTAGACTTTCCGTATGTTCTGCCATAGGTCTCAGCTGCCTCCTCACTCATATACATATGTATTTACTTAACCTGATGAACTGAATTTCTACCAGCCGGACCAGAATACTATGCAAAATAAAGAGCCCATACCGTAAAAACGGCATGAGCCCGGATCGCAGACATAAGCAACGGTTTAGGTCTGGCCCACCCAATCAGCTCCGGCAATGCTCCGCCAGAGGCTGCGGATCTCTTCGTACTCCGCTGCAGGCAAAGCCCCCTCACTCAACAGGGCGGCGTTCTGCTGCCAGCGTTCAGGCTTGGTCGTGCCGACGATAGCCGTATGCACACCAGGTGTGCTGAGTGTAAAGCGTAGAGCGGTGCCGACTGCCTTTTGCGGATCAGCTAAAAATCCGTAGGACAGCTCGCGCAGCCGGTTCCAGTAGATAAAAGGGTATTCGCTCTCATCCATGCTTTCGAACATCCAGGCCGCATTGGCGATTGGACGTTTCGCGGTTACTCCCATGTTCCGTTTGACCGCTTCTTCCAATGTCAGATCAATGGCTTCCTGATCCGCAATGTTGACCGAGATTTCGAGACTGTCAAACACACCTGTCTGCACCGCATATAACGCATCCTTCCGGTCACCGCTATACCCGATGTAACGTGTTTTGCCGGCTTCCTTCGCACGCTGCAGCACCTCTATAACGGCCCCGTCACGCAGCACCTCTTCCCGGCAGCTATGCAGATGGATCATATCCACATAGTCGGTCTGCAGGCGCTTGAGGCTGCGGTCAATACTCTTTTCCAGCAGGACCAGATCCCAATCCGGATAATCCATCCCTGCGGAATGCCCGCATTTGGTGAACAGGTAATAGTCACTGCGGCGTGAGCCGAGCGCCTTCCCGATGAGCTCCTCGCTGTTTCCATAGCATTCGGCAGTATCGATCAGGTTAAGCCCTGCATCTACTGCGCTTCCCAGCAAGCGGTCCACCGTTTTCTGATCCGAGCTGCCGATTTCAGACCCGCCAAACCCCAGCACACTGACTTCCATATCCGTATTGCCGTATTTGCGTTTTTCCATCCTGGCTGCCTCCTATTATCTGTTTGGTATGCATTCAAGAACGCTGTGCAGCTGACATCTTAAACATTATACCCCCTGACGAAAAAAGGAAACGTTAACCAGGACGGATATGTTCCTCCGGAAAGCTTGATTTGATCCACAGCCTTGAAATATCAAGAAAGCCGAAGGAGCCGGTATGCAGGCCGAACAGGCTCTGGTTATGCTGGGCTCTTTTGTTCAGATGGCAGCCGTAAAGCACCCAGGCATTATCCCGCAACAGGCTCTCCGTCTGCTGCAGCAGGCGGCCTCTGCTGTCATCCTCCAGCTCTGTGAAGGAGCTAAGCTTCTGTTCAATTTCGGCCAGCTGGCTGTCCGGCAGGAGCCCGTGCAGATGATTGGACCGGTTGACGAAGTAATTAATCATGCCCCACTGCCAGTCATCCTCAAGCACCTCTTCAGAAAATACAAAATCGGCCCGGCCGGTGATTTCGTCCAGCTGAAAATCCTTATAGTTCAGCACCTTGAAGGTTACCCCGGCCAAAGCTCCGCGCCGCTGCAGCCATTCTGCTTCGTCCCGCTCATCCTTTTTATTCGTATGTGCCAGAATAATGTCTTCACCGTTATACCCGCCTAACTTAAGCAGCTCCTTTATCTGGTCCATACCAGGCTCGCTCCAGTCTGTCTGACGGCTCAGCCAGGGCAGAAAACTCGCCGCCGGGGTGATCCGGTTCCCGCCGAGCTCCTTCATCAAGGCAAGCGGATGATACAGGAGGCTCATCGCTTGGCGGAAATGCCGGTTATGCTGCAGCCCCTTTTTGCGGAGGTTGGTCAGCAGATACCTGCAGCCCAGGGCGGGATAATCGATACTGTTGTTGGTACACAGCGTTGATGAAGGGCGGTTCTCCCCTGCTTCCGGGAGCTGATATTGGCGTACACTGGCCCATTGGTCCGGCAAAGACCAGATTTCCACGCGGTCCAGCAGCGGACGGATTCCGTAATAATCGTCGAAGGCGGCAAGCTCGAGCACTTCACCGCTCAGCCTGCTGACCCGGTAAGGTCCTGTCCCTGACGGAGTAAGCGGATTGAATTCCAGATCATACGGAAGGACCGACATATAGATTGAGCTTAACGCATGCAGAAAAAAACGGTTCGGGCGTGACAGGTCAAAACGGATCCGGTGGTCGCCAAGCAGCTCGATCCCGGCAACGTCGCGGAAATGCCATATTGCAGGACTGTCCAGGTCCTTTAGCCGCTGCAGCGTGTATTTCACATCTCTGGAGGTCATGACCCGGCCGTGATGGAAGCGGACGCCCTTGCGCAGATAAAAAATATAGCTCGTGGAGGCTTCATTAACTTCCCACATATGGGCAAGCGCCGGCAAAAAGCTGCCGCTGGACGCCTCATAGGTCACAAGCGTACTGTAAATCTGGCCAAGCAAAAAAGCCTCAAAAGCGGTATATACAGAGGAGGAATCCAGCTCCAGCACATGCCGGTTGCTGGTAATCCGCAAAATATCCAGCCCCGTGGTGGTCTCTGCTTCACTATGATAGCCCATTTGCTTATTCAGGACAGCCAGCAGCCGTTCCTTCAGCGGACCCTGCACTTCCTGAAGGCCGATCAGGTCGATTCCCTGCTTGACCTTGCCTTTGTCCAGCAGCCCCTGCAGCTGCTCTTCCAGCACATCCTCCACGCTGCGCAGAAAAGTTATGGCCGAGTAATGCCCCCTGCCTCTGCCAGGCTGCCAGAGAATCAGCTGCTCCTCTTCAAGCCGGCGCAGGATAAATTTAACGTTGCGCGGAGTGCAGCACAGCACCTCAGCCAGCGCATCAATGCTAGCGGGAAGCGGCTCCAGCAGCCTGCCGGGACTGCCTAAGCCCGCTGCTATCCTCAGGTAATGCGAGATATGATTGTCCATCCTGATCGCTCCTCTAAAGGTGAAAGGGAGTGTGTAAACCTTACACTTTTATTTCCCCCTTTTTACATTACAATTATACATGACACCGCCTGGAATGGCAGCAGTCCTCAAAATTCATCCAACAGATTAGGAGATTCACTCACTTATGAAACAGCGTCTGCAGCATATTCATCCCTTAGCCTGGACCATTATTATCGGCACTATGTTCGGCCGGCTGGTTACCTCGATGAGCATCCCGTTCCTGTCGATCTACTTAACCCAGGTACTCGGTGCATCGCCGACTCAAACCGGCTTTACGGTAGCCGTCAGCTCGCTCGCCGGCGTGATGATCAGCTTCTACGGCGGTTATATTTCCGACGTAATCGGACGCAAAATTGTCATGCTCGTCTCCGTCTTCGGCTGGGCTTGCGTCTTCTTCGGCTTTGCCGCCGCCCAGCATTTATGGGTGTTCTTCCTCGTCAATACCTTAAATGGCATCTGCCGTGCGGTATTCGAGCCAACCTCCCGGGCCATGCTATCGGATATTACCCCGCCTGAGCATAAGCTGCTGGTATTCAACCTCAGGTATGCGGCGGTCAACCTTGGTGTCGTGTTCGGGCCTATTATCGGCCTTCAGCTTGGCTCTGCTGAATCCACCTTTCCGTTTGTGATCGCGGGGATTGTCTATATCGCTTACGGGCTGGTATTGTTCATGCAATTCAGGATTCACCATTCAACCCTGCCTGAACGTCCGGCTGGGGATGCGCCTAAGCTCCGTGCCGCACTTGCCGTAACCGGACGGGACCGTGTCTTCCTGCCTGTGCTGCTTGGTACTATTTTCTGTGTGCTTGGCTACGGGCATTTTAGCTCTACCCTGGCGCAATACCTGGCGATGAATCCGCATTTCACTGACGGCGGAAAGGTCTTCTCTTATATGCTGTCGCTGAATGCTGTCACGGTGCTGGTTGTACAGTATCCGATTGTCCGTACGGCAAGCCGTTTTTCGCCGATTGTCCCGCTGATTCTTGGTAACATCTGTGTCGCCCTCAGTATGCTGCTGTTCGGCGCCGCAGGGGGAATCGGGCTGATGATGACCGGCGTCATTCTGTTCACCATCGGTGAGGTGCTGCTGTTCACCATGATGGATATGCTGATTGACCGGATTGCCAAGCCGGAATGGAAAGGCACCTATTTCGGAACAATCGGCTTCAACGGGCTCGGCGGTGTCATGGCACCCATACTTGGCGGCCTGCTGCTGGATCAGTTCGGCGCCTCAAGCGGTCCCGCTGTGTTCGTGCCGCTGGCATTGACTACGGCTCTCGGTCTGCCATTCCTGATTGCTGCCCACAAAAGGCTTAAAGCCAGGGAACTGGCGGAGGCAAAAAGCAGCTTTTAACCAGGACTTTCATGCAAGTTGACAGTACACAAACAGCGGCAGCCGTGGAACCTAACGTCCCTCGACTGCCGCTGTTTTAATGCACGGTTTATTTTACATTATGATTCCAAGGCCTTCCCGCATCGCGGGCAAAACTGGTAAGCCGCATTAGTCACCTTACTGCCGCAATAGGGGCAATAGCTTAATTCATTCTCATTCTCGTTATCATTAGCGTTATTCCCGCGGCTGTGAGGAGCGGAGCTTGGGGGTTTTTGATAAAAACGGTCCAAGGGATCCGGCTCTTCATTATGCTCTGTGATGTCCAGCAGCGACATCCGGTTCTTGCCCGTTGCGTTCTTAAAGTGATAAATGGCCTGCCCGATAGCCAACCCGACAAAAATGATGCCAAACGCTGCAAAAAATATCGGTGCACCCATCTGTACAGCCATAATCGTCCAAAAGATTCCGAATACTCCCACGGCAACGCTTCCTACAGCATTCATACCTGAAGGCCCGCGGCCAGGCTTAATACTTCTCACCGGAATTCACTCCCTCCTTTTAAAATTTGCAGATTCATCAGCAGGCTATGAGCCATCTGATCAATCTTTCCGTGCATTACAACCAATGTATAATTTTACCTCTATATATACATATAATCAATTGTAAATGTAGTCGTGCAGCTTTTAGTTTACATAACATTATATATGTCAACCTAACGCTTGTTATTGAATGAATTACATCTTAAGTATACATTTTATGCAACAGCAGGCTCCTCTCCTTAATATATTCCCTAAGCACCGGAGGCTCCAGAACCTCTATATCCATAGGCAATGCCATTACTTTACCGCAGGCCTGTTCAAAGCAGTACATATTAACAGTTATGCTATGCTGCCCCTGATCAGCAGCGATATTTAGAACCTCCAGCTGCTTGATCAGCTCCGGATAAGGCCTTTTCAAGCGGAGTGTCACCGGATAATTTTCCTCGAATCTGCGGCTTTGCTTAAATTGCTTCTCCCTGCCGCACCAGAATGCCTCCAATGAAAAATCTGCGGGAATCGCATATTCCTCTTCCAGCAGCTCTGCCTTTGTAATCCGTTCACACTTAAAGGTTCGCAGCTCCTCTGCCGATTCACAATAGCCGACAAGGTACCATTCTCCTTGCTTCACAATGAGCCCATAAGGCTGCAAAATACGGCTGGAACGCTCTCCATTTACCTTGCTGTATTCGGCTCTGATTTTGTGAGAACGCCATAGGGCCGCCCTAAGCTTTTCCAGACAGGGAATTGGGGGATGTTCGTTCCACCACGGTGTATTGTCAAAATAAAAAACATTTTTGGCCTTGTGTATATCCGCCTGATAGGCTGCCGGCAGAGTCTTTTCCAGTTTGAGCAGGGCGTTCTTGAGCTGTAGTCCCGATTCCCCCTGCTGTCCTGCATGAAACCCCATACCCGTTAAATAAAGACGGATCACCTCATCACCGTTCAACTGTTGCAGATTCACAGTATAGCCCTCCATCAGGGAGATCCCCCCGTTAGGTCCGGTAGATGTCACCATCGGAAGTCCGGCTTCCGCCAGCACATCGATATCCCGGTAAATGGAACGGACTGAGGTTTCGAGTGCATCTGCCAGCTCACTGGCCTTCATTTTCCCACGGGACTCAATCAGCAGCAGAATTGCTATTAAGCGGTGTAGACGCACAGTATAAGGTCCTCCTTAACTTCTTTAACGTATATTCTGCTATTCTTGCCAATCAGTTGTCAGTAATCAAAGTTTATTATGAAATGTATCAGACAAAAGGAGCTGTTGTAAATGAATATTGGCATACTGGGCACCGGATTCGGGGCTTACCACGCCGGCATACTAAAGAAATTTGAGAATGTTAGCCGTGTAGTTGTCTTCGGACGAAATGAGGAAAAGCTGCTGAAGCTCAAGAAGGAATTAGACATAGAAATTTCCACCTCCATTGATGAGGTCATCGGCGATCCCGGACTTGATATCATCGATATCTGCCTGCCTTCGGACTTACATAAGCGTTATACCCTGCAGGCATTACAGGCCGGAAAGCATATTTTCTGTGAAACCCCGGTCTGCCTCACTGTGGAGGATGCCTTGGCTATGAAGCAGGCAGAAGCCCGGTCGGATAAAAAAGTGCTGGTCAACCAGTTCATTAAGTTTGATCCTGCTTACCGGTACCTGTATGAGGCGTTGCAGCAGGAGAAATACGGAAGGCTGCTCAAGGTGGACCTGCTCCGGGAAACCCCGCCCCTATGGGGCGATCTGGGGCTTGATAAGATTACCGTTAACTTGATGATACATGAGCTGGATTTCATCACATGGATATTGAAGGACGCAGATTTAACGGGTGTGTGGGGTACAGCAGGCCCTCAGGCCGGCCAGGCACTGGTCCAGGCAGCTTTTAACACACCACTGGTCAATGCGCAGGTAGTCGCAGCTTCTTTAATGCCGCCGGCATATCCCTTTTCGGTCGGATTTAAAGCCTACTTCGAGCAGGCCAAGCTGGAATTTCATGAACAAGATGATATGCAGGGCGGGATTGATACAGCTCTCTATGAATACAGCACTTCCGGCAGACAGGATATTGTACTGGATAAGGTCAACCCTTATGAGGAAAGTCTGCGATATGCTCTGCAATGCTTCGAGGACGGCAGAGAATCTGAACTCTCGCTGGATCATGCATTGTCTGCCCTTAATACCGCGCTTGAGCTGAAGAAACGGCTGACGAATGTGCTCCATTAGCCTATGGTGTTTTAATTACAGAACGTACCTTTTTCTTCATTAGAAGCTACCGCTGATTTTCCGGGAGGGGCTGCCCCCTCCCTTTTTCCTGTGTTTTTTTAGTTGCTAGGAAAAAGTTTGGTGTGGGTTACGGGATTGTGTATGTAAGGAGCACTGGTTTTGGTGTTTGTTATTGTGAATTTTTCATATGTTGAAATAAGGTAATGTTAGTCATGAAATGGATGTCCTTTGTGTTATGGTTAACTTATTATTTATTATGTTAACCTAATGCTTTGAGTTGACGTTCTTTATCCGTGTCCATGCTTAAACATAAATAAGGTTAACATAACTATAGCTATGTTAACCAGTTGCAGCTGCCTGCTTCTTCTTCCTCCGAAAAATAAGCTTGAACAACGGCGGGACGGCAAAAAAGATAAAAAAAGTCCGGAACAGCTGATAACCGGCTACCGTCGGCAAATCCGCCCCCACCTCATGTGCGATCAGGCTCATCTGGTCCATACCGCCCGGCGCCAGGCTTAGCATTGCCGTAGATAGAGAGACAGCATCAATATAGGCAAAAATAAGGCTCAGCAGGTAAGCACCGCCAATCAGTACAATACCGCTGCCGATAGCCAGTGACAAGGTAAGCAGCTTTTTGTTCAGCTTGCGCGGGTCCAGCAGCAGGCCAACAAAAACACCGATCATCAGCTGGGCTGCATTCAGCAGCAAGGCCGGCAAGGCGGGTCCGGCCAGTCCGCTGATCTGCAGAATGGCGGTGATTAGCGCCGGCCCGAGCAGATAGGCTGTCGGGAATCTGACCTTTTGACCGGCAACTGCACACAATATACAGGCAATGCCATAGATCAGGATATTCGGAAATAAATCCGGCCATCCAGCCGTCACTTCTACTCCAGCAGGTGCAGCCGCCCCCACACCTGAGCCGTGTCCAAACAGCGGGCTAAAGATCAGCAGCGGCACCCCGATAATAATCATCATCAGCCGGACCACCTGAATAACGGTAACAACAGTCAGATTAACGTCATCTGATTCTTCCGCCAGCACGATCATCTGTGTCAGGCCGCCTGGTATGCTGCCGAGCAGAATGGTTTTGTAGTTCATCCCAGATATTTTGGAGACGATGACAGCAATACCCGCACAAAAAAGCAGCAGCAGCCCCGTCATCAGCAGCATAGACGGCAGCTCCCCCGCCATTTCCTTCAAGGCCGGTGCCGTCAGCGACAGTCCAATCGTATAACCGACGATAATCATGCCGGTGTTCCTTAGCGGGCCCGGCCAGCTATAATATCGTTTTCCCAGGTTGGAACCGATCAGCGTTGCAATCATCGGTCCGAGCAGCCATGGAACCGGAAGGCCGAGGAGCATAAAGATCCCTCCGCCTGCAAATGCAGTCGTCAGTGTTATTGCCAGTTTAAGCGGGCCTGTTATATCTGTTGCTGATTTCATTTCAAACCTCTTTTCCAGCTTCCCTGCAATCTGATAGCATCTCTTCGTTACTTTTTTACTCGGGCGGCATTTAATGTATTGAAATATTGGCTTGGATTACCCTGCCGCGGGTTAAAGCGCTCCTTGAAATCCCCGCTCATGTATTCGCCGATTACCCTGTGCCAGAAATTGCGGGCCGGTGTATTGGCGCGGATCTGCGAGACCTTCCAGTCTCCCGGGAACATATCAAACAGCCTGTGGGCTGCCCAGGTCCCTACTCCGCTGCGGCGGTACTTCTGCATAACAAAAAATTCCGTCATATAAAACTGCCCTTCCGGGTCCCGCAGCAGACGGTCCACTAGTGCAAAGCCGGCGATATTCCCGTCCGCAGTAAAAAGATAAGCAAATTTATTGTTGCCGCTGCTCCAGTAAGCTTCAAGACCGGGATATGCCGGGAAATTGCCCTCACGGTCCACCTGAATATCCAGATAGCGGGTAAAATCATAAAGATAAAACTGCATCAGCCTGCTGATAATCTGCTTCTGCTCCTTGGGAACCAGCTCGATTCCAAGCTCCATTAGGCTCACCTCTGTGCTTCACGTTTTTACTACACATCATATAACTTTATGATAAAATAGACAAACCCACGTATACATACAGCCGTATTTCCTATAAAATTGCAAACGCAGAAGAAGGTGATCCGCATGAGCATTCAAAAAAACAGCGACCGCAAGCATCTGGATCAGCGTGTAGTCCACATGCCCTGGTTTGTACAGCAGTTCATTGATTTTAAACGTCCGGATCTCTCCCCCTCTACCCTGCTGGAATATATCCGGGATTATGAATCCTTTTTCGGCTGGCTGAGGGCTGAAGGGCTGTCCGCTGCGGACAGCAATTCCGGCATTACACTGCTTGAACTCGAAACCCTGCATATGGACAGCATTGTCGGCTACCGCCTGTACCTGACCACCCGCGCTGAGAGTGCCAACTCCCGGGTTACAGTCTCCCGCAAGCTGTCTGCTCTGCGCTCCCTGTTCCATTATTTGAGCCAGATTGCCGAGGACGAGAACTTTTATCCGCTGCTCAAGCGCAACATTATGGCCAAAGTAGAAATTAAGCGCATCCATAAACCCAAAGACACCGCCGCCAAGCTTAAAGGTAAAATCCTCGAAGAGGAGGAGCTGCTGGAGTTCGTCGGCTATATTTATGAAGGATACGGACGGGATGTCGAGGCCAACAAGCAGGCCTACTATTCCTTCCAGCAGAACCGGGAACGGGATGCCTGTATCGCCAGTCTGATCCTGAACTCCGGGCTGCGGGTATCCGAGGTTGTTAACCTGAATATCGATGATCTGGACGTGAACAACAAGCTGCTCTATGTATACCGCAAAGGTAATAACGATGAAACCTTCAAGACGCCGGTCTATTTCCGCGAGCAGGCCAAGGACGACCTGGCCCAGTATCTGAGCCTCCGTCAGGTCCGTTACAAAACACCGAAGCGTGAAAAAGCGCTTTTTATCGCTCTTCCCAACGGCAGCCAGGAAGGCAAACGCATGACCAAGCGGGCGATTCAGGAGATGATTATCAAGTACGCCAAGCGTTTCGGCAAGCCCTACCTTACTGTTCATAAGCTGCGCCATTCCTTCGCTACCGACTATTATCTGCAGAATGATATCTACAAGACTAAAGAGCAGCTTGGACATGCCTCAACAGAAACGACTGAGGTCTATGCCCACCTGACAGACAAAACGATGTCTGAAGCGATCGAGCGCCGTCAGGATGGCTGAGCCGATCTGGCACTATTAACCTATCTATTATTAATTCTTAGTTATAACGCTGGAGGGAATTTCGTTGTTTGAAAAAGAAGAAACATCAATCCGTTCTGCCGGTGATAAGCTGCTCAGCCTTCGCACAGACTGTGAGCAGTGCTTCGGATTATGCTGTGCTGCTCTTCCGTTCGCCCTGTCCTCTGATTTTGCTATGGATAAAGCGGCCGGTCAGCCCTGCCACAACCTGAAGGAGGATTTTCGCTGCGGAATTCACACCAAGCTGAGAGAGTCCGGCATGCGCGGCTGCACCGTATATGACTGCTTCGGTGCAGGACAAAAGGTATCACTGACTACCTATGGCAGAGCTGACTGGCGCAAGGCACCTTCCACTGCCGGCCAGATGTTCGAGGTCTTCCCGGTAATGCGCCAGCTTCACGAATTGCTGTGGTACATAGCTGAGGCGCTTGGCTGGCCGGCCGCAGAGCCCGTACATGTCTCACTGGCTGCTGCTTGGGACCGGACAGAGCAGCTTACACTGCTTGACCCGGAGTCACTGCTGTCGCTTGATATCCCTGTACTCCGGCAGGAGGTTAACGAGCTGCTGATAAAGGCAAGCGAGCTTACAAGAGAGGCCGCCCGGAGGGAGCTAAAGCCGGCGCCTAAGCGCCAGAAAACCTACGGGCGCGGTGCTGACCTGATCGGAGCCCGGCTCAAAGGAGCCGATCTGCGCGGGGTCAGCCTGCGCGGGGCCTGGCTCATCGCTGCGGACCTTAGCGGAGCAGACCTCAGGGCAGCGGATCTGATCGGAGCCGATTTCCGCGATGCCAATATCTGCGGCGCCGATCTAACCGGCAGCCTGTTCCTGACCCAGTTTCAGGTAAATGCCGCCAAGGGAGATGCAGCTACGCAGCTTCCCGGATCTTTAACCCGGCCTGATCATTGGGCTGGCATGAAGGCACATTAGCCTCTGGTGCAGTGCAATCACTATCTAGCTAAGCTTAATCGGCCTGCTCAACTATTATACGGTCGCCCTTACTGGGCGGCTGGGAAGTAACCAGAAACTCGACATCACTATCGGATTTATTTAACATTTGATGAGCAATTAGCGGCGGGACCTCTTTTCCCTCCTGGGGATATAAAGTATATTCGACCCCATCCACTTCCAGTGTAGCCGTACCGGACAGTATAAAGAAAAACTGCCGTGACTTCTCATGATAATGCCTAACTTCCGCTGTGTCCGCCGGCATCCGCTCGTGGATGATACTAAGCTTTTCATCCTGTACTAAATGCCATCCGTCACACGCCTCTCCCCATACATAGTGCTCTGCATTATGCTTGCTGATTGTCATTCGTGCAATCCTCCTGTGTAAACAATTAAGCTTAATGTTTCCGGGCGGCGCCGTCTCCTCTTTTGGGGTCCGGCGCCGCCCTTCCTTTATACAGGTGTTAAATAGCTGCTGAGCAGCAGCTATTTGTTTTATTGTCACTCTATTATGAATTTTTCATATGTTGAAATTTTGAAAATTAGAGCGGTGATTGTATAAAAAGTTAGCCATGCCCGCAATATCATTAATCTCAAAAATCCGTGAGCGCTGCTGCGGAGCAGCCGCACCGGCCTTCGGGATCATTTGTCCCCATGCCGCTATTGCGGCAATATTACGGGTTTGCTGCAGTAATTCAAGGTCCTCCTGCCTTCTTATCAGGACTATTTTCGGGTAAGCTTCCTGCTTGAACCCTTCCACCAGAACGTAATCATAGCCGGAAAAACCCGCAATCAGCTCTTGCAGGCTGCTGCCCCGCTCTTCAATAACAGAAGTTCGTGCCGCACTCGTAATGGCAACCGCCATCGCGCCCGCTTGCCTATGCTTCCACGTATCTGTACCGGGATGATCCATGTCGTAATCATGGCCGTCATGCTTAATGACAGCTACGCGCTTTCCCTCCTGCTGTAAAAAGGGGATAAGCGCACAGACCAAGGCGGTTTTCCCGCTGTTTTTGTAGCCGACAATTTGGCAGACAACCGGTTTATTCAAGCTCCCTGTGTCTCTGTTCCCCGCTGCCTGCAAGGAGGAGGTTCTCCTCACTTGTACGCCCCGAGCGCGCCGCCCATGAGTCTGCTGCTGGTGCTGTCCTCCGCTTTTATTGTTATTTTTCCCGCGCCGCAACCGTACCTCCCCTTTCATTCCTGCCCGCGAAGCTCACCCGGAAGCTTCAATACCTTTACTTTATCCCCGGTCTTAAGTCCGCGTACTTCAGGCGGAACAACGATCAGGCAGTCGCTGTCCTTAATGGTAACCATAACGGAGGACTCATCGATATTTGCCGGATAGGCCTGAACAACTCCGTCTTGGACTGCCAGCTTAGCCCGTACAAACCGGGTGTAATTATTTACTCTGCTGTAATCCGCGCCCATAACGGCGGTCCATTCCGGCAGCAAGGGCTGGGTCATTCCCAGCATCAGCGAGATAACCGGCCGGGCAAACAGATGGAACCCCACAAAGCTTGCTCCCGGATTCCCTGACAGTGCTAGCAGCAGCTTTCCTCCGCGTACAGCTGCAGTCGTAACACTTCCGGGGCGCATGGTCACCTTGTTGAACAGCATTTCACCGCTTTTTTCACGAACCAGATCACCCATAATATCATAGTCGCCAACGGATACCCCCCCGGTTGTAATCACTAAATCATGGGTCTCCAGTGCCATCTGCACCCTGCTGCGGGCCAGCTCCAGATCATCGGCAATTGCACCCAGCATTACCGCCTCTCCACCGGCCTCCCTGACCAGCGCTTCCAGCATCGGCGAATTACTGTTGCGGATTTTACCGGGCGCAAGCGGTTCATCCACCTCCAGCAGTTCTGATCCGGTCGCAAAAATCGCCACCTTCGGGCGGCGCCGTACTGTAACCCGGGGAACGCCGAATGCAGCAAGCACCGCAATATCCCCGGCCGTAATGCAACGTCCTGCCGGAAGCACCTGGCCGCCAGCCTTTAATTCAAACCCGAGCGGTGTAATATTGCTGCCCGCCTGCTGCGGTTTGCGGAGAACTACGTACACTTTCCCGTCCATTTCTTTGGTTTCGGTGATCTCAACCATCACCACCGCATCTGCACCGTCCGGCACCTGCGCCCCAGTCATAATCCGCGCTGCCGTACCGGCTGTGAGGTCTGCAGAAGGCACTGCGCCACACGGGATGTTATCCACGACCGCAAGCCATACCGGCTGCTCCGCACTGCAGGACGCAGTATCCGCAGCAATAACCGCATAGCCGTCCATGCCCGAACGGTTAAATGCCGGAAACGGATGCGGTGCGCTTAACGGATCAGCAAGCACACGTCCGCAGCTCTGGCTTAGCGGCACTTGCTCTGTACCGAGCAGCTTGGCATTTTGCATAACCCGTGCCTGGGCTTCCTGTACCTGCAGCGCTTTGCGCTGGAACTTCTGATCACTTTTATCCCGATGTCTGTCCATGTCTACCTCCGTTTTTACTGATGATTTGCTCACACTATATTAACATGCGGCGGTATAAAGATAAATTTACTCTCATACAAGCACAAAAAAAGGACACCCGGCGAAACCGCACAGGCATCCTTTATTGTAATCAACTTTTACAGAAAACTGTTATATTTTGCGGAGCAATTCAGCTGTTCCAGCTAGGACGCCCGGATGACCCGGACATCCGCAGGGATGATTTTCTCGCCGTCATAGAGCATAAAACGCCCGTTCTGCCACTCCACCCGCAGCAGCCGGTAATCATCTGACTGGTACTGCCAGACATGCTGGGTTCCGCCGTTCATATAAGGAGTCTGTCCGGTAACTGCAGCGTAGCCTTCGTATTCTTCCTCCAGATGAAAGGTGTATCCGTCCAGCTCCAGCGTTGCCGGCACCTCGGCCGGGTTGTCCAGACGCCCGTCAATCG
The DNA here is from genome assembly GCF_000758625.1 of Paenibacillus sp. FSL R7-0273. NCBI lineage: Bacteria > Bacillati > Bacillota > Bacilli > Caryophanales > Paenibacillaceae > Paenibacillus > Paenibacillus sp. FSL R7-0273. Next base: position 4,074,622 of record NZ_CP009283.1, read on the forward strand.
GCTGATAGAGCGCATATTGCAGCTGCTCCCGCTCCTCGACATGCAGATAAGCAATCCGGCTTCCGTCCCGCAGTGTCAGCACGACTGCATTACGACCTGTAGTTTTCGTCCGTCCGGTTACCTCGTAGGTGACCAGAGAGACTTCGCAGATATCACCGGGTGCGAGATTCAGCATGCTTTTGGGCGCTTCCGGTGCCGGAGGCTTGGAGAAAAGATTGCCGATTCTTTTCCAGATGCTCATGTTTCATCATTCCTTCAGTAAGTTGATTAATGATTATTACCCTTCAATACCCTGCCTTATCCCCGGATAAAAGCAGCAATGATTAAAGCACCGTTCATGTGAAGGGAACCGGCCAGCAGGCCGTAACCGATTTTGCCCAGCCGTGTTCCGTGATCTAGATCAATTTTGCCCCACTTGCCGAGCAGCAGCTCAACGGCCTTTTCTACAATAAAGAGCAGCCAGAAGGATACGATGGATACGATAAGTGCATCTCCCAGACTGCTGGATGAAGCAAGGGAACAGGACAGAATATAGCCCTGCGCCAGCAGCTTCAGCAGAAAACGGGCCGTGACTGCCATATTGCCTGCCTTCATTTCTTCCAGATCGTTATAACGGGTAAACAGCGAATCCACGTACATCAGCACAAAAAGCAGCACTGCGCCGCTCACCGTCCACACAACCATGGACACCAGAGTATGGAAATCCATTTCATTAGCCCCCGCTTGTTCATTTTACCTGACCGGTACAGCAAGCATAGATAAGGCGAAGGAGATACTGCATTCGTCTCTCCTCCGCCTGCTGTAACCGGCTCAGGACCGGCTTAACCTATGTTACTGCTTGTCGTACTGCTTCATCAGTGCCGCAAGCTCATCTTCTACAGCCTGATCCTTGCCCAGCTTCTCAAACTCATCATCCAGTGACTTGGTACCCGAGTTCATTTCGTTGCTGGCTTCAGCCTGCGCTTCAGCAGCGAGCATCTTCTCTTCCATCCGCTTCAGACCGGCTGATGCCGAATCAGAGCTGAATCCGCTCATCGCCTTGTTAATCTCAGTCTGCGCCTTGGCTGCATTATAACGGGCAACCAGCGTCTCGCGTTTGTTCTTCATCTGGGTAAGCTGCTTGCGCATTTCATCCAGCTTGGCACGCAGGTTGTCCGCAGATGCCTTGTTCTGATCAAAGCTTGCCTTGTATTCCACCAGCTTCGCTTCAGCCGATTTCTTCTCCTCCAGCGCTCTGCGGGCCAGATCCACGTTGCCGGCCTGGGCTGCAGTATGCGCCTGCTGATTACGCTTGGCAACAAGAGCTTCCTGTTCTTCGTACAGCTGCTTGAATTTCTTCTCAATTGCGATTTGTGCGGCTACTGCCTTCTCCGCGTCCTCAAGATCCTCCGTCATGTCACGGATATATTGGTCGGTCATCTTGATCGGATCTTCGGCTTTGTCAATAATCGCATTCACATTGGACATGGTCAAATCACGCAAACGTTTAAATATAGACATGGTTCATTCCTCCAAAATAAAAGTTAAATGCTCACTTGGTATTCTTTTACGCAGGGAGTGCCATTATCGTTTCATTTTTGTTGCGCTAAATATTGATCCACTTTATTATTAACCATCCGGACGACCTGCATGATGCCCTCTTTACTCAAATGATCATAGTGGATGCCCATCACAACCGTTACCGTGCAGTTCAGCGCAGCCGCAGCTCTGCGGGAGATATCCTCACTGATCGTATGCTCCTTATGATGGGGAACGGCCGTGGTCCCTGCGCTCACTGCACCGCCGTCGATGAAGGCTGTGCTTGCAGCACCTATATGGCGGACACCGCCTGTAATGAGCAGCAGCAGATCGGCTCCAACTCGAATGGCTGACAGCTCAATATCATCAAACTCCTGTGTCTCCGCTGACAACTGTGCTCCCCCTATCTATAATATTAACCTTTGTTCCGCCGGTTATCTCACAAACCTGCAGGATCTAGACGATTCCGCGGATTTCATCCAGTGAGGTAATGCTCTCCTCCACCATAAACTGGTGCAGCTCCTCCACCAGCGTGCTGCCGGCCCGCATGTTCATGAAATTATAGGTTCCCACCTGGACAACCGTGGCACCGGCCATAATGAATTCAATAATATCTGTAGCTGAAGTAATACCGCCCATTCCGATTACAGGGATGGTTACCCGGTGAGCAACCTGATGCACCATCCGCAAGGCTACCGGCTTAATCGCCGGGCCTGACAGCCCAGCGTATAGGTTATTAAAAACACTGCGGCGGCGGCGCACGTCAATCTTCATTCCGGATATCGTATTGATCAGCGAAACAGCATCTGCGCCTTCCGCTTCACACATCTCGGCCATCTCGGCAATATCCTCAGCGTTCGGTGACAGCTTTACAGCAAGCGGCAGGCTTGTAGCGGCCCTCACGGCACGGACAACCTCCCTGGCAGCGGGTGTCTTGACGCCGAAGGCAATCCCGCCTTCCTTAACGTTAGGACAGGAAATATTAAGCTCAATCATATCTACAGCCCTTCTGCCCTCCAGTGCCCGCTCGTTGGCATCCCGCTGTATCAGTTCTGCCCCCAGCACATAATCAGCCAGTGTGTTGCCGCCGAGGTTCACGATGCGCGCGGTGTCCAGTTTCTCCCAGTATGGCAGCTCCTTGCTCAGGAAGGCCTCAACACCCGGATTTTCCAGTCCGACACTGTTCAGCAGACCGGATGCGGTCTCATATACACGGATGCCCTGGTTACCGGCTTTAGCCTGCAGGGTAAGCCCCTTACCGGAGATTCCGCCCAGCATGCCGACATCATACAGCTTGCCATACTCCTTGCCGAAGCCGAAGGTCCCGGAAGCCATTACGACCGGGTTCTTAAAATGAACACCAGCGATTGTTGCTGTTGTATTAACCGAAGTACTAATCATGGAAAACAACCTCCTCAGCAAGGAATACAGGACCGTCTGTACAGGCCTTCCGCTGTCCGTCACGGCAGGATACGCTGCAGACAAGGCAGGCGCCTATTCCGCAGGCCATCCGGTTCTCCAGAGACAGGTACACTTTAGGGCTTCTGCCGCCGGCTGCGGCTGCAGCCCCTTTCATTTGTGCCGCCTTCAGCATCGGCTGAGGCCCGCAGACGAAGATATGGTCGTAGCTGTCAAAATCCACGCTGTTCAAAATAAGTCCGCCGACGTCAACGGTAAGTTCAGCTGCCAAGGGCCGGAAGGCTTCTGTCCGGAAGGCTTCTCTGCTGAAGCCCAGATACACATCACTGTCTGGGAGCTGACGGGCGCAGTAATATAGCGGTGCTATCCCGATTCCCCCGCCGATCAGGGCAACCTTCCCTTCTACCTCAGGGAAGCCGTTACCGAAGGGGCCCTCAAGCTGAATCGGATCCCCGGGAGTCAGTCCGGCAAAAATTTCGGTTCCTTCACCAACTACATGATACAGAAACTCTACACCGTCATCATTCACCTGATGTATACTAAGAGGCCTCGACAGCAGCGGATAGGCTCCCCATGCCCGCAGCATGTAGAATTGACCCATTTTACCGCCGTGCTCCCCTTCAACCCGAAGGTGATATACTCCATTAGCCAGCCGTTCGTTACTGATTACCGTCGCCACGTTATCAAGCTCCTTCAAATTTTATCTTATTAACCATGCCTTAGAAGGAGCTGAAAATCTGTGACTTACTTCACATTATTAACAATCTATTTTCTTTTCCAGACCCCGCGTTCATACGGAACAGGAACATTAGCTTTATCCACTCCGCCGAGCGCCTCCTCAGCATGCAGCGCCCAGTAAGGATCGCTAAGCATTGCTCTTCCGACCGCTACCAGCTCTGCCTTTTTCTCCTCGATAACGGCTTGCGCTTCCCGGTAGTCATCCAGCTTGCCGACAGCAATAACCGGAATTTGCAGGCCGCTGCGGATATACTCTGCCAGGTCTACCTGATACCCCGGTCCGGCATTTGGCACACCTGCCGAGCCAACCGGACCTTCACCGCCTGAAGAGACATGGAACATGTCCACACCGGCCGTCTTATAACGGCGGCAGAATTCCAGCGCATAGGCTTCATCATAGCCGCCTTCTACATATTCTCTTGCTGAGATACGCATGATCAGCGGCATTTCCGGAGGCAGCACTTCCTTGACCGCCTGGACAACCTGTTCACCAAACAAAACCGGGTCTGCCCCATATGCATCATCTCTGATATTCGTCAGAGGCGATTGGAACTGGTGGATCAGATATCCGTGCGCACCGTGCAGCTCAACCATGTCAAAGCCGGCCTCCACCGCTCTTCTCGCACCCTCCCGGTAAGCGGCGATCATCTCGGCTATACCCTGGGCGCTTAGTGCCTGAGGCGTTTTGGAGCGCTCATCAAACGGGATAGCCGAAGGTGCTACAGGCGGATTCGCATCCTGTGCCTTGCGTCCGGCATGTCCCAGCTGAATGGCGATTTTGGCACCGTGAGCATGAACTGCATCCGTGATTTGACGGAAGGCCGGTATTTGGCCGTCATCCCAAATGCCTGTGTCTTTATTGGTAATCCGCCCGTCCGGATGCACTCCGCTCATCTCTACAATAATAAAGCCGGTACCGCCGACTGCCCGGCTGACATAATGCACGAAATGCCAGTCATTGGGTACGCCGTCCTCCTTATCTACTGCATATTGGCACATCGGCGGCATGACCACCCGGTTCTTCAGGGTAAGCGCCTTTAATTCATACGGGCTGAACAATTCTGACATTTCCGTTCCCTTCCTTCACTCAGGTCTATTTGATTGCCGGGTTAAACTCCCGAATAACTTAAGTATACACGGAAAAAAGCCGGTGTTGAAACTTTGCCTCAAGCACAGACTCCGGCATAAATCGTGTGCTGACTGGGGATAACAAAGAAACCAGTTATTTTCAATGAGAGAGGCTCTGCCATGCGAATAAAACGTAAGGAGGTGAAGCTGTGGAGCAGCTGCTAAAAAACCGGAAGCTACATATATTGCTCTGCCTTCTCCTGCTGATTACCGGCAGCATAAGCCCGCGCGGTTATGCTGCTCCTGCTGTTTCCGGAGCTGCCCTATCCCCGCCGGGCTCTGATCAGCTTCAGGAAGCTGCGGAGGACACACCACAGGCAATTCCCGCTGAGTCCCGGCTGCAGGCAGCCGCCCGGCGCAGCAAACGGAACAAAGGGCTTACGCTGAGCCAGCTGATCCGGAAATATCCGGAGACTATTCTGACCCAGGGGCCCAGGAACAGGATGATCGCCTTGACCTTCGATGATGTTCCCGACCCGCGGTTTACGCCCCAGCTGCTGGATGTCCTGCGGAAGTATCATGTTAAAGCGACCTTTTTTGTAGTGGGCAGCCGGGCTGAACGCCATCCGGAGCTCGTTGCGCGGATTATCCGTGAAGGGCATGTCATTGGAAACCATTCCTATAACCACCCCGAATTCGGCAAGCTGGGCATAAATGAATTCCGCACCCAGATTATCCGGACAGAAAATATTATTTCAGCGCAGGCGGGCTACAAGCCGCGGCTGATCAGGCCTCCCTACGGTGATATAAGCGAGCCGCAGCTGAAGTGGGCCAAAGCGCACGGCTACAAGCTGGTGAACTGGAATGTGGATTCTCTGGACTGGCGGGGATTGTCCAAAACACAGGTAAGAAACAATATTGTAGCTCATGCCGGCAAAGGGGCGATCATCCTGCAGCACGGCGGCGGAGGCAAAGGCAGCAATCTGCAGGGCACCATTCAGGCGCTGCCCGAAGTCATTTCAATCATGCGTAAACGGGGTTACACCTTCGTGACCGTACCTTATATGCTGCAGGTCCCCAAAAACAAATAAAGCCGCAAAACGGATACCTCCTGTGCAGGACGGTATCCGTTTTGCGGTAAAGAATGCTGGCAACAGCACATCAGCCATCTATTCAATTATGAACAAATTTACGTACTGGTATCCAAACTCTGCAACCGAGCTCTGGCTGCCCGGAATAAAAATATCGATCCGGTTACCCTTAATGGCACTGCCTTTATCAGTAGCCGTAGCCAGGAAGGCTATCTTCGGCAGCCCCGGGTGGGAGTGTCCGGTCACCAGCACCTTGGTTCCAAGCGGGATTACGCTCGGATCAACAGCAATGGTACCCAGCTTCAGCGGATTTCCGAAGTAGTCAACAGCTCCCCATTCCCCATTTTCGCTGGCTGCAGAGGAATAAGCGGAGGCTTTAACCTGAATCACCTTGTCATAGCTGAATTCCTTGCCCCACGCCTCCACTGTTTTGGAGGCCGCTTCGACATTCAGGCTGGCAGAGATCACAGAAGCCGGGACAGCTGAAGAAGCTGCAACGGTTGCTTTTTGTAAAGCTGCCGGTTTAGGGGAGGTAACTCCGGGAATGGTAAGGCTTAGGCCTGAATAAATATTGCCTGCTTCAATACCCGGATTGGCATTCATAATGTCTTCGATGCTTATGTCATAATAGCCCGATAGAGTATAATAGGTGGTACTTGCTCCTGCAATATGTACGCTGTCTGCCTGTGCAGGTGCTGAATGCAGCAATGTGCTGATCCCGATTGCGGCAGCAAATAATGTAACGGCTCTGAATCTGGTTTTCATATATGCCTCCTTCATTAATGGGGTGTGCAGGAATTTCCCGTTCTCACACCGAAGTAACTCTGGACTTATGTACCTTCATCTTATCCGGCATCTAAAGTGCAGTGCTTTGTTAACTGACAGTAACGAATATATCACAATTTTGTAACCTATGCCTATGAAAATGTTACCATTCTGTTAGAAATGCGATAATTTCCGCGGTTTGGAGGGCGATAGTCATTACATAATGGTTATTAATTGTTGCAGATTCGTCAATAAATACAGGCATTTTCCCGGTCTCCGGCAAAAGTTTTACACAGCGTTAACATTTTAAGCTTTTGCAGGTAGTAGAATAATAGAATATGGTTATTAAATAGATACTTAAGCATACTTGGAGGGTCAATCAACGTGACTACAGATGAGAAAAAGATCATACACAACAACAGTCCTGCAACTGCTTATCTTAACAGGGACCTAAGCTGGATTGAATTTAACCGCAGGGTACTGCAGGAAGCGCAGGATCCGGAAAATCCGCTGATGGAGCGGGCCAAATTCCTGGCAATCGTATCCAGCAACCTGGATGAGTTCATCAGTGTGCGTGTAGCAGGCATTCAGGATCAGATCCGGGCAGGCTATACTAAAAAAGATTTCACCGGCTACACGCCCTCCGGCTTATATAAGCGTCTGATCAAACGGGTGACCAAAATCATCGCCGACCAATACCGTACCTTCCGGGATCTGTCCCGCAATTTACACAAGGAAGGGATCGTTTTTGTCAATTATGAAGACCTCACCCATGCCCAGGAGCAGTCTATTGAGCAATATTACCGGGATATCATTTTCCCTGTCCTGACGCCGATGGCGGTTGACCAGAGCCGGCCGTTTCCGCTTGTGCACAGCCAGTTCATCTATCTGGCAGTCGTGCTTACCCGTAAGAATACCCAGGAGGAAGAGCCTTACTTTGCTATTCTGCAAATTCCGTCTAATCTGCCTAGATGTATTCCTCTTCCCCACCGGTCCAACAGCAAAAAGCGGCAGTTCGTATTCATTGAAGATGTAATCCGCCACCATATCCAGACCCTGTTCAGCGGCTATGAGCCGGTAGCGGTTAATGAGTTCCGGCTGACCCGTAATTCCGATCTGACGATTGATGAGGAAGGCGCGGAGGATCTGCTGGAGGAGATTGAAAAGGAGCTGCGCAAACGCCGCCGCGGCGTACCGGCCCGGCTTGAGGTTCAAAAAGGCATCCATCCTTATGCCCTTGAGCAGCTGCAGGCTGAATTCGAACTGGAGGATTTCATGTTCGAAATAGACGGTCCGCTTGATCTGGGGTTCCTGCGCGGCTTCGCAAATAGTCTGAAGGGGTTCAATTATTTGTTCGATTCCCCGATTGAGCCGCAGTATCCGGCAGAGTTTGATGAGAATGAGGATTTCTTCGAGGTTTTGCGTGAGCGTGATGTGCTTGTCTACCATCCATACGAATCGTTTGATGCGATGGTTGACTTCATTACCCAGGCTTCCGAGGATGAATCTGTAATGGCTATCAAAATGACGCTGTACCGTGTGAGCGGCAACTCTCCGCTGATTGCTGCGCTGGCCCATGCTGCCGAATCCGGCAAGCAGGTTACCGTTGTAGTTGAGCTGAAGGCCCGGTTCGACGAGGAACGCAACATCGCCTGGGCACGCAAGCTGGAGCAGTCCGGCTGTCATGTTGTATACGGCCTTGTCGGCCTCAAAACACATGCCAAAGTCACGCTTATCGTCCGTCAGGAAGGCAATGAGCTGCGCCGCTACGTCCATGTCGGTACAGGAAATTATAATGACAGCACCGCCAAGGCTTATACCGACCTCAGCCTCTTCACGGCTAATGACGAAATCGGCCTTGATGCTTCTGAGCTGTTCAATCAGATGACCGGCTATTCGGCCAACTATAAGTGGAACTCCTTTATCGTTGCTCCGACCAGTATGAGCCTGTCGCTGCAGAAGCTGATTATGCGTGAAGCCGAGCATGCGGCTGCCGGACGCCCGTCCAGAATTATTGCCAAGATGAACTCCCTCTCCAACCAGGAGGTCATCGACAGTCTCTACGGTGCGGCGCAGAGCGGAGTTTCCATAGACCTGATCGTACGCGGCGTCTGCTGCCTTCGTCCGGGTATCGAAGGCCTCAGTGAGCGGATTACAGTACGCAGCATTGTTGACCGGTTCCTGGAGCACTCGCGGATTTATTATTTTGAAAACGGCGGCGATCCTGAGATTTATCTGTCCAGTGCCGACTGGATGACCCGCAACCTAACCCGGCGGATCGAGCTGATGTGCCCGGTGAAGGATACCGTAATCAAGAAACAGATCGTCAAGGTGCTGGATATGTCACTTAAGGACAATATGAAGGCAAGCTTCCTCCAGCCGAACGGATACTATGAGCGTCCGGACGACAAAAAGGCCCCGTTCCGGAGCCAGTTCGCCGCTATGGATGTTAGACGCTGGAAAGGTAACCGAGCTTTACCTTCACAGACCAAGCAGTCCTGAACGCCTTCAGGGCGTTCTCAATGTCCTCCTGCCCGATAAGCACAGTCGTCGTGCCGTGCAGCTCCAGATCAAGCGTTCCTCCGTGCAGGCGGACGTTCAGGTCACGGATGATACCAATCTCGGTGCTGTCCAGCGCAATGCTCAGCTGCACAAGCGTTCCAAGCTTATGAATCAGCTCTTCGTCGGAAGCCAGCAATATGTCCTTATGTGCCAGGGACAATTTCTGCTTCCGGCTTTTTGTGCTGTACGAAGCGATCATTGCGCAGAGTATCAGCTGGCGGTGCGTCAGCCCGCGGATCGGTGAATTCATCAGCCAGTAGCGGGTATGCCGCTTGGACTGGTAATAGTTAATATTGGAGCCTGTACGATGCAGCATCACAGAGACATAGATGAGCATCTCCTGCTCCGCCTTGTCCCCTCCCGGCTCAAAAGCGCTGAACAGGCGTAAAGCCAGCTTATGAATATGATCCAGATGCTGCTTGGAGGTGTGGATGTCAAAGCGGACAATGGTATCCAGACTGAATTCCAGCGCACTGTCACGCACCGGCTGCTCCGGCCGCAGGAGATCATGCAGCATCCCTTCGCGCAGCCCCTCACCGCTGATGACGGCCTGGCTTGCCCCGATATAGTGATACACTGTATGGAAAATAATCAGCCCGGACACGATAATATCAGCCCGGCTCTTGGATAGCCCGTCCAGATCCTTGCGCTTGTCAAAAGGCGTAGCCGGCAGAATCTCCATAAACCGGTTGACCGTGTCAGCAGATAAGGTGTAGCCGTGGGAATTCGGCAGCGAATAGTCCCTGTTCTTCTGGTCCAGCTTGCCGAGGGACCGGAGCGTACCTCCAAGGCCGTACAGCGGGAGCCCGGCTCCAGTGCCCAGCCAGTCATGCTCAACCAGCCTTCCGGTTACATAGGCCTGAAGCTTCTTGACCTGCTCCGCATTCCAGTTTCCGTTGTGGCTGAAGAGCAGATTCGTGTTGACTGCACCAAAAGGGAAAGAGATGCTGTGCTGATAGCGGCGTCCGCGGAACAGGGTAATCTCCGTGCTTCCTCCGCCGATATCAATAACGAAGCCGTCCTGCACGTCTGAGGCGTTGATAACCCCCAGAAATCCGAAATAGGCCTCCTGATGGCCGCTGATAATCTCAATGGTAATCGAGGAGTTTGACGACAGATACTCTATAATCTCAGAGGAGTTAGCAGCATTGCGGATTGCGGCTGTCGCTCCGGCGCGGATTTTCTCTACACCGAAGGCGCTGCAGATTTCCCTGAACTGGCGCAGAACCGGGATAATAGTATCCATATCCTTGCGCTCCAGTCTGCCTTCCTTAGTAATCTTTTCACTCAGACGGGCAGAGTACTTGCACTCCTTGATTATTTTGTAGCCTCCTTCCGGGGTTGTATCATAGATCACGAGTCGGATAGAGTTGGAACCAATATCAATGATGCCAATCCGGCATAGTTCATCTCTCATCTGTATGTACTCCTTTTCAAGTTGATTGGCCATTTGTTATACTATATCACCCATTAGCCTGACCGCCAAAATTATAAGTCAAAAAAAACGGCTCCCGGATCATCCTCCAGGGGCCGTTATTGCTTTATTACAGCACTTTACTCAAGAAATCCTGTGTCCGGACATGCTGCGGATTGCCGAATACCTCTGCCGGAGTGCCCTGCTCGACGATGTAACCGCCGTCCATAAACAGGATGCGGTCGCCCACCTCACGGGCAAAGCCCATCTCATGGGTAACAATAACCATGGTCATGCCCTGCTCAGCCAGCTTCTTCATTACCTCCAGAACCTCACCGACCATTTCCGGGTCCAGTGCCGAGGTAGGCTCATCAAACAGCATTACATGCGGCTGCATCGCCAGTGCGCGGGCAATTGCAATACGCTGCTTCTGTCCGCCGGACAGCTGTGCCGGATAGGCATCACGTTTGTCCTCAAGGCCGACGGTGCGTAGCAGATCAACAGCAATCTTCTCCGCTTCCGTAGTTTGCTGCTTCTTCACCTTTAGCGGCGCAAGCGTAATGTTCTGCAGGACGGACATATGCGGGAACAGGTTGAACTGCTGGAACACCATGCCCATTTTTTCACGGGTCTTATTGATGTCGTGCTTCTTGTCCGTGATGGATTGGCCTTCAAAGGAAATTTCGCCGCCAGTCGGGTCCTCCAGCAGGTTCAGACAGCGCAGGAAGGTGCTTTTTCCCGAGCCGCTGGGACCGATAATAACGACAACCTCACCCTTTTTGATCTCCAGGTCAATACCCTTGAGAATTTCCAGCTTGCCAAAATGCTTCTGCAGCTTCTTAACGGTGATCATTTGTATTCAGCCTCCGTTCAAGTATACCCAGCAGCTTGGACAAGGTAAATGTCAGTACAAAATACATTAACGCAATGATGACATAAGGGGTCAGACCCTCGTACGTAATCGTTGTAATCGTCTTGGCCTGGAAAAACAAATCCGCTACCCCGATCATGGAGACAATTGAGGATTCCTTAATAATGGTAATGAACTCATTCCCGATTGCCGGCAGTACATTCTTCAGTGCCTGCGGGAATACGATATAGCGCATCGTCATCCCCTGCTTCATCCCGAGCGAGCGGGCTGCCTCAACCTGGCCGCGGTCAACCCCCTGAATACCGGCGCGGAAAATCTCCGCCAGATAAGCAGAGCTGTTAATGGTCAGGGTTATTGCCCCCGACTGAATCGGTGTAAATTCCAGCCCCAGCTCTGTTAAGCCGTAGTGGATCAGGAACAGCTGTACCAGCATTGGTGTTCCGCGTAAAAATTCAACCCAGGCGGTTGAGATGAAGCGCAGGACTTTCCACTTGGACATGCGCAGCAGTGCAACGATAATCCCCAGCACAAAGCCGAAGAACACGCCGAGCACAGCCAGCAGCAAGGTATACTTCAGACCTGCAAAGAAAAAATTGCGGTATTCATAGGCCATATCAAAAATATTCATTTGACGGCAAAACCTCCTCTTCTTATCCTGTTCAAAAAAATAGAAAACAGCGTATGACCGCTATTTTCTACTTAAAGAGCTTGAATTCTTAAATTAAAAACTTATTCGCTCTCAGCAAGCTCACTTGCTGCCGCTACGTACTCTTCAATCTTGCCTTCGGAGTTGAGGCGGGTCAAGGTAGTATTCACTTGTTCAAGCAGCTCTGTGTTGCCCTTCTTCACGCCGATTACATAACCGTCATCTTCAACCTCAGGCTTGGCATCGGTAATAACCAGTCCTTCAACATTTTTGACAAAAGACTTGGCTACCGGTCCTTCAATAATAGAAGCATCAACGCGGTTGGAGTTCAGCTGCATAACGATTTCAGAAATTTTGCCGAGGGAGGTCAGCTGTGCACCTTCGATGCCTTTGGCAATGTCTTCCTGAATAGAACCGGTCTGCACGCCGATCTTGGCTCCCTTCAGGGAATCCATAGTTGCGAACTTATCCTTATCGGCTTCACGCACAACTACCGCCTGCTCTGCTTTGTAGTAGATGTCGGAAAGATCCACAGCTTTTTTGCGTTCTTCAGTTGGGCTCAGGCCGGAAATAACCAGATCGATTCTGCCGCTGGACAGCTCGTTAAGCAGGGAATCGAACGGCAGATCCTTGATCACGAGTTCAGCGCCCATGTCAGCTGCAATATCCTTGGCAATATCAATATCAAAGCCTACGATGGTATCTTTACCGTCGATGACTTTGTGGAATTCATATGGAGGGAAGTCTGCACTGGTACCCAGTGTCAGAGTCTTTGTAGCGGCAGCTCCGGTATTGCCTGCAGCGTTGTCAGTTGTAGCCGCATTATCATTATTGTTGCCGCAGCCTGCCAGAAGTGAAGCCGCAAGCAGCATACCCAGTGAAAGTTTACCCCATTTTTTCATCTTTATATCTCCCCTATTCTCTCATTATGTTATCTATGTTGTTCAGTGACCGATTTATTATAAATCACTGCGCATGAATATGCAAAGACATTTTTTATCATCAACAGCATAATTGACAGGAAAACGCTATCAGTATTGTGACAGTGCCACGGCATTTTGCACATTCCGGAAAAAGAGGGGTATACTACTACTATCCCCGGCCGCCGGCAAATTAACCGGACTGGTTCAAGGCCTTAGGCCGTGTGGTAATATTTACCTAACACCGGACTAAGTTTGCTATTGTGATGCAGCCTTAACTCACAAACCAAGCGTATGCTTTCGGTAAAATGTGACGCAGTTCAAGCCGTTTATTAAACACAATCTTTAAGGAGGTGCGATCATGCTGCTGGAAGCTATGTACCATGTGCCCCGTGACAAGTGGGCCTATGCCTACGATACAAAAACTATACATCTGCGTGTACGCACCAAACGGGACGATGTGGACTGTGTTACAGCCCTCACCGGTGATAAATATAACTGGGAGCATACTTTTTACGAAATCAAGCTGGACAAAGCAGCCTCTGACGACAAATTTGATTACTGGGAATGCGCCGTCCGCCCTAAATACAAGCGGCTCAGCTATACGTTCCGGGTCAGCAAAGGGCCGGATCATGTGTACCTGCTGGACAACAGCATCCGTACGGAATGTCCGCAGCCGCCAAGCCATTTTTACGAGTTTCCTTATATCCATCAGATCGATCTGTTTCAGGTGCCCAAATGGGCCAAAGATGCCGTGTTTTATCAGATTATGACCGAGCGCTTCGCAAATGGTGACCCCTCCAACGATCCGGAAGGAACTGAGGCCTGGGGAGGCAAGCCGGCGTTTCATAATTTTTTTGGCGGGGATCTGCAGGGTGTGCTGGACCATCTGGATGATCTGCATGAGCTCGGCATCAATGCTGTATATTTCACACCGCTGTTCGTCTCCCCCTCCAACCATAAATATGACATCGTTGATTATAAAAAGGTTGATCCGCATTTCGGCGACAATGAGCTGCTGAAGCGGGTCATCGAAGAGTGCCACAGCCGCGGTATCCGCGTAATGCTCGATGCTGTGTTCAACCATTGCAGTGACCAGTTTCCACCGTTTCAGGACGTGCTGGAAAAGGGTGAATATTCCGTGTACAAAGACTGGTTTCATATGAACTCCTTCCCCGCTGAGGTTGTCGACGGTATCCCTACCTATGACACTTTCGGCTTTTTTGGCAATATGCCCAAGTTCAACACAGCTAACCGTGAGGTCAAAAACTACCTGCTGGAGGTAGCGGAATACTGGATCAAGGAAATCAAGGTGGACGGCTGGCGGCTGGACGTGGCTAATGAGGTGGATCATCATTTCTGGCGTGATTTCCGCAAGGTTGTTAAAGCGGCCAATCCCGAGGCCTATATCGTAGGCGAGGTATGGAGCGACTCCCTGACCTGGCTGCTCGGTGACCAGTTCGATTCTGTCATGAACTATCCGTTCTCCGGTACGGTGCTGGAGTTTTTCAACGGCGGTATGGACGGCATCACCTTCGGACACCGGATCGGCGGCCTGCTGATGCGTTATCCGCAGCAGACGAACGAGGTCGTGTTCAATCTGCTCGGCAGCCACGACACTCCCCGGCTTTTGACGGTGGTCGGTGAAGATAAAAGGCGGCTGAAGCTGGCGGTGGTGTTTCTTTTCACCTTTATGGGCACTCCCTGCATTTATTACGGGGACGAGATTGGCTTAACCGGCCATGATGATCCCGACTGCCGCAAATGTATGGAATGGGACAAGGCGAAGCAGGACAGGGAGCTGTATGATTTTTACCGGATGATGATCGCACTGCGTAAGCAGCACAAAGCGCTGCGGGAAGGCCGTTTCCGCATCCTCCTGGCCTGTGAGAACGATCCCTGCATTGTGTATGAGCGGGCGGATGAGCTTATCCATTTTACAGTCTGGATGAACAATTCGTCTGTGCCGCGCACACTCAGCCATCCGATGGAAACCGACGACTGGCAGGATGCGCTGACCGGTGAACATGTCGCACCCGAAGACGGGATGATGCACATTTCACTTGACCCATATGGCTACCGGATTCTATGCAGGAATTTGGAGCAGTATCTGGTCTAAAAGCAGAAATATAATTACGGATAACTTGCAGATAGCACATGCGGAGGGTTATTTCATCGGAGGGATCAATTGTGTCACCGTTTAGTGCAAACGATTTTCAGGAGCTATACTTGCAAAATGGGCAGCTGACGCAGCAGGAAGCCTTCAGCTGGTTCGATCTGCTGGAGACTGTGGAGCTGGAGCAGTTACGTGGACAATGGCGCGGCAGCGAGCTTCCCTCCGGCCATCCCATGGATGGTCTGCTTCAGCTGACCGGCTGGTACGGTAAAGCATTCATTGATGCCGAGACGGTCCATCCTCTTCTGTTCCAGAAAAGCAACGGCCGGCTGCTGCGTGTGAATCCCGGACTGCTCCCGCTGACTCTGCCCTTTCAGCTCATCCCCAGACGGATAGTCAGACCGCTCTTCGCCTTGATTTCACCGTTTATCCGGACCCGCTCCAGTAAAGCCCGGCTGCGGATGATCGGGTACCGGGGTAAGGTCACCGCCTCCATGGTCTATGACCAGAAGGCGATTATTGACCATTTCCGGCGGATTGATGCGGATACGCTGCTTGGCGTGATGGATTTTAAAAACCAGCAGAAGCTGGGTTACTTTTTTATTTTACGGAGGGTGACCGGTTAGTTGGTTAGTGGTGATGATGTATAGCGCCGGGTGGGCGGGTGTGTATGTTGACAGGCTGATGGATGGATTGAGGCGGGCTGGCGGCGGTTGGTTACTGGCTGATGGTGGTTCGCGGCGGGTTGGTGGCGGGTGGTTACTGGCTAACGTTGGTTACCCGGTTGGGCTAGACATTTAAAGGCAAAAATGCCTCTCATTTCGCCCTTTTCACCCTTCAAGCTGAAATCAAAGGCATTTATGCCTCTCATTTCGCTCATTTCACTACTCAGGCTGAAATCAAAGGCATTTATGCCTCTCATTTCGCCCATTTCACCCTTCAGGCTGAAATCAAAGACATATGTGCCTCTCATTCCGGCCATTTCACCGTTCAGGCTGAAATCAAGGGCATTTGTGCCCTTGATTCGCCCGTCGATCACACGGGATGTTGAGAATAATGGGACTTTTCCCATTATTGTGCTTATCCCCTCCTCAAATCGCCGCCATTAATGGGATTTTTCTGCTTAATTACACTATTCACCTAATAATACCGTCATTAACGGGATTTTTCCCCTTTATCACACCCAATTAACACTAAGAAAACCGCCTAAAAAGAATTTACCATTTTAATCCTTCCATCAACTTCCCCTTCACTACCTCCATCACTCTTCTACTTAAATCCAGATACTCCGCTCCTTACTCAAAAACCAAAACACTCCGCAAAGCTTCACGCTTTACGGAGTATTTTGGGGTGCACAACCGGACAAGGAAGAACGGTTAGCAATTATTCACTTATTTTATTGTAGATATCAATGTACTGCTGGGCTGAGACGTTCCAGCTGTAATCGCCGGCGAAGGCGTTTTTGGTTACTTTTTTCCAGTGCTCCGGCTTTTGGTAGAGCGATACGGCCCGGCGGAGGGTGAACATCATATCATGAGCGTTGTAATCCTTAAAGGTAAACCCGTTGCCCTCACCCGTCTCCTCGTTGTAGGACTGGACAGTGTCGTTCAGCCCGCCTGTCTCACGCACGACCGGAATACTGCCGTAGCGCAGCGCCAGCAGCTGGCTGATGCCGCACGGCTCAAATTTGGACGGCATCAGGAAGATGTCGCTGGCCGCATAGATTTTACGGGATAGCGCATCATTGAACAGGATCTGTGAGGACAGCTTGGTCGGATAACGCCACGCCGCCTCACGGAACCAGCGCTCATACGTTTCATCCCCTGTGCCGAGAAGGACGAACTGGATATCGTCGTAGTACAGGATTTCGTCAAGCACCCGGGTCAGCAAATCCAGTCCCTTGGAGTCCACCAGCCGGGTAACCATAGCTACCATCGGAATGTAAGGTGCAACCGGCAAGCCCAGCTCCTGCTGCAAACCCAGCTTGTTTTCTGTTTTTTTGGCCAGATTCGAACGGTATTTCGTAAAAATCTTACTGTCTGCATTAGGGTTATAGCTCTTGGTATCGATCCCGTTGACGATCCCGCTCAGGCTGTCAGCCCGGTGGTTCAGGAGGCCGTCAAGTCCGTAGCCGTAATACGGTGTGCGGATTTCCTCGGCATAAGTCGGGCTGACCGTAGTGACATGATCACTATGCACAATCCCGGCCTTCATGTAATTAATGTTACCGTAGTATTCGACACTGTCGTAATAGCTGTGATCCAGACCCAGCAGCTCGCCGAGCACTGAGTACGGGAAAACTCCCTGATACAGCAGGTTATGAATGGTGAATACGGTACGCATGCCGCTATAGAATTCAAGGTGACGGTAATGTGCCTTCAGCAGCATTGGTATAACCGCAGCGTGCCAGTCATGGCAGTGCAGTACATCCGGCTGGAAACCGATGGCAGGCAGGCATTCCAGCACAGCCCGGTTATAGAAGGCGAACCGTTCGCCGTCGTCCATATAACCGTAAATGCCGTCCCGCCCGAAGTAGTATTCATTGTCGATAAAATAAACCGGAATGCCGTCATATACAAGCTTTTCAATACCGCAATACTGGTTACGCCAGCCCACCGGGACATCCACAACCGTTACCTGCTCCAGCTGGGCGGTGTAGGCTTCAGGAATTCCTTTGTATTTTGGCAAAATGACGCGTACATCTACCCCTGCACCCTTCAGCGCTTTGGGCAGAGCCCCAATAACATCGGCCAGGCCTCCCGTTTTGATAAACGGATGAGCTTCAGCGGCTGCAAATAATAGTTTCATGCAGATTTCCCCCTTATAAAGTACGGATTCTCAATTCCACAGCTTCTCTATTCCACAACTGTCTTGGGCTTGCGTCCGGCCTTCTTCAGCACAATAAAGCTTAGCGGCGGGATCGTCAGCTCCAGGCTGTTCATCTGATTATGCCATTCCTTCTTCGTGCTCTTCATCGGACCGTTATGATAGCCTGTACCGCCGAATTCCACCGTCTCTGAGCTGAAAATCTCTTCATACGTGCCCGGACGCGGAACGCCGATCCGGTAATTCTTCCGCTCGACCGGCTGGAAATTGGCGATGATAACGAGCGTATCCACCGGCTTTTTGCCTCTGCGGATGTACGAAAGCACACTCTGGTGGTTATCGTCCGCGTAAATCCACTGGTAGCCCTCAAAATCATGATCCAGCTCCCACATCGCCTTCTCGGTTACATAGAGCTTATTAAGCGCAGCTGTATAGGCCAGCATCCTGCGGTGAGCCTCATAATCCAGCAGCAGCCAGTCCAGCTGGTCCTGATCCTTCCACTCGATAAACTGTCCGAATTCACCGCCCATGAACAGCAGCTTTTTACCGGGATGGGAGATCTGATAGCCCAGCAGCAGGCGCAGACCGGCGAATTTTTGCTCGTAGGTGCCCGGCATTTTGTCCAGCAGCGATTTTTTACCGTGTACAACCTCATCGTGGGATAAAGGCAGCGTATAATTTTCAGAATAGGCATAGGCAATCGGAAAGGTCAACAAATTATGATGATAGGGACGGGCCCCGAAATCATGTTCTATGTAACCTAAAGTGTCATTCATCCAGCCCATATTCCATTTGTAATTGAATCCAAGGCCGCCTTCGTGTGCAGGAGCTGTAACGCCCGGCCAGGCGCTGGATTCCTCTGCCATCATCAGTGCTTTTGGATAATAGTGAAAAATCGTCTTATTCAGCTGCTGAATGAACCGGATTGCCTCCAGATTCTCCAGCCCGCCGTTAACATTGCGTCTATACTGGTGGCTCTGCTTCTCGAAATCAAGGCGCAGCATGCTTGTTACAGCATCCACCCGCATTCCGTCTATGTGGTAGACGTCGTACCAGAAAAGCGCATTGGAGATGAGGAATGAAACAATTTCCGGCTTGCTGAAATCAAAGGACAGTGTACCCCAGCCCGGCTTCTCGGCCAGCATTGGATCAGCATATTCATACAGCGGAGAGCCGTCAAACATTCTAAGTCCGTGTGCATCCTTGGCAAAATGCGCCGGCACCCAGTCCAGAATGACACCGATGCCCGCCTGATGCAGCCTGTCGATCAGGTACATCAGCTCCTGAGGTTCGCCGTAACGGCTCGTCGCAGCAAAATACCCCGTCCCCTGATAACCCCACGATAAATCATAGGGGTGCTCGGCAAGCGGCATAAACTCAACATGAGTATAGCTCATCTCCACCAGATACGGGATCAGCAGCTCGGCCATTTCTTTATAAGTGTAGAATTCTCCGTCTTCCTTCTGCTTCCAGGTACCAAAATGCATTTCATAAATGTTCATCGGTCCATTGTATGGGGCTTTATTCTTGCGTCTCCACAGATTGTCCCCCCACTGGTAGCCGGTGAGATCCGCCACAACCGAAGCTGTCGCCGGTCTGACCTCCGATTTGAAGGCATATGGATCCGCTTTGAGGAAGCTGTCTCCGTCAGCTGAGATAATCCTGTATTTGTAAAAAGTTCCCGGCTCTATTCCCGGAAAAAAACGACTCCAAAATCCTGAATCGGGTATCTTAAATAACGAGTCCGCTTCTGCAGTTCCGTCCCAGCCGTTATGATTACCAGCCAGTCCTACATATGTCGCATGAGGAGCCCACACGGTAAAGCGAACGCCCTTCATTCCATCTTCAGCGGCAATGTGCGCGCCAAGCATCATATAGCTGCGATAATTCGTGCCTTCATGGAACAGATAAATATCTTCAGTTGACGGGAGGTTTACTGTTTGTTGTATGTCAGGCAAATCATCACCACCTTTTTTGTATAGGATGCACCTATAACATTACCCGAATGTCCCGGTTTTGAAAATGCGTTTTAAGGAAAAAATAGGTTTTTTCTGAACGAAAAAATAAAAATGTAATTATTTCAGCAGGACATCAATATATTTCACTTATGCCGTTTCAAGCGCTTGTGGGGAGTTTATATTACAAGCATTGACAAAAAAATGGGAGGGATAACAAATGAGTAAAAAAGAATGTGTCGCCATGCTGCTGGCTGGCGGGGAAGGCCGCAGACTGGCCCCCTTAACCACCACGATGGCAAAACCTGCAGTCCCTTTCGGAGGACAGTATAGAATCATTGACTTTCCCCTCAGCAACTGTGTGAATTCAAACATTGATACTGTGGGCGTACTGACTCAGTACGAAGCTAATTCCTTGCATCAGCATATCGGATCAGGCGAGCCATGGGGGCTGCATTCCAAACCTGATCAGGGTGTCAGACTGCTGCCTTCCGGTGTGGACGGACGAAATACTTATACCGGTACAGCAGATGCCATCTATAAGAACATAGATTTTATTGACAGCCAAAATCCGGAGCATGTGCTGATCCTCTCTGCCGATCATATCTACCATATGGATTACCGCAAAATGCTGGATTATCATATCAGTAAAGCAGCCAAAGCGACAATCTCTGTCATGGAGGTTCCATGGGATGAGGCGAGCCGCTTTGGTGTTATGAATGTGAACGAGGAGCTGAAAATTTCCGAGTTCGCCGAAAAACCGAAGGTGCCGAAGAGCAATCTGGCATCCATGGGTATCTATCTGTTCGAGTGGGCTTATCTGAAGGAATATCTGCTGCTTGACGCCGCTGATTCCTCCTCCAGCCATGATTTCGGCAAGGACGTGATTCCGGCGATGCTGGACAGCAACGATGATCTGTTCGCTTACCGTTTCCAGGGCTACTGGAGAGATGTAGGTACAGTTGACAGCCTGTGGGAAGCTCATATGGATCTGCTGCAGGCGGACAACGGCTTCAAGCTGGATAACGCCCAGTGGCCGATGTATAGCCGGGCACGGCGCACCAAGCCGGCAGCTGTTAAGCCCCGTATCCCGGTTCAGGCTGATGACTGCCTGGTGAACGAAGCCTGCCTGCTGGAAGGCAGCCTGCAGCGCTCCGTAATCTTCGGTGGCGTGGAAATCGGCAAGCTCAGCCGGGTACATCAGAGTATCGTTATGCCGGGTGTACAAATCGGCCGCGGTGTGCTGATTGAGAATGCGATTATCGGCGAAGGAGCAGTTATTAAGGATGGTGCTGTGATCAAAGGCAGTCCTGACAACGTAGTGGTTGTCGGTCCTAACGAGATTGTTGCCGCCAAGCCGGTCATCCGGACCCAGCCTTCCCGCCTGCTGCAGGAAGTGTATGAGAAAACCGGCAGACTGCGTGCTGAAGGACTTCCTTCTTAAGCCTTATTATTCCTTCTTTTCAGCTCAACAAAAAGGGCTGCAATACGGGTCAGATGACCGTATTGCAGCCCTTTCTGTTATGTCCTCAAGCAATTGCTTATTCACTACAGCTCATAATCGTTGCTCTCAGCCGTAACCGGCTGTTCTGCAGCCGGAGGGCGCTCATCGGTTAACGGTAGAATGACCGTCACCTGAGTCCCCTTACCCAGCTCGCTGTCCATCTCCAGCTTGCCGTGGTGCAGCTCTACAATCTGCTGGGAAATCGCCAGTCCTAAGCCGGTCCCCCCGTTCAGTGCATCGACCTGAAAGAAGCGGTCACGCACTCTGGTGAGATGGACCTCACTGATTCCGATTCCGCTGTCCCTTACGATAACTGCCATTTCCTTCTCTGACAGACGCTGTGCAGACAGAACAATACTGGAATCCTCGGGGGAGAACTTGACGGCATTATCCACAAGGTTCAGGAATACCTGCTTAAGCCGGTTCGGATCTCCCTTGATATAGACCGAATCCTCGCATTCCAGCACCAGATGAATCCGTTTCTTCTCGGCCTTGGCCCAAATGTTAAGAATCGTCTCCTGCAGCACCACCTTGATATCGGTCAGCACAATCGACAGCTTCATTTCATTCTGCTGCAGCTTGGAGAAATCCAGGATCTCCTCCACCAGACCGATCAGGCGGTCACTTTCCTTGGAGATGATTCCCATGCCAAGCTTCGTCTCCTCCGGATCATATCCGCCGGAAATCAGCGTTTCACTCCAGCCCTTGATGCTCGTCAGCGGAGTCCGCAGCTCATGGGAGATGGAGGAGATGAAATCATCCTTGATCTGATTGCTGCGGATGATTTCATCCGCCATATAATTCAAGGTGGTGGCCAGATCGCCGATCTCGTACTTGTAGTCCCCTTTAATCCGGGCGTTAAACCTGCCCTTCGCCATCTGCGCTGAGACGGCTGTAATATTATTAAGCGGCTTGACGATGGAATTCGCCAGTCCGAAGCTGAACAGGACGACAATCACCATAACCGCCGCACCGATCCCGATCGACACCAGGGTCAGGTTCAGCAGATCCTTATCAATCCGCTCCATCGAGGTGATGTAGCGGATCACATATTTATCGCGGCTGTTAAGCTGAATCAGCTTGGATACCGCCATGACACTTTCGTTCGTCCCTGCCTGTCTGCCTACCCATTTGCCGATGCTGCCGCCTACCGCCTCCGGCACATCACTTGTAGTGATTGTCCGGTCAGGCTGAAAGCCGGTCGAGCTGGTCAGGATATCCCCGCTGGTGGACAGCACCTCCAGCTCTGTATACTCCATGCCGAAAAGATCCAGCACCTTTTGCATCTGGTTCGGCGACCGCTCGCCCGAAATCGCGTATTTCAGGAAGCCTTCTGCCGTGACAATATTAGTCGTGATTTTGCTGTACACACTGTCATAATAATACGTGCGGATCGCCAGCAGGAAGATAACCTCTACCAGGAGAAGCGCTACAAAGACTACAAGAATATAGTGCAGTACGATCTGTCTGCGCATCCCCTTCTTGATCATTGTCCTTGGCCTTTCCATTTGTAGCCGTGCCCCCATACAGTCTGCAAGTATTCGGGCTCAGACGGGTTGTTTTCAATTTTTTGGCGCAGCCGGCGGATGTTCACATCGACGATCTTCGGATCGCCCATATACTCCTTGCCCCAGACATGATCCAGCAGCGAGTCGCGGCTGAGCGGCGTATTCTCCTTCTCAAGGAAAAACTGCACCAGTGAAAATTCTGTCGGCGTCAGCTCAATTGCCTCCCCGCTGCGTTTGAACTGCTTGGAGATCAGATCCAGCGTAAACGGGCCGGAGTGAAAGGATACCTTAGCCGACTGCTCACGGTGCACATTAACCCGGCGCAGCAGCGATTGAATGCGTGCAATCAGCTCGGTCGGGCTGAACGGCTTGCTGACATGATCATCAGCCCCTACAGAAAGCGCATAGACCTTATCCTGCTCCTGCACCTTGGCGGTCAGGAAAATAATTCCGAGCCGTTCATTGGTCTCACGGATACGCCGGCATACCTCGAAGCCGTCAATGCCCGGAACCATTACATCCAGCAGTGCGATATCAATATCAGGTATGGTGGTCAGCTTGTGCAGCGCTTCATTGCCGTCCGCCGCCTCCAGCACCTCGAAGCCGTTTCGTTTCAGGTTAATTACAATAAAACTGCGGATAGATTCTTCATCCTCCAGTATCAGTACTTTACTCATCGATTCCCTTCCTTTCAATTGGAGCGGTTATTTTATCGCTGTCGCTCCCGCCCGTGCTCTGTACCAGCTCTCCGCGGTAGCCGATAATCTTGTCCATATCCCGGCTGAGCACCTTCCAGCCGCTGTTCTTGACACGGTCCCATTCCGGCTGGGTAAAGAAGGTTACCTCCACCACCGTCTCGCCCGTATCCGACATGACAAACTTCAGCGATTTATCCTGTACCGATTTGGTATCCACTGTGATCTTGCCGTGCCACTCCGGCAGAAAATCGATAATGAACCGGTCTGACGGGTCACGGTACTTCTGCGCGGTAAAGCTCAGGCCGTCCTTGCCGTCCCATTTATAGTAGGAAGTGAAGTAAGGAATGGCTTCAGGGTCAAAATATTCCCAGCCGCCCGGCGCCTCCAGCATACCAATCTCGATAATGCCGTCGCCGTCGATATCCTCACTGACAATCTTTCTGTCTTTAAATGTCTTGGCATCGCCTGGAATAACCACCCGCAGCTTATTATTCTCCATCACTACCACTGTGGTATAGGCTGAACGGGAATCCACCGCCGCATCCAGTACAATACCTTCTTTATTCTCTGCTACTTTTCCTGAGACAATATTGTAATAATTATTAAAATACGGGTCCAGGTCATCAAGCTGGTCAAGCACCTTGAAGCCGTCGTCAAACTGATAGGTAGTAATTTTGTTCGTTTCATTACGTTTGAAGTACACCACGGTAATGTCGGCAATATCATCCTCGTTCAGATCGTCTATCATGAATCTGGTGTAAGGCTGCGACAGCACTTCCTCCAGCTCACCGCCGGAATACGTATAGACGACCATTCCCTTCTCCACGCCGCGCGAATAGCCGGCAATGATATCCAGCTTTCCGTCGCCAGTCACATCCTTTAAGTCAACCGACTCCAGCTGGGTGCCGTCGCCGTCAAAATCAAGCTTCTTCACCCATCCGTCCTCCGTCTTCTCCAGGATCATGCCGTGAATCAGAACGGATTCATTCTCAGTTAAATAGAACACCAGCGTCTCCAGGGTGCCGTCCTTATCTAAATCCTCTGTAAAAATCGAGCTGTCCTCTTCCCCGGACGGGCGGATCAGCGAGGCGCTGGCCGGCATCTGTGACTTGATCGCTGTCATCAGGGAAGCCTTATCGGCGGTCAGCTCGGGAGCCTTCATCTTTGAAACAGGATCGCTGATGAAGGTACAGCCCGACAGTACGGACAATGACACGACAGCCGCCGCCAGACGTCTAGCAACACATAGCTTCAAGCTTCATCACTCTTTCCTTGTTTCATTGCACAGGTCTGCTACAGGTTAATACGCTCCTGTGAGGTCAGGCGGCGTCCTCTCACATCATGCTTGATTCTGCCGTTCTCCAGCACCCACAGTCTTGTGGCATAACGTTCCGCCAGCTCCAGCGGAAGTACAGTAATTACAGTCAGTCCTGTTTCCTTGCAGAGTCTGCGCAGCGTCTCCAGGACGCCTTCGGCCGTCCGCGGATCAAGACCGGTTACCGGCTCATCGGCCAGAATAACCTTTGCTCCGTGCACAAGCGCACGGGCAATAGCTACACGCTGGCGCTCGCCCCCGCTGAGCTGGCTCGTCTTCAGCTTCGCTTTGTCCAGCAGGCCAAGCGTATCCAGCTCGTCCATCGCCCCCATATAATCATCCTGCCGGACCATGCCCGTAACCATCCGCCACAGCGGCGTCTGCGAGGACTGGCCGATCAGTACATTCTTTAGTGCGGTCCGGTTCGGGTTAAGCTCGGCGTTCTGCTCCAGATACGCCCATTCGCGGCGGATTTTGCGTCTGCCGGCAAGCGGGCTCTTCATGATGTCTACTCCATCCACCCGGAAATTGCCCCTGTCCCATTTCTCGCGCAGCGCCAGACAGCGCAGCAGCGTCGACTTGCCGCTTCCGCTGGCTCCCACCAGCACTACCAGTTCCCCCGGCTCTAACTGAAAACCGATATCCTGTAAAACCGGAATTTTATCTTCCCCGACTGCTCTGGCTAAATGTTCAACTGTAATCATAGTTCAGCCTCTCCCTGTTTTGGTCTCTACTCTATAGTGTACTCTGAAAGCGGGACCAATTGCCATGCGCACATCTGTTCTTATCTTACCTCAATTCTGCTGCCGTGGCGAGAATAATAACCCGGTCAGACCGAACAAAATATAGAGAACGCCAAGCAGCACGAAAATCCCGCTGCCCCAGCCGAACTCCAGCAGCAGGCCGCCGACGCCCGGGCCGAGGATGCTGCCGATGCTAAAATGAAAAGAAGAAACAACATTGGCCGCAGGCAGCAGATTACGCGGCAGGATATCTGCAGCATAGCCCAGCCCAAGCGAGAAGAACGAGCCTACCAGCCCACCGGCCACCAGCAGCAGAAGCAGCGTTAGAATGAAATGGTCACCTGCCAGCGGCAGCAGTGTAAAGCCCAGGCCACCGCAGGTTCCGGCAAGGATCAGAATTTTTTTGCGCCCGTAGCGGTCGCTCCACAGCCCGAGCGGCAGCTGGAGCAGAAGGCCGCCGATGCCAGCGAACGGCAGGAGTGTAGCAATCTGGTCAGTGGTGAAGCCAGAGCGCAGGCCATAGACAGGGAAATTACTGTTCAGGCTTGCTTCCATGTACCCGTACAGCATCGCTGGAATCAATGCGTACCAGGCAAGGCTATAGCTGCGGCCGAAACGGCGGGCTTGGCCTTCGCTGTGCTCCACCTTGTCAGGACGGGAATTGGGCAGCTTGAGCAGCACCAGCAGCAGTGCCAGCAGGAATAAGCCGGCCAGAATAAGAAACGGGGCCGCCTGGCCGAAGCGCAGCAGGCTGATCCCTGCCGGTCCGAGACTGAAGCCCAGGCCGTAGGACATTCCGTACAGTGAGAGATTGCGGCCCCTGTGCTCTGCCGGTGCCATCAGAAGCACCCAGAGCTGGGCGGCATAATTAATAGCCGAATCGCCGATGCCGACCAGCAGCCGCAGCACAAACCAGGCGGTGACGCCAGGCAGCAGCGGGAACAGCAGCAGCGAAACCAGGACCAGGCTTAAGCCGGCGGCAATCAGCCTCTTGAAGCCGATGGCGCCGAGCACCCGCTCTGCCACCAGGGTCATGGCAAATGAGCCGACATAAAGCGCTGCCGCATTCAGGCCGTTGAGCGAAGATGACACTCCCTTTTGCTCCAGCAGAATAGACAGCACTGGCAGCAGAAGCCCCTGGCTCAGGCCCGCGGCGATAATAACGGTAATGAGAATAAAATAGTTCAGCTTACTGTTGGAGCGTGTTGCTAAAAGCCGGTCTGACACAGATGAATCCTCCTTGAACGGTATTCAGGTAATAGCGGACAAAACTTGCCCTTGAAGGCAAACATGGAACATTATAGTGGACAACCCTCTTCAAAACAAGAGATAATATATAGAAGTGACCGATTTCCTGGGGGTGCAAGCTTCATGACTTATGAACTCAAAATTGATGTCTCGCCTGTCTATGAACTGATTGACAGCTTTATGTTATATGTAACGCGCAAATGGATTTCCAACCTGGACATCGGTCCTGACTGGATCCGCGATATAGACGGCCGAATTCCTCCTCAGCAGGTGTCCGCACTCCGGCAGGCAGCCGAATGGCCTTTTACCGATTATGATGTCCTGTATGTCTGGGCTTACCGCCGCCAGCCGGCCTCCAAGGTGCTGCAGTTCCTGGATGAACTGGAGAAGCAGTCACTGGAGGAGTGCTTTGAGCAGACCGCGCCGCTGTTTCCTGATTTCACATTAGAAGAATGTGAACGGATCAAACGCGATTATCCGCCGCTCCTGCGTCTATGGTATGAGCAGTATTTCCGCCATACCGAGCAGAAGCTGCTGCCGCTTCTTATTGAGGATGCTTCCGAGAAAAAAATGCTGGAAAGCAAAATGGGCTCTGCTGCCCTGATCGAATATGCCTCAGGCGGTGTAGTCATCGAGGATATTCCGGATCTGCAGACAGTTGTGCTGCTGCCGACCATTCATAACCGGCCGATCAATATGTATTGCTTCTATAATACACTGATGATTATCCAGTACCCGGTCGATGTTCCTTCCGACAACGAGGACGAGCCTCCCACTGTTCTGCTGCGCCTGACCAAGGCGCTGTCCGATCCGACCAGACTCCGGCTGCTGCGCTACGCTGCCCATGAACCCAAAACGCTGTGGGAGCTTCAGTCAGTGCTGGGCCAGACCAATGATACGATGATGCATCATCTGCTGATGCTCCGTGTTGCCGGACTGCTGCGCGTACACCTGGGCAGCGAAGGCGAAGGGAATGAGCGCTATAGTGTCCGCCCGGACGGTGCCTCCGATCTGCAGATGTTCCTGGAGTCTTATATTCGTTTATAATAGCTATATTCAAGCAGAGAATTACTGACAAACTTACAGGTTATAGGAGTGAGCGTTATGAAGTATAGGCCTCAACAAGTTATTTTTGATCTGGATGATACCCTGGTGCACTGCAATAAATATTTCGACCTCATTCTGGGCCAGTATTTCGAGCTGATGTCCGACTGGTTCGGGGAATACGGGCCGACAACCGCTGATTTCCGCAGCAAGCAGGTAGAGATCGATGTGGAAACAGTCAGCACCAGCGGCCTGGCCAGCGACAATTTCCCTAAATCGCTGATCGCCACCTACCGATTTTTCTGCGCCAAATATAACCGGACTGGCGATCCTTATCATGAGCAGCAGCTTATGAAGCTCGGACTTAGTGTCTACGACCAGGAGGTCGAAGCCTACCCGGGAATGGTGGAAACCCTTGATGCGCTCAAGCATGACGGCCATAACCTCTACCTGTACACAGGCGGAGATGACATCATTCAGCAGCGTAAAATCGAACAGATGAAGCTTGATGTCTATTTTGACGACAGGATCTTTATCCGTCAGCATAAAAATATTGAATCGCTTGAAAATATCCTGGTCTCGCACCCGTTTGAACGCAAGCGCACCTGGATGATCGGCAATTCCCTGCGTACTGACGTGCTTCCGGCCCTGACTGCCGGCATTAACAGCATCTATCTGAAGCAGCAGAACGAATGGCTGTACAACCTGATTGAGCTACAGCGTGAGATGCAGCAGTCGGTTATGACGATCTCCTCCATCAGCGAGGTTCCGCCCGTCATCCGCACAGCCTCCAAGCAGCAGAATCACGGCTAATATTTGCCTCATTTAGTCCGGCCTCCTGTTACAAATGCCATAGGCATATTGCAGCTGCTGTGTTTATACTGTTTGAGTAGATTTTTCATCTCATTCAGGAGGTAGGAATGAACAAGCAAGCTAGTCCTAACCGCACACCGAATAAGCAGTCTGCCCGGAACCACTCCGGCTCCCGTCTGCTGCCTATGCTGCTTGGCATCATCGCTGTCATTCTGGCAATTGTACTTATCTATGTCCTTACGGACGGCAATTCCAAAGAGGACAATGTGCTCGAAGGGCTGCCGAATTACACGGATGTAAAGGGTACTATTGTGGTTGACGGTCTGAAATATGAGAAGCAGCCGCATCTGGGCAGTCCGGATGCCAAGGTCAAGGTCATTGAATTCGCTGATTTCAAATGCCCGGCCTGCAAGAAATGGACCGAAGCCAATCTGGATAACTTCATCAGAGATTATGTGGATACCGGAAAAGCCGAGCTCTACTTCATGAACTTCGCTTTTATCGACCGCGATTCTTATTTGGCAGCCAGTGCCGGAGAAGCCATCTACAATCAGAGCAACGAGAAGTTCTGGGAGTATGTTCACGAGCTGTACATCAATCAGGGCGACGAAAGCACCATCTGGGCCACCCAGAAATTCATCCTTAACTTCGTCAAAGAGAACATTGAAGGCATAGATTATGCCAGGTTCGAGCAGGATGTGAAGGACCACACCTATATGTACGATGTTAAGGAGGATTTCAAAATTGCCGGAGCCTACGGCGTTAACGGTACCCCGAAATTTATGGTGGACGGCGTCCTGCTGCCCGACTCCTCTTATGAGGGACTGACGGCCGCAATTGACAGCAGTCTGGCGGAGTCTGCGAAATAAGTATATATCTGTGAAAAAGAGGAGGATGCAGCCTGCCGGGATATCCCGCGGTCAGGCTGCATCCTCTTTTTACTTTTCTAACGGATCATCACGGCATTATTCTATGCCTAGCTGCCCTGTATCCGTATTGGCCAGCACCAGCTTGCCTTCCAGCGGCGAGCCGTCCTCGGCGGCCAGCTTGAGCCTGCCGGTCTTCCCCTTCTCGATCAGCGCCTTGACCTGGGTGTCTGTTAGCGTACGTCCATGGGTTTCCTTCCAGATCACAAACTTGCAGCCCTCTTTGTAATGAGAGCAGCCGTAGCCCTTGCGGCCCATGAAGATGGTGCCGCCGCAGCCCGGGCGCGGACAGCTGCCGATAATCTTCGGCCCTCCGCTCCCCTGCTCTGCAGGCTTGGCCGTTCTTGCAGCGGCCGGCTTGGCGCCGGCTCCACCGTCTCCTGCACTGCTGCGCTTGCGTGTACCGGCAGCCGGCTTATCCCCGCCTTCCTTGGAGGCTGCCCCGCTGCTCCGGCCTTTGGCGCCGGCCCGGACAGAAGGCGTCTCGCCTTCAAAGGAGGTTTTGGCCGCACGGGACTGAACCTTCACCTTGTCGACGATCATGGAAGCAAAGCGCTTCACGTTCTCCATGAACTGCCCGTCCGCCGCAGTACCCCGGGCAATTTCATTGAGCCTCCGCTCCCATTGCCCGGTCATTTCCGGTGAGGTCAGCAGCTCGATGCCCGCTCCGCGTATCAGCTCAATCGCCGTCCGCCCCTTTTGGGTGATGGCAATCTTTTTACCCTGCATTTCGACGTAGCCGACATTTTTCAGCCGCTCGATGGTTGCTGCCCGGGTTGCCGGCGTTCCGAGTCCGGAATCCTTCATGACATCGCGCAGCTCCTCATCCTCGATCTGCTTGCCCGCGCTTTCCATCGCTTTGAGCAGGGTGCCTTCTGTGTAATGCTTGGGCGGCTGCGTATCCTTCTCTTTGACCACCGCATCGCTGCACAGCACCTCATCCGCAGGAGAGATAGAGAACGGCTCATTCACCTCGATCTCCTCTTCCTCCTCGTCGTCCTTGCCCTTTCCTTTGGCCGGCTTCGCCTTATCCTTCTTCTGGTCGGCATAAATCACCTTCCAGCCCAGACTCAGCAGCTCCTTAACCGTAGTCTTGAAGTTTTCACCTTCAACCTCCGTTATAACGGTATGCACCTTATATTCGGCGGGCGGATAGAACTGGGACAGGAAACGTCTCACAATCAGATCATATAATTTCGCCTCATCCGCACTCAGCCCCGAAGCCTTGCGGTTAGTCGGCAGGATTGCGTGGTGATCCTCCACCTTGGACGGATTGCAGACAAATTTATTGCCTTTATGGACCAGGCTGCGGTTCGCGCCCTTGACCAGCTCGTCATAGGAGGTGCCCTGCAGGGCATTCAGCGTCTTATGCATCTCCGGGATGTTCTGCTCGGTAACATAGTTGGAGTTCGTCCGCGGGTATGAAATAACCTTATGCTTCTCATAGAGCGCCTGGGCGATATCTAGCGTTTTTTTGGCCGAAAATGCGTACTTCCCGTTCGCCTCACGCTGCAGGAGCGTCAGATCATACAGTTTGTTCGGGTACTCCTTCGTATCCTTGACCTCGTAAGAGGCTATCCGGCCGGGCTTACCTTTAACCTTGGCGGCCAGCGCATCAGCCTTCTCCTTGTCGGTCAGGCGGTCCCCCTGCCACATGCCTTTATAAGCAACCTCATTCTGTGCAAAATGGCCTTCCACCTCAAAAAACTTCAGCGACGAAAACGCCTCAATCGTCTTTTGACGGTCATAGATCAGCGCCAGTACGGGTGTCTGCACCCGCCCCACGGACAGCAGCACATTATGCTTTGTAGTAAAAGCGCGCGAGCCGTTCATCCCGATCAGCCAGTCCGCCTCACTGCGTGCCCGGGCAGCTTTGGTCAGATTCTCATATTCCGAGCCGTCCTTCAGCTCCTGAAAGCCTTTGCGGATCGTCTCCGGTGTCAGGTCGGAAATCCACAGCCGCTTCACCGGCTGGCTAAGCTTCAAATGCCGCTGAATCAGCGAGAAAATATGCTGACCCTCTCGCCCCGCGTCACAGGAGTTGACCAGCAGGTTGCTGCGTTTGGCCAGCTCGCCGATCACCTTCAGCTGGTCAACAGTCCGGGCATTCGGCACCAGCTTGAACTGGTCGGGAATAATCGGCAAATCGTTAATGTTCCACTTTTTGTATTTGTCATCATAAGCATCCGGTTCGGCGAGTCCGATCAGATGACCGATAGCCCAGGTGATGATGTACTGCTCCCCTTCCAGATAGGAACGGTGATTTTTGGCCTTCGGTTCTATTGCGGCGGCGATATTCCGCCCCATGTCCGGTTTCTCCGCAATAATGAGTGTTTTCAAAAATATCGCTCCTTACCCTTCGTTGTTCCAAAACGTATCCAGATTTTCTATTATACCATTTTGTTAAAATAATTACCTGCTATTAATCTTCTACCGCAATTGAATAGAGGGAAGCCTTTGGCTTATAGTGGAGAGGAATAATTGATATAAGAAAGAAAGGGGAAGATACTATGATCATCAGCCCGCAAAGCTTTCAGGTGAACGGTCTTCATTATACGATCCGCTCTGCAACCCCGGAGGATGCGAAGGAGCTGTCAGCAGTAAGGCTGCAGGTGGACGGGGAGACGGAGCATATGGACCGGATACCCGGGGAAGCTTTTATCGATGAGAACGGATTTAAGGCGATTATTGAGAACGATACGCAGCATCCGCGCAATCTATGCCTGGTGGCGGAAAGGAACGGCTCGATCCTGGGCTATTCCAGATGTGAGGGCAATGATCTGAAGCGGTTTTTGCATAAGGCAGAGTTCGGGGTGGGTGTCCTTAAGCAATACTGGGGGTATGGTATCGGGAGGAACCTGCTGAAGGCTTCCATTGACTGGGCCGATGCAAACGGTATAACCAAAATGATTTTAAGCGGTGTCCTGGAAACCAATGAGCCGGCTATCCGGCTGTATAAAAGCCTTGGCTTTGAAATTGAAGGGCTGCTGAAGCGGGACCGCACTCTGTCAGACGGAAAATATTACAGCACATATATGATGGCGAGATATAATAACCCTGCATGAGCATGCTGCGGAGAACTGGAAATGCCCGGCCGGTCTGCTGACCGGCCGGGCATTTTGATCATTGCGCTTTGTTCAGCAGCTCTTCCGCCTCATCAAACTCCTCACGCAGCAGTCCAAGCAGAAGATCATCATAAAATCTGCCGTTCATGTAAATGCTTCTGCGGCGTACTCCCTCCTCCCGGAAGCCCAGCTTCAGATGCAACGCCCTGGATGCGGCATTCACAGAGACACAGGATGTAACTAAATGGGTAACGCGGCTCTCTATCTCGTTCTATTTCCGATCCGCAAGATCGCCTCAGCACCGGATACAACCTCTTTCGTACCGCTTCTCCGGTCCCAGTACTCAACCCTTCCTTCACCGGCAGCCTTGCCGACCACCAGTACAACCGGAATGCCGATCAGCCCGGCGTCCTTGAACTTCACTCCGGCGCGTTCGTCCCGGTCATCCAGTAAAGTCTCCAAGCCCAGCCCGCTCAGCTCCTCATATAGTGCTTCAGCAAGCAGAGTCTGCTCCTCATCCTTGGCGGACATTTGAAGAATATGCACACGGTAAGGTGCCAGCTCCTCCGGCCAGAGCAGGCCTTCATCATCATGGGTCTGTTCAGCTATTGCAGCCATCAGACGGGAGAGGCCAATGCCGTAGCAGCCCATAATCACCGGTTTACTCCTGCCGGAGGCATCCAGGTAAACGGCGCCTAGCTTGTCGCTGTACCTTGTGCCCAGCTTAAAGATATGTCCGATCTCGATTCCTTTATGAAAATGGTATACGCCCTGGCCGCATTTCGGACAGGTCTCCCCTCGAGCAGCATTTCTGATATCAGCTACATGCTCCAGCAGAAAGTCCCGGCCAGGCACTACATTGCGCAGATGGTAGTCTTTTTCTCCGGCACCTGTAATCCCCGCTGCCATCATGGCTACAGCCCTGTCCACGATAATTGGCAGCTGCAGGCCAACCGGTCCGACATATCCGCTCTCTACACCGGCAGCTGTCCTGACTGCTTCAGAATCGGCGAGAGACACTGCAGCAACGCCGGCAGCAGACGCCAGCTTGAGCTCATTTACCTCATGATCACCGCGGACCAGCACGGCAAAGCAGGTATCACCACTGCTGTAGATCAGCGTCTTAATGATCTTATCCGTTGTTATCTGCAGATTATTCTCCAGCTGCTCAATCGTACGCAGATCCGGGGTATGAAATTTTTCTGCAGCCGGCTGGGTCATTAAATTCTCGCTAATGCCGGTTAACATACCGCCTGCTTCAGCTTCCTCCAGATTTGCCGCGTAGTCACAGCTTGAGCATACAGCGAGCGTATCTTCTCCAATATCCGCAAGCGCCATAAACTCGTGATTGCCGCCCTCACCGCCCATTGCGCCGGCATTCGCCTGCACAGATTTGAAATTCAGCCCGCAGCGGGTAAAGATCCGTTCATAGGCTTTGAATATACGGCTGTAAGTCTCATCCAGACCCTCCCAGTCTGTATCAAAGGAATAGGCATCCTTCATCAGGAACTCCCTGCCCCGCAGCAGACCGGAGCGCGGACGGAGCTCGTCGCGGAATTTGGTCTGAATCTGGTACAGCGTTACCGGCAGCTTCCGGTAGGAGCTGATTTCACCCCGGACCAGTGAAGTGAACGCTTCTTCGTGGGTTGGTCCGAGTACAAACTGGCGTTCATGGCGGTCATGCATCGTCATCAGGTCCTTGCCGTACGGCTCAAACCGGCCGGACTCCTTCCAGAGCTCGGCAGGCAGCAGAGACGGGAGCAGCATCTCCTGGGCTCCGGCGCTGTCCATCTCCTCCCGGACAATCTGTTCAATCCTGCGCAGAACCCGGCGGCCCAGGGGCAGATAGCTGTATATCCCTGCTGCAAGCATACGAATATAGCCGGCACGCAGCAGCAGCTGGTGGCTGGCCGTCTCTGCATCCGCAGGAGCATCACGCAGTGTAGTTAATAAAAGCTGGCTTTGACGCATCTAAATCATCTCCTCTGATTGTCCGGATCTTACACAGATCCGCAAGTACGCAAGAAACGCAAAAAGACGCATCCGTCAGGGACGAATGCGTCGTGTTACCACCCTATTTCAACCGCCGGGCTATGCCTGGCAGTCCTCTATCCGGATAACGGCCGGGGCCGGCAGCAAACAAAGAATAACCTTTATTGCTGCAGCTTGCAAGGCAGGGTGCGCTCCCGTCGCGGCTCGGAGGACCTTTCAGCCGGTGAATCCTCTCTCTGTTCTGGCGGTATTTGGGACGCAGATCCTTGGTTAACGCAGCTGCGTTATTGAATTGCTATTAAATGTATACCAAGGAACCCATTGCGTCAAGCCCGTCATAAAACTGCCATGTTTACCATCATTTTTTTGGATACGCTTACACTATTTCGGGCGGTTTGTAAATTAATTCTTTCCGGTAAACCTTCTTACATATGAAATTTTCTTGAAAACAAACCGAAATATATGAATAGAGCATTTCAAGAGGAAGCTGCCTGCTGGTCAAGCCTCTAAGCATATGCATCCAAGGGGGAGTCATAGCCATGTTCACAAAAATCAAAAGCGCTGTATTCAATCTCACATCCCGTTCACTGCAAAGAAAAATGCTGTTAATCTTCACCGTTATGCTGGTTGTTCCAATCGTACTGGTAAGCTACTCATCTTATAACAGCTCCAGCAAGCAGATGGAACAGACCATGCAGCAATCCATGCGTACAAGCGTTGATCTGCTGGCAGCTAATATTAACGAATCGGTTACGGCCGCTAAACAAAATGTCTCACAGCTCAGCCAGCAGCTGACCTCCGCTAATGTGGATAACAAACCGGCTGCTACACGTACACTTATTGAACTGTTTATAAAAGAGCATCCCGAGCTTGAACTCTTCGTTGCCGGAAATGAGAAAGGTGCCTGGATGAAAGCGCCGGACCCCGGTCCGCAGGATTACGATCCGCGCACACGGGACTGGTATACTGCCGCACTAAATAATCCCGGCCAAGTTACTCTTACGGACCCTACCGTTTCTTTAACCACTGGTAACTATACACTGTTTGTCTCCAAAACCCTTGAGGATGGACAAGGCGCCATCGCCACCACCCTCAATCTGAAAGCAATGAGTGACCGGATCAGTCAGAACAAGCTTGGTAAAGAAGGCTACTATTATGTAGTAGACCGCAATAACAAGTTCGTCTCACATCCGGTCAAAAAAGCAGGTGAAGATATCGCCGGCTATGTAGCCGAGCTGCTGGTCAATGATAAAGGCGATCTGGCCTATACCAACCCGGATACCGGGCTTGATATGCGCGGCTATTATACCACGGACCCTGCAACAGGCTTCACTGTCGTGGGTGTAATTACTACCAAGGAATTCTCTGACGCCTCTCTTCCGGTGCTTTATAAAGGACTTATGGTACTGGGTGTTGCCCTGCTTATCTCCCTTATCCTGATGTTCTTCATAGTACGGGCAATTTCACGGCCTATTACCAGACTCAACCAGTCTGCCCGCCGTGTGAGTGAAGGATACCTGAATGAACAGATCGTGATTGACCGGGCCGATGAGATTGGTGATCTGGCAAAAAATTATAATCACATGGTAGAATCGCTGCGCTCTATTGTTACAGATATTACTGAAACCTCCGGACTGCTGGCCGCCTCCAGCCAGCAGCTGACCGCAACCACGCAAGAGAACGCCACAGCTACAGCTTATGTGGCCAAGATGGTCGAGGATTCATCAGCCGGAGCCGAGACACAGACTGCAGCCATGGTTGAGACTTCCCGCGCAATGGAGGAGATGTCAGCCGGCATCAACAAAATTGCCGAGGCTGCTTCCTCTATCGTCAGCTCGTCTGCTGACACGGAAGCAGATGTGCATAGCGGCAGCGAGAAAATCAGCCAGGTCAGCCGGCAGATGGATGCGATCCGCGAATCTACCCACCTGTCCTCGGAGCTGATCGGCCAGTTAAACGGCCTGAATAGCCAGGTGTCCGCTATGAGCAGTGCAATTGCCAACATTGCCGTACAGACCAACCTGCTGTCGCTCAACGCCGGAATTGAAGCCGCCCGCGCCGGCGAGCACGGCCGGGGCTTCGCTGTAGTAGCAACCGAAGTGCGCAAGCTGGCTGACCAGTCCAAGACAACTGCCGGTAATATCCAGGAGACCATCGAACAAATGACCGTCCTTATAGACCAGACCTATGATGCAATCCATAACCGGGTATCTGCCGACGTTGATCTGGGGCTTAAGGTGACGGAAGAGGCTAAAGCAGCCTTCCTGAATATCGAGCAGTCTGCCGCCAGAATCAACGGCCAGATCCATGACATTTCTGCTGTCACTGAACAGATGTCAGCGGGTGCCGAGGAGGTTGCCGCGTCCGTTGTCGAGATTTCCAATATTGCACGTACCACCTCAGATGCATTCCAGAGCGTAACAGCAGCGACGGAAGAGCAGCTGGCCTCCATGGATGAGATTACCGCATCCTCCGGCGAGCTTTCCAGAATGGCTTCGGACCTGCAGGTCAAGATCGAACGCTTTAAGCTGGAAGACTAGTATCCGGCTTGGCTTCGTACCGTAAAGAAAACCGGATATAGCACACCAAACAGATGCCGCACAATATGTGACGGCATCTGTTTGGTATGCTGCTTTAAAATTGGTTGAATAGATAGAAGCTAGGCCGCCCTTCCGGGCGGCTTTTGCTATTGGTGCTGGGGAGGAAGACCTTTGCTTCCGCCGAAAGTGGGCTGGCGGCTGAAGTGAAGAGCAAAAGTGCCTCTGATTCCGCCGAAAGTGGACGGTTGGGCGAAATGAAGAGCATAAATGCCTCTGATTTCGCCAAAAGTGGACGGTTGGGCAAAATGAAGAACATAAATGCCTCTGATTTCGCCAAAAGTGGACGGTTGGGCGAAATGAAGAGCACAAATACCTCTGATTCCGCCAAAAGGGAGCTGGCGGGCGAAATGAAAAGAAATGAAATGAAAAAACCGCCCCTCCAGGATGCTCTGGAGAGGCGGTTTGATATTCTTTATGCAAGCAATGCTTTATACAAGAACAGTCGATCCCATCAGATATCTGTCAACTTCGCGGGCGGCTGCACGGCCTTCATTGATAGCCCAGACCACCAGGCTCTGTCCGCGGCGCATATCACCAGCGGCAAAGACTTTGTCCACGCTTGTATTGAATTTGCCGTAACGGGCCTTCACATTGCTGCGGCGGTCCGTTTCCAGGTTCAGCTCCTGAATAATATCCTGCTCCGGCCCGTCGAAGCCGATCGCTATCAGCGCAATCTGCGCCGGATAGACCGCTTCGGTTCCCGGTACAGGCTGATAGATCTTGCGGCCTGTTTCGTCAACCATACGGCGGATTTGCACCGTATGCAGCTCCTTCAGGTTGCCCTCCTCGTCACCGACAAACTTGGTTGTCATAATGGAGAATTCACGCGGGTCATCACCGAAGATCGCTTTGGCTTCCTGCTGTGCATAATCAAGCGTATACACATTCGGGAACTGCGGCCAAGGGTTGGCAATCGGGTCACGCTCAAGCGGCGCTTTGTCATGTGTGCCGAACTGGGTAATGCTCTTGCAGCCGTGACGCAGGGAGGTCGCTACACAGTCCGATCCGGTATCCCCGCCGCCCAGTACAACAACATCTTTACCTGCTGCCGAGACAAAGTTACCATCCTCCAGATTGGAGTTCAGGTAGCTCTTGATCGTGCCGGTCAGGTAATCCATCGCGTACATGACACCCTTCAGCTCACTGCCCTCGACATTGAACTGGCGAGCTTTGGTTGCCCCGCCGCACAGCACGACAGCATCATATTCATCCACAAGCTGCAGAGTCGGTATATCCTTGCCGATCTCGGTATTCACGACAAAATTAATGCCTTCGGCAGCCAGCAGATCCACCCGGCGCTGAACAACGCGCTTATCCAGCTTCATAGTAGGTATACCATATGTCAACAAGCCGCCGACGCGGTCACTGCGCTCAAATACGGTCACTGTATGTCCGGCCTTGTTCAGCTGCGCGGCAGCCGCCAGTCCGGCCGGTCCGGAGCCGACGATGGCGACTCTTTTGCCTGTGCGCTTCTCAGGCGGATTCGGTACAACCCAGCCCTCCTCGAAGCCTTTATCTACAATGGCAAGCTCAATGGTCTTGATCGTAACCGGCTGGCCGATCAGGCCAACGGTACAGGAGCCTTCACAGGGAGCAGGACAGATGCTGCCAGTAAATTCAGGGAAGTTGTTTGTCTTGTGCAGACGCTCCAGCGCTTCCTTCCACAGCCCTCGGTAGACCAGGTTGTTCCACTCGGGAATCAGGTTATGGACCGGGCAGCCGGAGGTCCCTCCGGTCATATCAATGCCGGTATGGCAATAGGGGGTTCCGCAGTCCATGCAGCGTGCACCCTGTGTGCGCAGCTCGTCTTCGGTAAGGTGATGATGGAATTCTTCCCAGTCTTTAACGCGCTGCTCAGGATCGCGGTCACCTGGGAGCTGGCGCTTATACTCCATAAATCCAGTAGGTGTAGACATATTACGTTTCCCCCATCCGTTCTCTTCGTGTTGATGTATAGTACATTGTAGCATACTGCGGCAGATTCGTGTCGATTCAGCGCAATGAAGTACCTGCACATTCTATACTATTTTTAAGTTTAGCAATTCTAATTTTAACTATAGTAGCATTCTATACTTTCGCACTGTAATGGATTAATCTGCTGATTATTTGTACTATTTCACATGTTGTGTCAGAGAAAACGCTTTTTCATTAAACCGTACGTTCGTAAACGTAAAAACGGTAATCATACGGGTTCTGCTCATTACGGATTCCCTGAACGCAGGAGACCTCATTCCATTCTTCCCAGCGCACTTCCGGAAAGGTAGTCTCTCCTGCAAAATCCTCATGAATCCGGGTTACCAGCAGCTTATCCGCATAAGGAAGCATCATCCCGTAGATTTCAGCTCCGCCGATAATCATCAGCTCATCGTCCTTCTGCCCTTCAGCGACGGCTTCCTCCAGCGTATGGATGACCTTTGCCCCTTCTGCCTCAAAGCCGGTATCCCGCGTTATAACGATGCTCGTTCTGCCCTTCAGCGGCTTACCGCCAAGCGATTCCCAGGTTTTCCGGCCCATAAGCATTCTTTTTCCCAGAGTCTGCTCTTTAAAATAGGCAAAATCGAGCGGAAGATGCCACGGCATATCATTATTTTTACCGATAACACCGTTTTCCGCCATAGCCCAAATCATGGTTATACTCATATTTATGCCCTCCTTTTCCAAGAATCATCATGTCCCGGAAAGATTAAATGGCAACCGGTGCTTTGATTCCCGGGTGATATACATAGCCTTCAAATTCAAAGTCTTCAAATTTATAATCAAAAATGCTCTCAGGCTTTCTGAGAATATTCAGCTTCGGCAGCGGATGCGGCGCTCTAGACAGCTGGGTGGCCACCTGCTCCAAATGATTTGTATAAATGTGCACATCGCCTCCGGACCAGATGAAGTCTCCCACCTCGTAGCCGGTCTGCTGTGCGACCATATGGGTAAGCAGGGCATAGCTGGCAATATTAAAGGGCAGGCCAAGGAAAGTATCCACTGAACGCATGGTCAGCATACAGCTCAGCTTGCCGTCAGCCACATAGAACTGGAACACAAAGTGGCATGGAGGAAGCTTCATCTGTTCAATCTCCCCTACATTCCATGCACTTACGATATGACGGCGGGAGTCCGGGTTGCTCTTGATGGATTCAATAACTGCAGAAATCTGATCAATATGGCGGCCGTCACTGCTCTCCCAGGCACGCCACTGTGAGCCGTATACAGGTCCCAGCTCACCGTTCTCGTCTGCCCATTCATCCCAGATCGAAACCCCGTTCTCCTTCAGATAAGAAATATTAGTATCTCCCTTTAAAAACCACAGGAGCTCATGAACAACAGATTTCAGATGAATACGCTTGGTCGTAACCAGCGGAAAACCCTCGGACAGATCAAAGCGGAGCTGACGCCCGAATACGGATATGGTACCAGTACCGGTACGGTCACTTTTTGCCGTGCCGTGATCCAGTACATCCTGAAGTAAATCTAAATAGTTGCGCAAGGTTTAACTCCCCCTTTTTTTCTTCTCCCAGTTTACCATGACCTGACCACCCTTGTAACTTAGTTAAGCGCAGAAAATGCAATTTCCTGTCGTTCTCCTGTTATTCCCAGATTTTCAGCTCTACAGTGTCTTTAGCCGCCCTCAGCTCAGCCTGGCCGCCAATAGGAAAAGTAAATATCGGCGAGGTATGACCGAAATTCACATCAGCAACGACCGGAAGATGCAGTAGCTCCTTCTTGCTCTGAATGATTATTTTGAGCATATCCGCATTTACCCTTGAAGCCCGCTGAAATCTGCCGATGACAAGCCCCTTGACCTGCTCAAAGCCCGGCTGATGAATCAGCGACTGGAGATCACGGTCGAACGTTTCCGGACTCGATTCAAAATCATCCTCCAGAAACAGTATAGCGTCCTTCAGGCTTGGCATATACCCCGTTCCCTGCAGCAGGTTGAGCGTGCACAGATTGCCGCCGATAATGATCCCCTCTGCTGAGCCGGAACAGATTGTATAAGGCCCTTCATTAGCTTCAAAGCTCCTGTTCTCCTGATCCAGAAACCACGCATCATCACTCCACTCTGCCGATGGCTGCATCAGAACCGGTTCATCCTCCATCATCATCCGGATAAAATGCCGTATCGTATATTCATTGCCGTGGCGCATGGATAAGGTGGAGAAGTGGGGACCTGAATAGGTGATCAGCCCGGTTTTCCGGTAGATGGCACTGCTCAGCGCTGTTATATCTGAGTAACCGCAAAGACGCTTAGGATTGTCTGCAATGAGCCTGTAGTCGAGCTCGCGGAGCAGCTGGTTGCAGTTATGTCCTCCAAGTGTGGTCAGAATGCCTTTGACATCGGGATCACGGAAAGCCTCATGAATATCCTCCACCCTGGAGCGGACAGAAGACGAGGAGAATTGATCCATTTCATAAGCGTGCGCTGCAAAAGATACCTTAAAGCCGTAGCCCTCCAGCAGCTTTGTAGAAGCCGCAATTTGTTCCGGTGCTATGATACCGAGACTGTTCGACGGTGAGATGATACGAATTTCGTCGCCGGCCTGCAGTTTAGGTGCTTTCATGGGATGACTCCTTTCCTTGTCTTACAAAAAAAGAAGAGACCCCCTCAGCCATTACCATGACATTGGGAGTCCCTTCTATGATGATTCTGCCTTACAGCAGACGGTAATGTATTATTTCACTACGTGAATTGGATGGCCTTCTACCAGCTCAGCCGCTTCCATGACGATTTCGCCAAGGGTTGGATGCGCGTGGATGGTCAGAGCGATATCTTCGAGCGTAGCGCCCATTTCAATTGCCAGACCCAGCTCAGCAATCAAGTTGGAAGCTTCCAGACCTACGATTTGCGCGCCCAGGACGAGGTTGTTCTCGCTGTTAGCTACAATCTTGATGAAGCCTTCCGGAGCGTTCAGGGAAACCGCACGGCCATTGCCCGCGAACGGGAATTTGCCGGCTTTTACCTTGTAGCCCTTGTCCTTAGCTTCTTTCTCAGTCAGGCCGACGCTGGAGCACTCTGGATCGGTGAACACAACAGCCGGGATGACTTTGTAGTCAACTACGGATTTGTGGCCGGAGATGGCTTCAGCAGCAATCTTACCTTCGTAGGAAGCTTTGTGTGCCAGAGCAAGTCCTGCAACGATATCGCCGATTGCATAGATGTTAGGCACGTTGGTGCGGCCCTGGTGGTCGACTTTGATCAGACCGCGCTCATCCAGCTCAACGCCGATCAGGTCAAGACCCAGCTCGCCGTCTGTATTCGGACGACGGCCTACTGTCACAAGCAGGTAGTCCGCTGTAACTTCTTTGGTTTCGCCGCCTACAGAGTACTTAACGGTTACTTCCTTGTCGTTCTGAACAGCACTTTCCGCTTTGGCATTCGTTACGATCTCGATGCCGGTCTTCGCCATGTTCTTGGCAACCAGACGGGTCATATCTTTATCGAAGCCTGGCAGTACAGTATCCAGACCTTCGATGATCGTTACCTTAGTGCCGAATTTGGAGTACATTTGACCCAGCTCAGCGCCGATATAGCCGCCGCCGATTACGATCATGCTCTTAGGAATCTCTGGCAGATCCAGAGCTTCTGTCGAGGACAGGATACGTCCGCCGAACGGGAATGGCTTCAGCTCAATCGGACGGGAGCCTGTCGCGATGATGCAGTTATTGAATTTGTAGCGCGGGGATTCATGGTCATTGAACAAACGGGCTTCGTTTGTGCTGATGAACATTGCTTCGCCGCTGAACACTTCAATTTTGTTGCCCTTCATCAGGCTGGTTACGCCGGTGGTCATTCTCTTAACTACACCGTTCTTAAATTCCTGGGTTTTGGCCCAGTCTACCTTCACGTTCTCGGCAGTAACACCGAAAACATCGCCGTGCTGTGCAGCCTCATAGCTGTGAGCTGCAGAGATCAGCGCTTTGGAAGGGATACATCCGCGGTTCAGACAGACACCGCCAAGCTCCGATTTATCTACAATGAGGACTTTTTGGCCGAGCTGGGCGGCACGGATTGCCGCCACATACCCGCCGGGACCTGCACCAATAACCAATGTGTCGATTTCAATTGAAGCGTCTCCGACTACCATTTATTACACCTCCATAACTAACATATCAGGATTTGCAAGCAGGGTCTTAATGTAATTCATAAAGTTCTGGGCAGTCGCACCGTCGATGATCCGGTGGTCAAAGCTCAGGGACAGCGCCATAACAGGAGCTGCTACGATTTCACCGTTCTTCACAACAGGCTTCTCAGTGATACGGCCTGTACCCAGAATCGCAACTTCAGGGAAGTTGATGATCGGAGTAAAGAACATACCGCCGGCGGAACCGATATTGGAGATGGAGATCGTGCTGCCCTTCATTTCATTAGCAGTCAGCTTGCCGTCGCGTCCGCGCACAGCCAGGTCTGTGATCGCACTTGCGATCATCCAGATGCTCTTACGGTCAGCATCCTTGATTACCGGCACGATCAGACCATTGTCTGTGTCTGTAGCGATACCGATGTTGTAGTACTTTTTGTACACAATTTCATTCGTGCTTTCGTCAATCATTGCGTTAAGCGCAGGGAACTGACGGGAAGCGGCAACCAGAGCCTTAACGATGAATGGCAGGTAAGTAACCTTAACGCCCTTCTTCTCGGCAACAGGCTTCATGCGGGTACGGAAAGCCACCAGCTCAGTAACATCCACTTCGTCCATGATGGTAACATGCGGCGCTGTGTAGGCCGATTTAACCATAGCATTGGAGATTGCTTTGCGGATACCCTTGAATGGTACGCGCTCTTCTTCCAGGCTGGCATTGCCGGATGCTGCTGCAGCCGGTGCTGCTGCTGGCGCTTTGGCTTCTGCCGCCGGTGCTGCTGCAGTTGCGGATGCCGCAGGTGCTGCTGCAGCCGGAGCTGCGGAGCCGCCCTTCAGGAAGGCCGCGATATCGTCATGGGTAATCTTGCCGTTCTTGCCGCTGCCGTTAACCTTCGCAAGGTCAACACCTTGCTCACGTGCTGCTTTGCGGACGCTTGGAGTAGCCAGAATATCACGGTTAGGCGCTGGAGCAGTAGCCTGTGCAGCTGCCGGTGCTGCAGCTTCCTGTGCTGCAGGAGCTTCAGCGTGTCCGCCTTCCTGCTGTGGAACTTCACCTTCTGCAGCGATAATCGCCACAACTTCGCCTACGCGGCATACCTGGCCGTCTTTAACACGAACTTCAGTTACAGTTCCGTTAACCGGACAAGGCACTTCCACTACAGCTTTGTCATTCTGTACTTCCATGATGATATCATCATCGGTAACCTTGTCGCCGACTTTGATGTGCATCTTGATGATTTCACCTTCATGCAGGCCTTCGCCCAGCTCAGGGAAACGGTATTCGAAGTTTACAGCACCGCCGGCTGATGGAGCACTGGTTGCCGGAGAAGAAGTAGTATCTGCTCCGCCTTTAGCTGCATCTGCTTCCTGGGAAGCTGCTTCTGCCGGATGGCCGCCTTCCTGCTCAGGAACATCGCCTTCTGCATCAATGATTGCTACAACTTCACCAACGCGGCAT
Source organism: Paenibacillus sp. FSL R7-0273 (assembly GCF_000758625.1). NCBI lineage: Bacteria > Bacillati > Bacillota > Bacilli > Caryophanales > Paenibacillaceae > Paenibacillus > Paenibacillus sp. FSL R7-0273. The sequence goes on from NZ_CP009283.1 coordinate 4,119,517, forward strand.
ACCTGGCCGTCTTTAGTGAATACTTCAAGCACTGTGCCGTTAACCGGGCATGGTACTTCTACCACTGCCTTGTCATTTTGCACTTCCATTACGATATCGTCATCGGTTACTTTGTCGCCGGCTTTGATGTGCATTTTGATAATTTCGCCTTCATGCAAACCTTCGCCCAGCTCAGGGAACCGGTACTCAAATTTTGCCACCTTGATAACCTCCTAAAAGTTTTTAGCTTCATTTTGGATAGCGAAAGCATTCGCTTAATGTAGTAAGTATATTGCAGAAAGTGGTGCCGCCCTTTGTGCAAGGACGGCAGAAATAATCTCTATTAGAATTCCAGAACTTTCTTCACGGCTGCAACTACGCGCGCCGGTGTAGGAATCCAGCTATCTTCGATTTGGGCGAATGGATAGATGGTATCCGGACCTGCTACACGGAGTACAGGTGCTTCAAGGTGCAGAATTGCTTTTTCATTGATTTGTGCGATAACCTCAGCGGCAACACCGGAGCTCTTCTGAGCTTCCTGTACTACAATCGCACGGTTAGTCTTCTTCACGGAAGCTACAATGGTATCAATATCAATCGGGCTAACGGTGCGCAGATCGATAATTTCAGCCTTGATGCCTTCCTTCTCCAGCTGGTCAGCTGCTTTGGTCGAAGTATGTACCATCAGACCGTAAGTGATGATGGTTACATCAGAGCCTTCGCGTACAACATTAGCCTTGCCCAGTTCAACGGTGTATTCACCTTCTGGCACCTCATCACGGAATGCATGGTACAGGTTAAGGTGCTCCATGAAGAATACAGGGTCATTGTCGCGGATCGACGCGATCATCAGACCTTTGGCATCATAAGGATTGGAAGGAATAACAACCTTGATACCCGGGCTTTGAGCGATCAGGCCCTCAAGGGAATCCGTGTGAAGCTCAGCAGCCTTAACGCCGCCGCCGAATGGTGTACGGAATACGATTGGAGCATTATATTTACCGCCGGAACGGTAACGCAGGCGCGCAGCCTGGATAACGATCTGGTCAAGAGCTTCGTAGATGAAGCCGATAAACTGGATTTCAGCGATTGGACGGAAGCCTTGTACCCCGAGACCAAACGCCAGACCGCCGATTGCGGACTCGGCAAGCGGTGTATCAAATACACGGTCTTCGCCAAATTCTTTCTGCAGTCCTTCAGTTACGCGGAAAACGCCGCCTACATTACCAACGTCTTCCCCAAAGATCATAACATTAGGGTCGCGATTCAGTTCAACGCGCAGTGCGTCACGAATTGCTTCTTTCATATTCATTTGTGCCATTGCCTGATATCCCCCTTATTCGAAATCGGCTTTTTGCTCTTCCAGATGTTTCGGAGTTACCTCAAACATGCTGTCGATCAAGCCTGAAACGGTCATTTTTTCGGTTTGCTCTGCTTTCTTGATCTGCTCGTTTACAGTCGCTTTCGCTTCTTCTCTTACGCGCAGTGTATCTTCTTCGGTCCAAAGGCCTTTCTTCTCCAAATACTTGGCAAGACGGGCGATAGGATCCTTCTCGTTCCATTGGCCTTCTTCATCCTTGGAACGGTATTTGCTGGCGTCATCGGAGAGAGAGTGCGGACGGAAACGGTAGGTTACAGCTTCAATCAGCGTAGCACCTTCGCCTCTGCGTGCACGTTCTGCAGCTTCCTGAACCGCAGCGATTACAGCAAAGACATCCATGCCGTCTACTTTGATTCCCGGAATACCAACAGCTACTGCTTTGTGGGCAATGGATTTGGAAGCCGTCTGCTTAGCGAACGGAGTCGTAATCGCATAACCGTTGTTCTGTACGAAGAAGATTACCGGCAGTTTGAAGCGTCCGGCAAAGTTCAGGCCTTCATAGAAGTCACCTTCGGAAGAACCGCCGTCACCTGTGTAGGTGATTGCTACATTCTGCTGCTTCTTCAGCTTGAAGCCCATTGCAATTCCGGTAGCATGCAGAATCTGCGCGCCGATGATGATCTGCGGCATAAGCACATTAACACCATCCGGAATCTGTCCGCCGTGCTGATGACCGCGGGAATACAGGAAAGCCTGATATAATGGAAGTCCGTGCCATACCAGCTGAGGAATATCGCGGTAGCCCGGGCATACGAAATCTTCTTTCTGCAGTGCGAATTCACTGCCGATCATGGTTGCTTCCTGTCCGGATACCGGAGCATAGAAGCCGAGGCGGCCCTGACGGCCAAGGTTAACAGCACGGTCATCCCAAGTGCGGGTAAATACCATACGGTACATAATCTCTTTCAGCTGATCGTCGGTAAGTGCAGGCATCATTTCTTTGTTGATAACCTCTCCATCCGGAGAAAGCACCGAAAGGGCCTCCACGTCCTCTGTATACACTTCATAAGGAACTCTAGTCATCATTTTCACCTCAATAAAAAAATTTGAACATCAGTGGTATCTGTTATAGAATTATTATACACCTGTTTTATCTGTTTCGTCAAAGAAATACGCATAAAATTTATGTTTCCATAAATTTTGTATGTATAACAGGGATTTGAATATCCTATAACAGATTTGTTTTTTTCAAGCTAGTAAATGATCTTTGATACATTTGCCGCTTGGGTAATTTTAACGTAACCGCATGTGTAATGCAAAATTCGACAAGAAAGGTGACGATTCAGCGATGAGTGAACCTGTTTTTCTGAAACGTACAATCGTTAAGCAAACCCTTTGGAGTGAACAGCTGCAGGAGGAACGCAAGCTTCGCATTTATCTTCCCCCGGGCTACAATGAAGTACTCAGCTATCCGGTAATTTATTGCCAGGACGGCGAAGAATTCTTTAATTTCGGCCGAATCGCCACCCTCGCCGGACAGCTCATTATAGAGGAAGACATTGAGCCGTTCATTATTGTAGGCGTTGAGGTGAACGTGGCCGTCCGGACGCAGGAATACGCTCCCTTCGGCAGCCGGTTCAAGCAGTATCTAGCCTGCTTCGCCGAAGAAATTATTCCCTTCATTGAACATAATTATCCGGTCCGCCGCACCCCCGATCAGCGGATTATCGCCGGAGACTCACTGGGCGGCAGTGTCTCGCTGCATCTTGCCCTCGCCTATCCCGGCCTGTTCAACCGTGTGCTGAGCCTGTCCGGAGCATATTATCCGGAATCCCGTGATCTTATTGCCCTCGAGGATGACCTCTCCTGGCTTAACATCAATATGGTGGTAGGCCTGCAGGAGACGGATTATCAGACAGACACCGGCGTATATGATTTTGTACAGATGAACCGGGATACAAAGGCGCTGCTGGAAGCCCGCGGTGCCACCGTCTCCTACCGTGAGAAGGACGGAAAGCATCTTTGGGGTTTTTGGCAAAAAGAGCTCCCAGAATCATTACTCTATTTCTTAACCCCATGAAACAGCATAAAATGACGAAACGGTGAACGATCAGCCGGCTTATGTATAGATACAGATTGATTGCGCTTCCATCCTGAGGCGGGCACACGGTGCCCGTCCTCTTTTTTTGGCCAAGGACGGTTACCGGTTAAACTTGCTTGCACATAACTTGCACACTGCCTCCGCCCGCCTGCTGGCCGGCTACAGCTTTTCCGAAACAATCTTGTCCAGCAGCACATCACAGCCGGCATCCATAAGACCATAGACCTGCTCGAAATTCCCTGTGAAATAAGGATCAGGCACCTCACGCAGCTCCTCATCCGGAAGCAGATCCATAAAAGTCAGCAGCTCCGCCTTCTCTCCTCCGGGAACCTTACGGACATTTACTACATTTGAATCATCCATACAGACGATATACTGAAAGCTGTCAAAATCACTGCTGTTCACTAGACGTGCTGTCATATCCGCATAGCTGATCCCATACTGATCGAGAATACGCCGTGTCCCCTCATGGGGTTCTTTACCGATATGCCAGTCACCTGTTCCCGCTGAATCCACCTTAATGGACTCCTGCAGGCCGCGCTGCGCAATTTTGCTGCGGAGAACCGCCTCCGCCATCGGCGAACGGCAAATATTGCCCAGACATACGAATAATACGTTTACGATTTCTCTCACCTCCCGGCAGCCTCTGACGATGTTATCAGGTTGCGGGTTCTGTTCTATTCTTATATAGAAGAAACCCGCTATATCCATTTTAGCGTCAGCGGCTGCAATTGTACAACTTTTGGGATTGCTTTATACTTTGTGGAGGATGACGAACTATAACACCAATAGAGGGAGGAGATTACATTGCCATCCAATCGCGTGGTTATCTTCGCCGGCGGCGAGCTGTCCGCAGACTTTTTGCGCCATATTGATGAAGAGGATTTTATAATCGGAGCCGACAGCGGGGCCTTGTTTCTTGTTGAGCACGGCATCACACCTGATATAGCAGTAGGTGATTTCGATTCTGTCACTCAGGAGGCGCTGGAGCGGATCAGGGCAGGCAGCAGGGAGACTGTTACGTGCGACCCGGTGGACAAGGATTTGACCGACAGTGAGCTGGCGCTCGACCTGGCGCTAAACACCCGGCCTGAATACATTTTGCTGATGGGGGTTACTGGCACAAGAATGGACCATACGCTGGCCAGCATCCAGATGATGACCCGGGCACTGCAGCGTCAGGTAAGCTGTTCTGTGATGGACTCTAACAATTACATTACACTCACCGGCTCCCAGTCGCTGGTTCATGAACGGGGCTTTACCTATGTCTCCCTGCTTCCGATGACACCAGAGGTAACGGGAATTACCTTGCAGGGCTTCCAGTATCCGCTTGAAAATGCAACGCTTAAGCTGGGCCAATCCCTCGCTGTCAGCAACCGCCTGCTGGAAGAGACCGGTACGGTTACCATTGAAAGCGGACTGCTGCTGATCATTCAGAGCAAGGATTGATACATACTTGGAGACATCGTTGTAACCTTTGTTTCAAAAGTGAAAAACCGGGAATCTCCTTTATCCATAAGGGGTCCCCGGTTTTTTCCTGCTGGTTTGGACTCTAATTATTAATTTTTTGTAACTTTTAATGTTTTTTTAATAAAACGTTTACAACCCGTGCCCGGCTTGATTTTAAGACAGTTATGGAAAAATATAGGCCTAAGATAAACTGCTATACTACGAAACAGAGGAAGAACAATGCAAGAGAGATATAATCCTGGGAGGTATTACAACATGAAAAAGCATCAATGGTTTAAACAGGCGGTTGTCGTGGGGATGTGTACTGCAATCGGCTTTAGTACTCTTATGGCGACCGGAGCCGGAACAGCACCTGTTGCTGCAGCTTCTGTAAAGGCATCGACCGGACAAAGCATAGTTAACCTGGGCAAAAAATACCTGGGTACCCGTTATAAGTTCGGCGCATCCACTTCAACTACTAAATCTTTCGACTGCTCATCCTTTACCAAATATATTTTTGCCAAATATGGCGTTAACCTGCCGCGTACCTCTGTAGCACAGTCCAAGGTCGGAAAAGCGGTCTCCAAATCCAATCTGCGTGTCGGTGACCTCGTATTCTTCTCCAGCGGCAGCAGAGCCAACGGTAAAAATGTTACCCATGTAGCGGTTTATGCCGGCAACGGTAAAATCCTGCACACCTACGGCTCACCGGGTGTTACCATTTCCGACCTGAATTCAGGCAACTGGAAAAAGACCTACCTGAAGGCGCGCCGCGTGCTGTAGACATTCTGATTATTTAGCTAATGTCCCGCAGGGCTGCCCTCAGGCGCCTTCAGCATATAACCGGTACCGCGAACTGTATGAATCAGCTTGCTCCGGTGGCCTTTATCCACTTTCAAGCGGATGTGTCTGATATAGACATCTACAACATTGGTATCCGCATGAAAATGGTAGCCCCAGACATGCTTTAGAATCTCTTCGCGCGGGCTGACCTCTCCCTGATGGACGGCAAGGTAATGAAGAAGGTCAAATTCCTTAGGGGTCAGGTTGATCTGGACTCCATCCCGGCTGACCAGACGCCGGCTGGAATCCAGCATCAGGCCGTCAATTTTGATCAGGGCCTCCAGCCCCCGGCGCCGGCCGGTGAGCCACAGCAGATTCATCACTCTGCATCTGAATTCTCCGGCATGCAGCGGCCGCTTCATATACTCGTTTCCGCCCGCTTCAAATACAGCTACGGCCTCCTCGCTTCCCCCTTCGGCTGATATCACCATCACTGGTATAAAAACCCCCTGTGACCGGTACTCCGATATGATATCCCACCCCGGCCATGCCCCGGCATCGCTGATTTCCGCAAGCAGAAGCACTGGCCGCACCCTGTCCAGCAATAAGCGAAGATCCCCGGGATCTTCGCTTATTGCCGTCTGGAGCCCGAGCTCACTGAGCAGCTCCTCCATCTGACGGTGCGCTTCTGCCTGCGGCAGGGGGTCCCCGGCGCTTCCGGCGTCGTAAGGTGTATGGTTTGCCGTAAACCAGGCAATGATCTCATTCATCGGTTGTTCCCCCGCATCCATTCGGCCTTGCAGAGCTGTAATTCCGCTGCAGATAAAATGTAGAATCTCCACAAAGCAAAAAGACCATTCCGCAGGAAGGGTCTTTCCAGCTGTTTTATTAAGAGCTTCCTAAGCCAGCAGGATACCGGCCCGGCTAAACCCGGAGATCGATCTCCTGAAACTTCGCAACCTCAGTCTCCCAACGCTGTGCAACAAATGCCCGGTGGGCCGGATCGTTGTTATAGGCATCATATTCTACCTGGCCTGCAAACTCCATCGAGAAGCAATAATCATAGTCACACTTGCTGCTTATCTGGCGCAGCGCCTCAAATTGGCGCACAACGGGAATTGCACTCAGAATCTCCTCCCCATCCTTCAAAAAGGCCAGCGCCTCCTGTGACTCAGCGGGATATTTCAAGGTAAAGAGCGCCATATGCCTGATCGTTCCTGTATCCATTGCTATCTGTCCCCTTTCTTAGCCAAAATACCTGTGATACACACTGCGCGCGGCAGCAATATCACTGGTTCCATGAATCAATGCCCGCCCGTCGGCAAAAATCACCAGCCGGTAAGGCTCCTCCGTGAAAGAGACGAGAAACGGATTGCTCTCCACTCTGCCGCTCCCAAGCTTCGCAAGCCTTGCGGCCGTCTCCTGCAGATCAAGCTGACGGCGCTGCGCCGGACGGATCTGCACAGTATCCCTGCCGCACAGCACATCGCTGCGCTCCGTATTCGCTGCAGTCAGATAAGGATAGACAGCATGGCTTCCGCAGGACGGGCAGTCCTCTTTCTTAGCCGCCTTCACTCCGATTTCCTGATGCTCATTGCGCCACACATCAAAGCTCAGCAGCCTGCCGCGCAGCTGTTCGCGCCGGCCGCCAAGCAGCTTGAGCGCCTCTGCGGTCGCGTTGGCTGTAACCAGCTGAACCGCCTGCGGCAGAATCCCTGCAGTGTCACAGGTGTCTCCACCCAAAGGAACGGTACCCAGCAGGCAATTCAAACACGGCGTCTCTCCGGGAATGATAGTGTAGGTGATTCCATAGCTGCCGACACAAGCGCCGTATATCCAGGGGATACCATGCTTCTGAGCCATATCATTGATGATCAGGCGGGTATCAAAGTTATCTGTACCATCCATAATCAGATCCACATGTGGCAGCAGGCGCTCCAGCTCTTCCGCCCGCACATCCATAATGTGAGCTTCGATACGGATCTCCGAATTAATCTGCTCCAGCCTGGCCTTGGCCGCCTCAGCCTTGGGAATCCGCAGGCGGGCATCTTCTTCGGTATACAGCTGCTGCCGCTGAAGGTTGCTCCACTCCACATAATCCCGGTCAGCCAGAATCAGCCGGCCCACACCGCACCGGGCCAGCGTCTCGGCCATGCCGGTGCCCAGTGCACCCGCTCCCACAATCAGGACACTTGCCGCGGCAAGCCCTGCTTGTCCGTCAGCTCCGAACGGCACGAACCGGACCTGCCGGGAATAGCGGCCGTTCCGACCGGTTATTTGGATATTATCACTGTCATTCATTCCTGAACAGCCCCCTATATTGAAAATCCGGGAAACAGCAGCCTCTCAAGGCTGCTTGTACCCGGATTCTGAAATTAGTCTATACCTTCTGCGCAGACCACTGTTCTACATTCCATGTTTTCGTTACCCAATCCTCATAGAATTCCGGTTCATGGGAGACAAGAAGAACCGTGCCTTTATATTCCTGCAGGGCGCGCTTCAGCTCAGCCTTGGCAATGATATCAAGGTGATTGGTCGGCTCATCGAACAGAATCCAGTTGCTCTCACGCATCATCAGCTTGCACAGGCGCACCTTGGCCTGCTCTCCGCCGCTCAGCATGCTCAGCGGGCGGGTAATATGCTCGTTTTTCAGACCGCAGCGGGCCAGATGGCCGCGCACTTCATTCTGGGTAAGACTGGAGAATTCATTCCAGACATCATCAATCGGCGTAACATTGGCAGCCTTAACCTCCTGCTGGAAGTACGCGGAATTGAGGTAATCCCCGAGATAGGTTTTGCCGCTGTATGGCGGGATTACACCCAAAATCGTCTTCAGCAGCGTGGATTTACCTACACCGTTGCTGCCGACGATCGCAATTTTGTCTCCGCGCTCAATCGTCATGCTCAGCTTCGGCAGCAGCGGGCGGTCATAGCCGATTTCGAAGTCAATGCCTTCAAATACCGTTTTGCCGCTGGACCGGCTCTCCTTAAAGGAGAAGCTCGGCTTGGCTGCTTCCTCCGGACGGTCAATCCGCTCTATGCGGTCGAGCTGCTTCTCACGGCTTTTGGCCCGGCCTGAGGTCGAGGCACGCGCTTTATTTTTCTGGATAAACTCCTCCTGCTTCTTGATGTATTCACGCTGCTTCTCATAAGCTTCAATATGCTGGGTTTTGTTCATTTCAGCCATATCCAGAAACTTCTCATAATTAGCCGTATAACGGGTCAGCTTGCCGAATTCCAGATGATAAACCACATTAACAACCTTGTTCATAAATTCGGTATCATGGGAAATCAGCATAAAAGCATAAGGATACTGCTTCAGGTAGTTGGTCAGCCAGTCGATATGCTCAACATCCAGATAGTTGGTAGGCTCATCCAGCAGCAGCACGGTCGGTTTCTCAAGCAGCAGCTTCGCCAGCAGCACCTTGGTCCGCTGTCCCCCGCTCAGGGAAGCGACATCACGGTCCAGTCCGATCGCCGAGAGGCCGAGACCGTTGCCCATTTCCTCCACTTTAACATCGATCAGATAAAAATCGCCGATATCCAGCTGCTCCTGGATTTCTCCCATCTGCTCCAGCAGCAGCTCAAGCTCCTCAGGTGAGGCCTCGCCCATCTTGTCGGTAATCGCCAGCATTTCCTTCTCCAGCTCCAGCAGCGGCAGAAAAGCATCCTTAAGCACATCGCGGACCGTCTTTCCCGGAGAAAGCTTCGTATGCTGATCAAGATAACCATACCGGACCCGTGGTGTCCATTCTACTTTTCCGCTGTCCTTAAGCAGGGTTCCGGTTAAAATATTCATCAGCGTCGATTTGCCGGCGCCGTTCGCCCCCACAAATCCGACATGCTCGCCGTCCAGCAGGCGGAAGGACACATCCTTGAACAGCTGTCGGTCACCAAAGTTATGGGAAACGTCTTCTACAGTAAGTAAACTCATAAATTCTCGTTAAGCTCCTATCTATTTCTGTCTAATTCCTATGATGCTTAGCATGAGGAACAGTCTGTCTGTACATATAACGACCATTTTAGCACATGTATGCGCTGTGCCGGAATAGGGTTTTACCTGTCCCGGCTTTTTTTCTGAAACAAACTGCTGCGTTTTGCAGAATCGGCCAGCATGCCGGTACCGCTCAGCAGCTGCTCCAGCGTGTGAACCAGCCTGCCGTTACGCTGAAATGGGTTCTCCTGAACCGGGAGACTGTACACCTTAGCCTGTCCGCCCAGAATCGACGCAAGCAATGCTGCCGCTCTTCGGCTTGCAAGCGGCAGGCAAATGCGTATGCCGTTATCAGGCCGCAGTCCGCTGCGGCGAAGCCAGCGCAGCGTATCCTCCAGCCGCCAGTCTGCCCCTGACGCAACTAGCAGTGGAATATCACTGTCTGCAAACACCTCAAACGCCCCGTCATAACCGCCTGTACCGAGGTCTGCAACAATATATTTATAGTTCCTGTCATACAGCTTGGCCAGGCCGTCCCGGGCCGGAGTCTGCCAGAAGTCGATGTTGTTCCACCTCAAAGGCAGCTCTGCAGCACCTGCTTCTGCTGATTCCGGCGGATTATCCAGCTGGCTGCTGATCACTTCATACACCGGTGAATCCGGACTCAGGCCAATCCATGCCGTCTCACCCTGCCGCGCCAAACCGCAGCAGGCTGCAAGTGAGGTATGAGTCGTACCAAGACCTGCGGCTACTCCAAGCAGAGTAATAACAACGGGCTGGCGCCTGGCGGATACCACAGGGGCCGCACCCCGTACACGACGGGCTTGGCCCGCCAGCTCATGCAATGGCTGAAGAGCCTCCAATACAGCCTCTGCGCTTTGGAACCGCTCTTCGGGATGATACCGCAGCAGCCTGCGGATGACCGGAATCAGGCAGTCAGGCAATCCGGGCAGACTACCTTCCATTCCGGGCTCCCAGCGGCTGTACTTTCCGCCCGAGGCCATATACAGCAGCAGGGCGCCCAGACCATACAAATCCGCCGCCGGTCCGCTTTGCCCGCCTCCGTACTGCTCCGGTGCCGCAAAGCCGGCAGTCCCAAGCTTCTCCGTATCCTCTCCGGCACCGCTTCTGAAGCTCCGGGCAATGCCGAAGTCAATCAGCTTCAGCTCACCGTTATCTGTCAGCATAATATTCCCCGGCTTCAGATCCCGGTAAATAACCGGCGGCCGGTGACTGTGCAAATACTGCAGCACTTCAAGCAGCTGACAGGCATAGGATACAATTAACCCGGCAGCAAGCGGTCCCGGCTTGTCCTTCATGAACTCCGCCAGCGTCATTCCCTCGATATAATCCATGACCAGATAACAGCAGCCCTGCTCATCCGGCGGAAAAAAATCGGCAATCCGCGGCAGCAGCCGGTGGCTAAGCGATATCAGCAGAACAGCCTCAGCCTCTATGCCGCTGAGGCTGTCCTGCAGGCCGAAGCTTTCTTTTACTGCCCAGTACTGGCCCTGCAGCCGCATATCCTCCGCCAGAAATACATGACTCATCCCCCCGGAGCCGAGCTTCCGTACAATCCGGTATCGTCCACCCAAAAGAGTTCCCGCAGCAAGCCTTGATTCAAAAATCATCAGTCATCTCCCCCTTAGCTGATTATAAAAAAGAAAGCCTCCCGCGCTGCAGCCGCCGGCACAAGGCCGGCGGAGCAGACAACGGGAGGCTTTCCCTGTTCATCCTGATATTTAGTCTAATTAATATTTAATCATATAAAGCGTTATTTCATCCCGGTTATGGAACAGCTGCTTCGCCCGCTGGAGCTGCATCCTTTCCCCTTCAAACATGGCGATGATCTCCTTGATTACAGCCATAGGCTTCTTGTGCATCAGCTTCACGGTTACTACAGCCGTGCCGCCCGGAGCCAGACTGTGCAGCAGACCGGTGACAAGCTTGGCCATCAGCTTGGGGCTCCAGCTCATGTCACAGACGAGCAGGTCAAATTCATTGTCGCTGAATTTGACTTCACCAGCATTCTTGCGCAGAATCTTCAGGTTCGGCTTATTGCGGAGCGACTCATGCATCAGCGCCGGATCGATAGCCGTAACCTTCAGGCCGCGCTCCAGCAGGAAGGAGGTCCAGCCGCCTGGCGAAGCGCCAATATCCACGGCATTGCGGAAGCTTGAGAACGGAATTGCGAATTCCTTCTCGGCTTCCATCAGCTTGAACTTGGCCCGTGAAATCTGCCCGTCCTCCTTACGGAAGCGGATCATTCCGCCGTTCCAGCTGGACAGATTATCCTCCGGCCGGGAAACCCCGGCATACAGCGCATCCCCGTCCGCATAGACGGAAATGATCCACGAAGGCTCCTGTACTGTAAAGTCTGCCTCCAGGTCCGCCAGCCGCTCCTGCAGCCATTCGCGAAGCTCGCCCGGGCTGTCCGGCCAGAAGGAAGCAGTACCCTTGCGGACATGCAGGGATACCTTCTCGCCCTCCAGCTCGCTGCGCCGGCTTAAGTAGACGGCCAGCCGCTCCAGGGCCGCGAGATCACCCTGGTCCTGAAACTGCACCGGCTGGATATGCCGCAGGAAGACGGGCGGATTGCTGTGGAGCGTTCCTGCTATATCGGCAGGAGCGCCTTCCAGCGTTGCGAGGAAAATCTCGCCCGGCAAGAGCAGCGTGCTCTTCACCGCCCCGAACAGGCGGCGCAGCTCTTCCTGGGCATAGGGCGCAAAGCCGTGATTGGCAGTGCAAATATAGCGGGACAGACTTTTTTCTTCAGGAGCAGCAGCCTGCTCTCCGGTTTCTTGTGTTAAATCGTTCAAATCAATTGCCTCCAGGTCTGATTTTTATCCAGGGACGACCGCTATCCCATTCAACATCCACAGGAACATCAAATGTAGCCATGATCATTTCCTTCGTCAATACTTCTTCCTTGGGGCCGGAGCCGGCCAGCTTGCCGTCACGGATCAGCGCCACATGGGTAAAGAGCGGTACGATCTCTTCCACATGGTGGGTAACATAGACGACCGAAACATTGTGCTGCTTCAGCTTATCTACCTCGGCAAGCATTTTTTCGCGCTCATACAGGTCAAGACCGGCACAGGGCTCGTCCATGATCAGCAGCTTGGGCTCGGCCATCAGGCATCTGGCCAGCATCGCCTTCTTACGCTCACCCTGGGACAGGGTTCCGAACGGATGATGCGCCAGTCCGCCCAGGTTCATATCTTCGAGCAATGCAATTGCCCGCTCCTTCACATGCTGCGGAATGGCCTGATAGAACCGGAGATAAGCATAGGCACCGGTAGCCACCACTTCCCATACAGGATCGCTCAGGGACAGCTTTTCCATCAGGGAAGGTCCGATATAGCCGATCTCCTTGCGCACCTCACGCACATCGCATTGCCCGAATTTGTAGCCGAGCACCTCCACCGAGCCGCTGCTCGGGAACAGGTATCCGGTCATCATCTCAAGAATGGTTGTTTTGCCTGAGCCGTTTCGTCCAAGAATGACCCAGTTCTCGCCCGGCTTCATCTCCAGGGATACATCGTCAAGTATCAGGCTTTGCTCTCTACGCAGGGTAAGATGTTGTAATGATATCATTTATGAGGTCACTCTCCTTATGTAATCCAGCATCTGCTCAACAGAGCCCATCGAATATAGAATGTCCGGCCCGCCGGTCCGTTCAGCCCCGGAGACCATCAGCGCAGGCACACTTGATATCCGGTAGCGGCTGACGATGCCGGGCAGCATGTTCACGTTGGCTTCAGCAATCAGGAGGCCCGGAGGCAATAGATGTGCTGCAACCTCCAGCATACGCCGGGCGGCTTTGCAGGTGCCGCACAGCGGCGTATGCAGAAAGACCACCAGCGGCTCTCCCGGCTGCTCCAGCGCTAACGTCAGCTCCTGTTCATTCATCTGCTTAAATATTGTCATTGTCCTGATTCTCCTGCAGCTCCGGCTGCTATTCCCGCAAGCTGATCAAGACTGAGCGGCCCGTTATGCAGTGCCGTTCCTGCGGGTACAGCAGGATACAGCAGTTCATACATTGCCCGGCGCCCCTCGGGGCTTGAAGTATGCAGATAGATTTCGCGCGGATACAGCCCCTCCAGCACCATCCTTCTGGCCACCTCATCCCCGCTGTAATCCCCCGGTCCCATATCATAATCCAGCGACAGGATACCCACCTCACACTCACGCAGGAGCAGCAGGCATTCCTCTGTCGTTCTGGCCAGCGTGAAGCCTTCCGGGCGTCTGCGGTAATCGTCCATATATATATTAATCACAGCTACCCCTCCGCTTCATACCATTTCCGTACAGCTGCGATTTCCCGGCGGTGGGTACCGTCAGCACCTTTGGCAGTCTCCATGGCAACTGCAGCCCGGCGGAACGGTGCTGTGAGCAGCAGCTCCCGCAGCTTGTCTTCACCGATATATCCCTCTCCGATACCCGCATGCCTGTCCCTGCGCTGTGCGTAGGGAAACATGGAATCATTCAGATGCACTGCGGCAAGGTGAGGCCAATAGCCCAGCTCCGTTCCCCGCCCCAGCAGCTCAGCTGTCTGCTCAGGGTTCCAGATCCCGGCGGCAAAGGCGTGGCAGGTATCGAAGCAAAAGCCGATCTTTTCAGGATAACGGCTAAGCTCACGGACCTTGACCAGTTCTTCCAGCGTCATGCCTTCACTGCCGTGATTGCCGGCCTGGTTCTCAATCAGAAGCTTGGCCCGGCCTTCCCAGGAATCCAGCGTTTCATTCATACATTGTATAATATTTTGATAGCCCTGTAACGGCTCAAGCGCGCCGAAGGTCCCGAAATGAACCACAATACCGAGCGAGCCGCACGCTTCAGCGATTTCCAGATCATTGCGCAGTGACTCCACCATAATCCTTCTTGAGGAAGCGCCGGCAGTCCCGGCCGCCAGATTGGTCGGATACGGGGTATGGGCAATCGATACCATCTGCTGCTTACGGCAAAAGGCTGCGCAATCCTCAGCATCCCGCACATCGAGCGGCTTCAGCTTCAGGCTGCGCGGATTTTTCGGAAAATATTGAAAGCATGCCGCACCGCTCTCCCAGGCGAACCGGGCCGCACGGCCGTATCCGCCGCGGATGCTGACATGAGCCCCGATTTTGGGGCTATCCTTCATGCTGGCAGTCCGGGCAGTAGAATACCTTGCGTCCGGACAGCTCAATTTTGACGATATTTCCCCCGCCGCGCAGGCACGGTTCGCCTTCACGGTCATACACTTTGCACTGGTCATTATACGAGCCGGTCACCGTATCACCGGCCATAAACGGCATTTCCATATATCCGCCGATATCCGTTGCTTCTGTCAGCACCTTGCGCACGCTGTTATACAGCCGCGTAACGGCCTCCGGGGACAGATTCTGCACCAGGGCTGACGGCAGCAGCCTGGCTTCAAAAGCAATTTCATCCGCGTAGCAGTTGCCGATCCCCGCCATTACCTGCTGGTTCACAAGCAGGCTCTTCAGCGCACCCCTGCGGCCCTTCAGCAGTGCAGCGAACCGCTCGGGCGTCATCCGGCGGTCCAGCAGCTCCGGTCCCAGCTTGCCCATCGCTGCTTCGCCCTCCTTCACCGACAGCAGATGCAGATAGCCCAGCCGCAGTCCCATGAAATACAGGATGTTATCACCAAAAGCCAGCTCTACCTGGGTAGTTCGGTCCGGACGCTCCGCCTCAGTGCCGTAATACAGCAGTCCGCCCAGCATCAGATGCAGCAGCAGCCTGCGCCCGTCATGCAGATGGAACAGAATATGCTTCGCCCGGCGCTCCACAAATACAATGCGTGCACCAAGCAGGGCATTTTTGAAGGCCTCGGCCTCTATGTTAATCGTCTTCTCCCGGTTTACGGTCACTCCCGTAATCGGCACATTTATAAGATGCTGGCTGAGCAGCCTTCTGTAGTTCTCCATTTCCGGCAATTCCGGCATTGTTCATCGTCCCTTCTAGGTTGGTAAAAAAATCGCACCTTTGCCATTATACACCGAGCATCACCATAAGTTCAGCTAAATCACGGCAAATTTCATCAGGGATCACACCTGTGACCGTTTTATAATGCTCCAGATTCTCCTCTGTAGTCAGGCCTGTCAGCACAAGCACCGTCCTGCAGCCGGCGTTTACACCCGCAGAAATATCTGTCCGCATATTATCTCCGACAACGACCGCTTCTTCCGGCTTGATGCCAAGGATAGACGCAGCATAAGTAATCAGGTGCGCTTCCGGCTTGCCGATCACCACCGGTGCAACACCGCTTGCCGCCTCAATCGCTGCACCGATCGTTCCCGCCCCGGGCATAACCCCGTCATCGGACGGCAGCATCAGATCCGGATTGGTCAGCACGAACTTCGCTCCGCCCATAATCCAGCGGGAAGCCCGTGCCAGCGAATCATATGTAAAAGCCCTGTAGATGCCCTGCACCACATATTGCGGATTTTCCTCAACAATATTCAGGCCAGCCGCCGCACAGGCATCAATCAGGCCCTCTTCCCCAAGTATCGCCACCCTGGCCTCCGGCAATTCCCCGGCGATATAACGGGCAGCCGCCAGCGAGGAGGTGCATACCTCCTCTGCCCTGGCTTCAATCCCCATTCCCCGCAAATGTGCTGCTACACCTGCAGCGGTACGTGACGAGTTATTTGTTACGAATAAAAAAGGGATTCCTGCCGTCCGCAGCCCCTCGATCAGCTTATCCGCACCGGGGATCATCCGCCCCCCGTGAAACAGTGTCCCGTCCAGATCTATCAGCAAGCCTCCGATATTGTTCATCACTTACCCTCCGTCTCCGCAGTTTTAATTCATGTTGTTAATCAATAACGCTATTAATTTAAAGGAAACAGCTCAAGCGAGTACTTCTCCCGGGCGATCTTAATAGTCACAATGGACCACTGGAGACCGCCGGAGATGTCCCGGTTTCGTCATAATCTCCACTGCTTCGTAGAGTAAACGGCCCCTGTTTACTTAAAATTTAACACACCCGGTCGAACGTTAGCGAACCGCTGCAGTGACGGTGCTTTTTTGACAGCCCGCTGTCATTTCCTGCGCTTTCCCGGAAAATAATTTTGATTTCCCGCTTCATTTCCGGGCTTACTTTCTCCGGTATACCGGGAAGGTGCAGAACTCCTCGGCAAGCAGAGTCTGGGGGAAAATCGCCTGTGCCTCGGCCAGCAGCGGAGCCAGCTCCTCCTGGTTTACATACCGTGAGCTGAAGTGGGTCAGCAGCAGCTCACGGCCGCCGGCCTGACTGGCCAGCTCCGCCGCCTGGGCAGCTGTGCTGTGATGATACTGATAAGCCATGTCCGCTAGATCATGGGCAAAGGTGGCCTCATGTATAATCAGGTCGGCCCCCTGGGCGAGCGGCAGGCTGCCCGGGCATGGACGGGTATCGCCCAGTATCGTGACAATCCGCCCCTTCTTCGGCTCACAGACCACTTCAGCTGCCCGGATGACGGTTCCGTCCTCTGTCGTTATATCCTCGCCCTTCTTCAGCCTTCCGTACAACGGGCCGGGCTTCAGCCCGTAGCTCAGCAGCAGTTCTGTATTCAGGCTGCCCGGACTGTCCTTCTCTGTTACCCGGTATCCGTAGCTGTCAATCCGGTGCTCCAGGAGACCAGCCTCCACCTTGAAGGTGTCATCCTCGAAGATCAGCCCGCCCGTGTGCTCTACAACCTCCAGCTTATAGGGAACACGGGACTGGCTGACGGATAAAGACACGTCCAGGAAAGCCTTCAGGCCCGGCGGGCCGTATACCGTCAGCGGCGCCGTACCTCCCTGATAGCCGCGGCTGGACAGCAGGCCGGGTAAGCCAAACAAGTGGTCACCATGCAGGTGGGTAATAAACAGCTTCTCCAGCTTGCCCAGCCGCAGCGGTGAACGCAATACCTGATGCTGCGTCCCTTCCCCGCAATCGAACATCCAGAAGCTGCGCCGTTCCTCCATCAGCCTGAGGGCTACGGAGGTTACATTGCGCTGCAGTGTCGGCACTCCGGCATTAGTGCCAAGAAAATAGATTTCCATTCAGATCCTTCCTTCTTCACGCTTAATATGCAGAGCGGCCTTAGCTGCTTAGTCTCTGTTCTGAATTTTACCCTTTTTTGGCGCTGAAAGCACCTTCACTTTCTTTTGCCCCGCAAACAGCATATTAATAAGCAAAAAACCTCCCGGTTACGGGAGGTCCGCTGCTGCAGGAGGAGGATGACTCCTCCTGCGCTTAGTTGTGGTTCAGGGCAGGGATATTACAGCTTCTCCACATTGAAATACTGCGCTTCCGGATGGGCAAAAACCATCGCCGAAACGGAGGCTTCCGGCTCCATCATGAAGCCGTCTGTAAGCTCTACACCGATGTCCTCCGGCTTCATCAGCTTAAACAATGGCCCTTGATCCTCCAGATCCGGGCAGGCCGGATATCCGAAGGATACACGGATGCCCTGGTACCGCGCGCCGTGCCGCTGCTTCATCGTCATATCCGCCGGATCAGGGAAGCCCCATGTATCCCGCATCATGTGATGGACGCGCTCGGCCAGTCCTTCGGCCACCTCCAGCGCAACTGCCTGCAGGGCATGGGAGCGCAGGTAATCCCCCTTCTCCTTCAGCACGGTCGACATTTCACGGACCCCGTGACCTGCCGTTACAACCAGGAAGCCGACGTAATCCATAATCCCGCTGTCCACCGGCTTCAGGAAGTCGGCAAGGCACAGATAAGGCTCTACACTCTGTCTAGGGAATGTAAAGGTATGCAGCACACTCGACTGGTCCTGCGGATCGTAGATCAGAATATCGTTGCCGCGCGACTGGGCCGGGAAGAACTGATACATCGCATGGGGGGCAATCGTCCCCTCAACCATCGCCTGATGCAGGATATCATCCACCGTCTCCTTGAGCTCAACTGTACGCGGGTCTCCGGCCGCGAGCTGGGCTTCCACCGAGCCGCGCAGGCCAAGATGATGGCCGAGCAGCATCTGCATATTCACATAAGGAACGATGTGGCCAAGCGGATAATTACGCAGCACATGCCGCTCCAGATCCGGCGGCGTGAACACCGGTGCATCCGCTGAAATCTTCGAGCGGACGGCCCGGGTCAATTCCGGCAGCTCCTGCTTCTGAGCAACCGCCACAGCAGCCTCGGCTTCCTCGCGCACCTCTTCCTCCAGCTTGACCCGCTCCAGCGGATTCATCAGCTTGTTGGCGATATCAAGCCCGTCCATCGCGTCCTTCGCATAGAGGACCAGGCCGTCATATTCCGGCCGGATCCGGGTCTTGGTGAACTTGCGGGTCAGCGCCGCACCTCCTACCAGAATAGGTACGTCAATGCCTGCGGAACGCAGATCCTGCGCAGTCGTGACCATCTGCTGCGCCGATTTAACCAGAAGGCCGGACAGGCCGATGGCATCCGCTTTTTCACGGCGGAAGGCTTCGATAATATTCTCCGGCGGTACCTTGATCCCCAGATTGATAATCTGGTAGCCGTTGTTGGACAGAATGATCTCCACCAGGTTTTTGCCGATGTCATGGACATCACCCTTAACGGTCGCCAGCATAATTTTGCCCTTCACAGCGGTCTCATCCTTCTGCATGAACTGCTCCAGATGAGCAACTGAAGCCTTCATTACTTCAGCGCTTTGCAGCACTTCTGCAACAATCAGCTCATTGTTGTTGAACAGCCGTCCCACTTCGGACATACCGGCCATCAGCGGACCGTTGATAATTTCCAGCGGACTGTCCTTGGTGAGAGCTTCATTCAGGTCAGGAATCAGCCCTTCCTTGGTTCCCTCGACAACATAAGAGGCCAGGCGCTCCTCCAGTGAAAGATTGGAGATCTTTTCTTTCTTCTCCACCTTCTTCTCACGGAAGGCAGCGACAAAGGCAGCCAGCGTCTCATCGTTCGTGTTATAAATTAGCTCTTCGGCAAGCTTACGCTCCTCCTCTGGAATTGAAGCATAACGCTCAACCTTCTCCGTGTTGACGATCGCATAATCCAGCCCGGCCTTGGTGCACTCATACAGGAACACAGAGTTCAGCACTTCCCGCCCGGCTTCCGGCAGACCGAAGGAGACGTTGCTGATCCCCAGGATGGTGTGTACTCCCGGAAGGGCCTCCTTGATCAGCCTGATACCGTCAATCGTTTCCTTCGCCGATCCGATATACTGCTCGTCCCCGGTGCCTACCGGGAATACAAGCGTATCAAAAATCAGATCCTCCGGCTGCAGGCCGTATTTGTTGACCAGCAGATCATAGGAACGTCTGGCAACTGCCAGCTTGTCATCCGCCTTGATTGCCTGTCCGGTTTCATCGATGGTACCGACTACAATGGCAGCACCATACTTGTGGATCAGAGGGGTAACATGCTCAAACTTCTCCTCGCCATCCTCAAGGTTAATGGAGTTAATTATCGCTTTACCCTGACAATACTGCAGCGCCAGATCGATAACCTTCGGGTCCGTTGTATCGATCATCAGCGGCACCTTTACCTTTTTGACCACTAGCTCAAGGAACTTCTTGATATCCTCGCTCTCGTCGCGGTCCGGGTCCTGTACGCAGACGTCGATCACCTGTGCACCGCTCTTGACCTGTGCCCGGGCAATCTCCGAGGCCTCCTCATACTTGCCTTCAACAATCAGCCGCTTGAATTTCCGCGAGCCCAGCACGTTCGTCCGCTCCCCGACCATATAAGGACGGTTCGCATCCTCCACATACACAGGCTCAATTCCCGACAGTGCAGGCGGATGAGCCCCGTTCAGCGGACGGGGAGGATAGACCGTAATCTGCTCAGCCATAGCACGGATATGATCCGGGGTTGTTCCGCAGCAGCCGCCGGCTATATTCAGCCAGCCCTTCTCGGCAAAGCCCGCCAGCTTGCGGGCCAGCGAATCCGGCGACTCATGGTAATTGCCGTTCTCATCCGGCAGTCCGGCATTCGGATAGCAGCTCACCGCCGCCGATGAAATCTCTGACAGCGAACGGATATGGTCACGCATGAATTCCGGACCTGTGGCACAGTTCAGTCCGATGGAAACCGGATTCAGATGCTCAAGCGAAATGTAAAACGCCTCAATGTTCTGACCGGCCAGCGTAGTGCCCATAGGCTCAATCGTACCGGAGATCATTACAGGAAGCGTAATGCCTGTCTGTTCAAAAGCATTGCGGATCCCGATACTGCCCGCCTTGACATTCAATGTGTCCTGTGACGTCTCCAGCAGCAATGCATCCACCTTGCCGTCGATCAGGGCAACAGCCTGCTCCTCATAGCTGCTCACCAGCTCCTGGAAGGTTACGCCGCCGGTAACGGACAGTGTCTTCGTAGTCGGCCCCATTGCCCCTACTACATAACGCGGATGCTCCGGCGTATCATATTTGTCTGCGGCATTCCGGGCCAGCCTGGCCGCCTCCAGATTAATCTCCCGCGCCTTCTGCGGGATATCATATTCCGCAAGCACGACAGAGGTCGCGCCAAAGGTATTGGTCTCAATCAGATCTGCGCCGGCCTCCAAATACTGCTCATGAATAGTCTGGATGACCTCCGGGCGCGTAAGCACCAGCATTTCGTTACAGCCATCAAGCTCTTCTCCGCCAAAATCCTCTCCGGTCAGGGGAACCTGTTGAATCATTGTACCCATTGCTCCGTCCAGAATCAGTATTCGCCGCTGCAAGCTCTCAGCAAGTGTATATTTAGCCACTTCATATCCCCCCCGAAAAACATTAGAGTTAGTTTAGCAGAAGAAAGCGAAATCGGAAAGCATTGCTTTCCACTCTGCATAATTGTTATTATTTGGCGGCTCCGGGGCGGCAGCACCGTCAAGGTGCAATCACAAGCTTTTTACTGGGCATGGAGTGCTGCGTCCGGGCCGTAACATGCGAAGTTACAGTGTATACGCCTTCCAGTTCAAACGCCGTCTCCGCCTCATACACGCCATTGCCGGCAGCTACTCCCTCCAGCTCAAGCTTCACTGTACCGTCGTTCTTGCTTACAATTTCAAAAAGCACTTCCCGTGCGTCATTCACGGGTTCACCGGCCTGGGTAACTTCTGCCTGAAAGGTGATCTGTCCGCCCACCTTCCCCTGCTCCGGATTCCAGCTTAATTCTACCTGAATCGGCTCCATGGATACATTGGCCGCAGCATGCATATGATTATGCTCCGTGCTGTTTGACGAGCAGCCGACCACCGAAGTTACGGCAATAACGAACAGTGCAGCCGCCAGCTGCTTAGGTTTGATCATCCGGCATCCTCCCGATTGGATAATAGGTTCCATTCGAAGCTTACAGCGCGAGTAATCCATTCTGCTTCTATTATACATACAATTTTAAATATTGCCCCGGTATAAATCGTTAACCGGATTAAAAACAGGCGCATAGTTTTTTTATTGTCTCATCGCCTCTTTTTGTAACCATAAGGCCGGTCTCTGCATATGCTGTCGCCATAATGACTGCAGAAGGGTTGTTGAACAGATTGATTAGCAAAGATCCTGTGTATCACATTTTAAAGCTGCTGCAGGAACAGGGAGCGCCTAACTTCAGGCAAACCGGCATGGACGAAAGAGACCTTGCTGTTGCACTGAAGCATATTGTCGAAGCCGGTTATATAGACAGCAGCGGAAGCGGAGTCACTCAGGCCGGGCTTGATTACATTACCGGTTACGAAAGAAGGAGCAATGACAGCCGGGACTAAGCAGCATAACAGCATAAATACCCGCGATCCACAGGATTGCGGGTATTTCATGTTAAAATAGACATAAAGGGGGAGATTTAACTGAAATTACTGAAAAAGCTATACTCCGAGTATCTGGTTATACCCAGATCTTTCCGCAAGCTGATGCTATGGGCATGGATTGTTTTATTTTTCATCGCCGGGTACAAATTTGACTGGTTTTATTGGCGTTAATGTCTTATATCCGTTGCCCTATTCCTTTCTGACCGTTTCACGTTCACGGATTTCCAGGTTTTTGGAATGGTTATATAAATCCAGCGCCGTGATAGCCCTAAGCGCAAGCTTTACAAAAAGAACAAAAGCAACGACTCCTGCCCCTATGCATGCCAGCCACATCAAAAAGAAAAAGATACTAAATGCACCACCAACAAATAATCCGGGTTGACTCACCATCGTGTAACTCAGCTCCTTCCAGAAAGTATTAACCGAGTATACTCTATTTGGAACATTATGTATGCGAAAAAAGCTCTAATTCAAGTCAGAATAAACTTATATACCAAAAAACCGGCCCCTCTAGAGGAAGCCGGCTTACGTAAATTTATAGTGATTGTACCAGCGGAAGCAGCTCGGAAAGATGGCCGATTCTGTAGTCCGGCTGAATTTCGGGATCCGGTGCTTTATCTGTCCGGTTGATCCAGACCGTAGTCAGACCTGCGGACAAGCCGCCCAGAATATCTGTTGTGAGCTTATCGCCCACCATGATTCCCTGCTCAGGAGCGATATCAAGCAGTTCAAGCGCATGCTGGAAAATTGCCTTATCCGGCTTGCCCTTGCCGAAGCTGCCTGAGATGACTACATGATCGAAGTAAGGAATAAGCTCAGGCACGCCGTCCAGCTTCTCCTGCTGCAGGGCCGGACAGCCGTTGGTAAGCAGCAGCAGCTTTACTTTGCCGCGCAGCTCATCCAGCACCTGCAGCGTCTCTTCATACATATACGGACGGCTCCGGCGCTCTTCGCCGAACTTTGCAGCCAGCCGCTCAGCCAGTCCTTCATCCTGAGTACCCAGAGCTGCCAGGCCGCGGCGCCAGGCTTCCTTGCGGTATGCCGGAGCAAGCTGTTCCAGCTGCCGGAACTCAGCCTGCTCTCCGGCAGTAAAGTTCGCCCACAGCGCCTCAAACGGATTAATCCCGATCATCTTCGTAAACGGAAATGTCTCATAAGATTCGTAGAGGCTTCTGGCCTCCCTGCGGACAGCGGCCTCCAGCTCCTGAGGATCAACAGTGTCACCGGCTGCTTCGCAGGCGGCCCGGAAGGCTTCCTCAACACTCCGTTCATCCCAGAGCAGTGTATCGTCAAGATCAAACAGTACGGCAGTAATCGGCATAATATCGCTCCCTCTCCCTATGCTGGTCTATCTTATCTGTCTACTCACGCACTACTTCAATATTATTGGCTTTGGCGAACTGCTCAAGGCGGGCGCCCATCGCTTCGGTATCATAACGGTTCAGCCATCTGGAGAATACCCACTGCTTGCGTTTGCCTTTATATTTCAGGGAAACCATGCTGCGGGACAGGATAATCTTCTCAATCTCTGATGCCTGCAGCCAGCGCTCACGGTTAAATTTAATGGTGGAAACTCTGGCCCGCTCAACCTTGAGAAAAGGACGGCGGAAGAAAATCAGGGCTGCCAGTAAAAAGTACAGGACAACGCCCAGCCAGTTGGCCAGTATACCCTGCCCCCGGGCTTCATCAATGGAGCCCACTACCCAGAACATCATCCCGAGCAGCAGCAGAACGATCGGAAATACAATGTTGCGGCCTTTAAAAATGTCAGTGCCTCCTGCAGACGATGATGATTTGGAGGCATAAATGGAATCCTTGCCTTGCTTCTTCCGTTGCATATTGACTTGCTTGGTGTTGCGTTGAACCATTCTTTCCCAAGAACGGGCCATGTGAGTTCCCCCTAGTCATCCTAAAATATCTATGACAAAGCCGCAGGACTAATGTGTAAGCCCCTTATTGCCCTGATCATCGTTGTCCACGATTTCAATCGTATCCAGCTGTGCACGGAAGTTCTTGCGGATGTTGCCCAGATAAATCTCGCGGAGCCGGGCGCGTTCCTCCAGTTCCTCTTCTGTCAGGCCGCTGCTCTTCTGCTTGCGTGCCAATTCATTGATGCGTGCGACCAATTCGTCTATATTCAATGCTTTCCCCTCCCCTATAAATTCATTCTAACTTTGCCATGAGAAAAAGAGCTTGTCAAGGTCTCCTCCCTGAAAGCTCTTCCTGTCGTAACTTCTGTTCCTGCAACTATTAGTATGCAGGCAGTGTCAGCACATCCCCGGCCTGTATAGCATTGCCCTCAAGCCCGCTTGCCTTCTTAATTCCTTCTATATATACAACCGTCCTCATATCCGACGGCTTATGTTCAAGCGCAATGCTCCACAATGAGTCTCCGCGTTCTACAACTACGCGTTCAGCTGGTGTTACCGAGGATACTGAACCTGCAAATACATTACCTACCACTGTAAAACCGGAAATCACCAGCATCAAAATCAGGGCAAGCTTCACCAGCTGGCCTCCCCGGAACAGATTCATCATTGCTCCGCACAGGGATACTACTCCATTCTTCAGGCTAATACCATATTCAAAAGCAGAGACACCGGCAGATTGAACCTCACTTGTCTCGTCGTAGATGCTGCGGTAAGTACTGTATTTTAACAATATCATCGACCTCCAAACACTTGTTCTTAAATTTGAGATTAATATAACACGAACATGTGTTTTGATCAATATATTTTTTCGAACAATTGTTCCCCTTTGTTTCCGGGCATACCAAAGAGTTAGAACTTATGTTTGTACGAACGGAAGTTCTATGTTATAATTTTCCCAAACATACTATATGGGGTTGATTCCAATGTCAAAGATTTCGAGTCGTCAGCTGGCGATCCTGGAATTCATACGTAACGAAGTCCGCAGCAAGGGTTATCCTCCGTCCGTCCGCGAAATCGGGGAAGCTGTCGGTCTTGCCTCCAGCTCTACCGTGCATGGTCATCTGGACCGTCTTGAGAAGAAGGGCCTGATCCGCCGTGACCCTACGAAGCCTCGTGCGATAGAACTGCTTGGACAGGAAGATTCAGAGAATGTACATCAGTTCGTACAGACGGTTACCCGTATTCCTGTTGTTGGTAAAGTCACCGCCGGGGTGCCGATTACCGCTACCGAGAATATCGAAGATTACTTTCCGCTGCCTACGCATTATGTCGGCGACAACAAGGTGTTTATGCTCTCCGTACTGGGAGACAGCATGGTGGAAGCCGGAATTATGGATGGCGACTATGTTATTGTCCGCCAGCAGCAGACGGCAGACAACGGGGATATCGTTGTAGCAATGACCGAAGAAGATGAAGCTACTGTTAAGACCTTCTATAAAGAACGTGACCATATCCGCCTGCAGCCGGAGAACCCGGCTTATGAACCGCTCCGCTTGAACCGCGTTACCATTTTGGGCAGAGTCATCGGACTTTTCCGCGATATTCATTAATTCTCCTGTCTTGAGGCTGTTGCGCATAACTGCGTAACAGCCTTTTTCCTGCCTCCGCACCCAGCTATACAGATACACCGCTCTCCCGCTGTCCTGCCCTCCTTGCCCGTCACAGGTAACCGCCTCCCTATTCCGCACATATGCTGGTATGAGAAGGAGGGCTGATCACTATGCCCAATTATCGCATCATTGTTGATCTGTCGCAGCGTATGCTGTATCTGCTGGATAACGACATTGTAACCCGTGGTTTTCCTGTAGGCATCGGTACGATGCTGACCGCTTCACCCCAGGGCGAATACACCATTATTAACAAGCAGCCTAATCCGGGCGGGCCGTTCGGCGCGTTTTGGATGGGACTGTCCAAACCGCATTACGGTATCCATGGCACCAATGATCCCGCTTCAATCGGTCACATGGTTTCACACGGCTGCATCCGGATGTATAACGAAGATGTACTTGCCCTGTCCCGGCTTGTTCCGGTCGGAACACGGGTCACTATCAGGCAATAAGAGTAACGATCACCAAATAAGGGGCATCCCAAGCAGCCGGTTACGGCTTGCGGGATGCCCCTTATTGTTCTATATTTGCGTTGTTCTACAGCACACTGCGCAATAATCTGATAGCGATGCGGTTCAAGCGCAGGGCTTCCCGGATCGACACCCTTGCCGCCAGCAATTCACGTCTGGCCCGGCTCGGATTAGGCAATCTGCGCAGGTTCTCGTTGATTTCTTCAAGCCGCTCCAGGAGGACCGACCGCTGTGCCAGCAGGGCCCGGATTGCTCTGCGGATTCTTACACGTTCTCTTTCTGCCATATTAACACCTCTTTTACTGTTTTATAGTATAAGAGATGCTGTAATGGCTCCTCCTGCCTGTGTGATCCGGCAGCTGTTATTTTTCGGGTATACGCACACGGAATTCAAAATCCTTACGCCTGTAGGTCATGCCGCCCAGCTCTATGTATTCCGGTGTCCACCTCTGCAGCGGACCGGCACAATCCGCAAAGACCGGCGGCTGCCCCTCCCGAACCTGCAATACATATATATCCGCCTCAGCCAGCGCCGCAGCAAACAAATCAGCATCACACACCAGTACCTTATACGTCGTGTTCATCCGCTTCCCCCTTGTAGCTGTCTATCTTCCAAATAAACATATACTTTTCAAATATAACACAATTGGTAATGTATGTATGTGATAATCCCCTTACTGCCGGCATATAAAAAAAGCATTACCGCGAGCTTCCCTATTGCAGAAAGCCCGCCGATAATGCCCTATTCCTGATTTTAGCCCAGTCCGTAAAAGAGCACTAAAATCACAATCGTTAGCGTCGAAGCAAATGACATCCAGGTAAACACCCGGTCCCAGAACTTATTTGTCATCTGTCTTATAAACCACCAAAATCGTACTCCGCTGATGCTCTGCCCCGTCACGTGAAGATTTAACTACAGATCCGTAGCAGATGTTCACTACCTGCTCTTCCGCCAAGCCCTTGAGGAATTCATTGGCCTTGTTCTCCGCATAAAAATTATCCCCGTCCACAAACTCTTTTACCTGTATCATGATATTCTCCTTTTCATTGTTCACATACTTGCCATTATATTGGTACACATGTATTAGATAGCAGCGAAATGCACATGGCGCATCACCCCTCCACTAACATTTAATGTAAAATAGCCCTAAATAAACAGTAAGACATTCCGCAGCTCTCTGCGAAATGCCTTATCATCTGCCTAGCTTAACACCCTGCGTGAGAATGGTCAAACACTTTTTTACACAATTATACAATAGCCGATCCTGCATCGCAGCTCCGGTAACCTCTTTGATCTTCTCGTATCAATAACAGCAAAAACCTGCCAGCATCATCCTGACAGGTTCCTTCGAACATTATATATTTAAGTTTGAGCAAGAAGAAACTTCTGTAGGGCAAGCTCAGTCCTGGCTGCCTCCGCGGCTGCCTCAAGAGACGGAATCCACAGTATGGAATCTTGCCTGATGTAATGGAGTACGGCTTCACTGCTCCGGTCAAAATCACTCAGATGCTCGCTCCCGGCCCGCTCCATGCGTTGTCTTGCGAGTTCAAAGACTTTGACATAATCAAGCCTCAGCTGCGTCTGAATTTCTTTGTCACCGGACCTCAGCTTCGCCCAGGCAAAGACTCCGCCCTCCACAATCTGCTCTGAATCCTTCATATACTCAACACCTGAATGATTTGTAATAAACCTGATAACCCTCTCTTCAATCGCCTCGTAGTGTTCCATTATTGCCTTGTCATTATGCATTTAACACTCCCTTCCAACCTAAAATATGCAAGAAGGGCCCTTCTGTCGCTCACGCAGTGAAGGGCCCCCTGGATAAGAATCACACGAATAAGTTAATTTAACCTTAACCTATCCCAGCCTTAATGTATACCTTATTTGCTCATTTTTTTCAAAATAACGGGAATAGCAGCCGTCCGGCCTCTACAGAACGCTTCATTTCAGCTGCTCCTTAAGCACTGCCCCTAGTTCAGATGTGTACCGGGTAAGCTTCAGGCTGATCTCTGTCCGCATAATATCGCGCGTAAGCCCGAACCGTTCCTGGTAGCCGCGGAAAAAGATTTTATAATACATCAGAAAGTCCTCCTGCTCATCTGCCAGAACCTTGATGTTACGCTGTCTGAGCTCCTTTTGCAGCCGGTAGGTGTCCTGCATCACCCGGCTTTGGATATAGCGTCCGGCCATTAAGTACATCTTGGTAAGCATGTTGCCCGACCGTTCGATCTCCTCAATGCTCTTGCTCACCATCGTATCTATGTAGGGCAGCAGAATCAGATCCCGGACCATCGTGCGTTCAGCATTTGTGAGCATCGTTCTGCTGTCAGTCTCCTTCTCTCCTTTTTCCTGCTGCTCATACTGGTCCACATGCTCGCTCATGAGCATTTTGGTCTTCCATCTCTCGTTCCCGTCCAGCTTGCTCATTTATAATGACCCCCAATCTGTTCAGCTCGCTCCAGAGCAACCCCTGATTCAAGCAAAGAGGATGCACGAATGAGCGCCCGGCTGCCGTATCTGGTTTTGATCTGGTCTATGGCTTTCTCTTTGTTGTAGGTGCGGATCCGGTCATCGAACAAGGTCAGCTGCATCACACTGTCATCGGTCAACTGGGAGACGGATATCGCCAGCCGGCTTAACGGCATACCTGTCCAGTGGTCCACGAACAGGCGGTAGGCCGCTGCCGCCACCTCATGCGTCAGAAAGGACGGCTCCGGGAGGGTCATCTGCCGGCTGTAGGAATGGGAAGTGCTGCCGTCCGTCTCAGATACCGCAATCGAAACCACCGAGCCCATATAACGGTACCGGCGCGCCCGCTGGCACACCTCAATCACCAGCTCCAGCAGCACCACCTCGATGTCACTCAGCCTTGTATACAGATTCCAGCGCAGCGCCTTGCCGTGGCCCACAGACTTGATCTGGTGCCGGATTCCCGTAACGACAGGGCTGGGGTCGATCCCGCGGGCTGTCTGCCAGTAATATTCCGCCTGAATATCACTCTGCTTGCCCATGGTCATCCGCATTCTCCGCTTGAGCTCTCCCAGCTCCATCCGGGCGATGTCACCGATCGTGGTTATGCCCATCCGGAAAAAGTTTTTGGTCATCCGTCCGCCCACCATAAACATGTCATGGACAGGGAGCGGCCAGAGGGCCTCATCCAGGTTGTCATATCCGAGCCGGAAAACACCGCCCGCCTGCTTCTTAGCCAGATTATTGGCCATTTTGGCCAGGATTTTGGTTGGACCGACCCCCATCCGGGTCCAGACGCCGGTGGACAACATCACATGCTGCTGTATCGAAGAAATGACCTCCTGTAATTCCCCGCCAAAAAATTTCAGTGAGCCCGTCACATCCAGAAACTGCTCATCGATGCTGAACGGCTCAACCATATCCGTATAGCTCTGGTAGATCTGAGAGATCAGCAGGGAAACCGTAATGTAGGTGCTCATCCGCGGCCGGATCACGACAAGTCCGGGACATTTGGTCATCGCTTCCCCAACACGCGAGGCAGTAGTGACCCCCTGGGCTTTGGCCAGCGGACAGGCAGCCAGCACAATCCCGTTCATCCGCGCCGGATCACCCACTGCCACCGGCAGATCTTTATATTCAGGATGGGCCGCCTTCTCCACGCTGGCGTAAAAGGACTGGCAGTCCGACAGCACAATAATCCGCTCTTTAGGCATATTTCTGCCCCCGTACCGGGTGCCATGCCAGAATATTCGAGAGCAGAAACACCCGCGGCGCCCCCGCCGTCAAACAGGTTGCCCGGATGCGCCCGTCACGGATGGCGAGCACTTCGATTTTCCGTTGAGTGATCTTGCCCGCTTTGTCCAGATATACAATTTCAATGATTTGACCCATAGCCATTCTCATGACCGATCGCCCCCAACAAATAAGAACATTTGTTTGTATTATAACCAAACATGTGTTCTCTAATCAATCATGAGTATATTCCTCCACTGTCATTATTATGTATTAAAAAAAATCCGTAAGAATTCCGCCTGCTTACACAGGCTCATTCTTACGGATTTTGTGCTGCGGCGGATACCGGCGGGAAGTCCCCCTCAGGTACCGCATGCCGTTTGCTTCTGTACAGGATTACGCGAAAGCGGATTACTCCGCCTCAATGGTAGACAGCGACACTGTTGTCCACGGACTAAACTGGTCTGCCGAATCCCCTTCCGGTGTGTGTATCCGCAGCAGGTAGGCATCTCCGGCCTCGTTCTTCCAGACCATATAATCCTCCGTACCCTTTTCGTTACTTACCTGCAGGTACAGCTCTGCAAAGCGCAGGGGATGCTCAAACAGCTCCCCGCTGTAGTCTTTAGCGCCAGCAAGCTCGGTTTGTCCCTGCTGCTTCAGGGCAGCAAGATCATATCCGGCCGGCAGGGGCTCAATCTCCGCATAATAGCTGGAGTCGGCAGTCAGCGACAGACGCCCGGTCTGCGCATCAAAGGTATAGCCGTCAAATATATAGAGCGAGTAGCCGTCACCCTGTTCAAGGGTCCCATCCTGCCCGGGAACACCACCCTCCTGTTCACCGAAGCTCTGTGTCTGCGGACGCTCGGATGAGGCAGGAGCGCTCGCCTCAGGGCTGGCAGACGCCGGCGCCGCAGTGGCTGCAGGTGACACAGTCGGCTCAGGACTGGCTGTCGCTTCGCTGACAGGCGTTGCGGCTGGAGCAGACGCTGTAGGCTCCGCCTCATTCGCTGTCTCATTATTGCTGCATGCACCCAGAATTGAGGCTGACAAAAGAAGAACACTTGCTGCTGTAGCTAGCATCGATTTTTTCATGTTATACCTCCTCGTCTGATTAACACTTATTACCCACATAGCTGACATATTATCTATCCGGATAAACTCCGTACTCTAACTAAACGCAAAAAACCGCCGGAATGTTACTCCGGGCGGTTCATTTATTATGTATGACTAGATAATTACTTCCAGCAGACTGCCGAACATATAGCCGATCTTATAGGATTCCTTAACCAAACGCTCCATAACACCTATTGCAAAGGTAGTCATATTAAGCACAGCTGTCAGGATAAGAATAAAAATAAGCGGGAGCAATGCACGGGCTGCTTTGCTTATGTCTTCTTTTTTCATACTAATATCTCCGCCTTTCAGTAAAATCATTCTTCAAAAGCTTCTCCTCCGGACATGCTAGAAAGGCAGAGTATAAACATAGGCCAGTACTATTTTATCGGCTCTGCAACAATATGTAAATACTATAGATTTAAGTGTAAATTCAACAGAAAAACTATTGCAAAATCGTCTCAATTATTTATAATATTTACCAGGTGAATGAAGGGAGACATCAAGTGATCTTGTCTACTACAGATACGCTTCCCCTCATGTCTTACATTGACATTGACCGCAGCTTATATGCGCAATCCATCCACACCTTAAGGCAGAGAACGTCCAGAAACCCCAAAAGCATTTCCCGTATTCTTAATTCGTTATATGACAGCAACTACGTCACTATTGGTGATTTAATGAAGGCTTCATTGACTGAATTGCTTTGCTTGAGGAATTTCGGCGTCACGGGGCAAACGATTGTTATTGAGTTGTTAGAGGCACATAGCAGAAGTCTGGTTTGAGTTGTACCCCTTGGGGACCCTTTTTACTGAAAGGGTCTCTTTATTTTGGCAGTCGCTATTCGCTGCTGTTTTTCTTCAGCATGTATTTCAGCACTACCCTTTTCAGGAAAATATAGTGATCTTCGATTTCTGCCTACACTAAAAGAAAATCTGTTCCAATACTTAAAACCTGAATCAAAGCTAGTACATTTTGCTAATCGTGGATTGAATACCACCAATGATGTTCACTCATTGAAAAATAACGCTTTAAGCTTTAATATGTCTAAGTACTGGAGTAATATTTATTTTGATTGGTCGCCAGAGTTATTACCGCACTATAGGCAACAGGTTCTATAATGAAAAAAGCCATGGCATTCCCCTAGTTGATTAGTCAAACTCAAAATATACGCCAGCATCCAAAACACTCTTCTCACACAATCGAGTGAATGAGGGAGGAAATCCTCCGCTCTCTCGTAGTGGGAATGCACTATTTGTGTTCTCGGGACAACTCCCGTACGCCTCACCCAAGTTTGCCATCACGAGAAAGACTCATCCGGCACTCCAAGTATTCGGAGCTCGCGAATTCGCCCCCTCAAGTCGTGTATTCCCATTCGGTATCTTTCAGATTCACCTCGTGGTGGGGACCTTTGTTTAACGGCAGGTGTGTATAATCCCTCCTATAGGGACTTTCACCCCTATAGGAATGCCCCCATGCTGAGCGTACAAAAATAACGACACCCAATCAGGGTGTCGCCTCAAAATTTATAAACATATGGATCCACTAAGTCCAATTTGGGACACATTAGCCACATTATTTTGAACCATGTGGAACTTCCCGTTTTGGAAAAACAAATAGGTAAAAGCTCCATAAGTGGAGTTATTAGGGTTTGTTTCCGGTGAAACTGAATGTATGAAAACCCCGCACAATCGCTCCCCACTGTTCAAAGTAAAGTCAACTGTTTGATTCAAAAATGGTTTTACTTGGGCAACTTGTAACAATGGGAATATTCCGCGAGTTCCCCGTTTACTGTTCTGAACATTTTTCATTCTCATCTCTCCCTTGGGAATATTTTCACTAACGGTGTATTCTATTCAATTTACCGTTAGGTGCTAACCCATGGACGAAAATTGATGAAATCGCCCAAAAATCGAACGATCTAACTAAATAAATCTTTCACACGCAAAAAGATCCGATCGATACGCTTCTACGCACAAATTTCGCCATGTCTAGGTATTCTAGCTACAAAGGTGGCTTGGCCCCTCCCATGGTTGGACTTGCACTAACTAGATAATGCGTGCCTCTGGGCACGCGGCAAAATAAAAAGCGCCAGTGAGGCGCTTATATTCAAAAATACATATAGGCATTTTATACAATTAAATAAATTGAATCTTAGCTATGTCATTATACTGATTCTTCAAATCATTTGGATCAATTTTCAGTAAATTAAAGACAAAATCAACAAATTCATCTTTATGATTTCGCTCCCCACTCTTTGGAGGATTATGTACACAATGCTACCGCAAAACCACCATGCCCAAAACAAGCGCTTCCAACACACCTTTAAGGTATTGGGGTATTCCCTTCTGTCCGCTGTCCCACTGGGTAAAACCGGATTGTATTGACGTAACCGGTTAACGTTATCAATCTATATTTTTAACCGCTGAGATCCAGTCGCCTAGGAGCTAGTAGGCTGGATCTGCACTGTGATATGCCCGTTACTACGTTTTTGTTCTTCTGCGATGTCAATTCTTCAGGAGCCCTACGCATAATTTCTTCAAATCTAAATCAAACAGATCAAAATTATCAACTTATATTCCGTCATTTTTGTTCCATTCATAGCTAAGTTTCTTCCATGTTATGTTTGAACTGGCAGCGGACGCCCAAATGATGATACCGGTGATAGATAATAAAAGGATGTGTTAAAAAATGGCTTTTGATTTTAGAGTTTTTGGGCACGAAATGACCCCATTCCCTGACCGCATAATTGATACCGGCGACGCAAGTGCATATGTGGTTGAACGCATTGTAAAATTTGATGCCCCTGTAAAAAGGTGCTGGGCAGCGATAAGTTCATTTAATATTGATTTCCCATTAGAAACAGATGAACAAGGTAACCGAATAATCAATGATATACAACAAATTGGAGTCTCTTTATCAGCTCCGGTTCCTATTCCGGAAGATCCGAAATTCGTAAAGCTTCTCAATTTCTTTAAAGTTGTTTCTCCGAAGATGATTGAAAAGGGAATACAGCCAAAAGGCTCAATGTCTTTCATAGTCTTTGCAGAGACAGAAGATCGACAATAATAGTTGCTTTTAATTGTGTCGTTTACATTCTTCAACCTCTCCTTACATATTATCGGAGAGGCTTTTTTTTTCGAACTCCCCTTAAGAAAACTCAATATCAGTACTCATATCCTCTTCGACTGCGCAATACAGCATACAAGAAAATCAGTTACCTATACTGCATCAAGGCGTATTACCTAAAAAGGAGTTGAGCAATCATACTTATCTTCACTGTGAAAATTTTAATGGCTCTTGCAATCTGGGTTATTATTTTTCCGGCATCCCTTGTAAAGCTGCGAAATTACATATTAAAGGATGCTATTGAACCAAGTTATACTACCCTACTGATGAGTCGGATTACGGGCATCCTTGTACTCATTTTACTTCTTTACGGCTTGTTCAATATTTATCTAACACAGCAATAGAGTTAATGTCAGGCACCCCATGTTTATGTACAAAATGCGTCTGCCGCCTACTACTTCCAGTTCCCTCCTCTTTATGTCCAGCCAAACCATTTCTCCACACAAAAAAACCCCCAACGCCAACGGCGTCAGGGGTTACTCCATCCTAGTAAAGCGTCATGTACTGGCTTCTTTCCCACTCGTGAACCTGGGTGCGATAGATGTCCCACTCGATTTCCTTCAGCTCGTAGAAGTGAGCCAGCGCGTGTTCGCCGAGGGCTTCGGTGATGACATGGCTGCGAATTAGTTCGTTCAGGGCTTCCTTCAGGTCAGCCGGCAGGCTCGGGATGCCTTCTTCAATGCGTTCTTCCTCAGACATCACATAGATGTTGCGGTCGATTGGTGCCGGAAGATCCAGCTGGCGCTTGATGCCGTCAAGACCTGCCTTCAGCATTACAGCCAGTGCAAGGTACGGGTTAGCCGCCGGGTCTGGATTGCGGACCTCGACACGTGTGCTAAGGCCTCTGGAAGCCGGGATACGGATCATCGGGCTGCGGTTGCTCGCAGACCATGCCACGTAGCAAGGCGCTTCGTAACCTGGAACCAGACGCTTGTAAGAGTTAACCGTAGGGTTAGTGATAGCGGCAAAAGCACGTGCGTGCTTGAGGATACCCGCCATGTAATAGCGTGCCGTTTTGCTCAGGCCGAGCGAATCGCTCTCATCGTAGAACATATTCTCATTGCCTTTGAACAAGGATTGGTGTGCGTGCATACCGGATCCGTTCATGCCAAATAGCGGCTTAGGCATAAATGTAGCATGCAGACCGTGCTGACGGGCTACCGTCTTCACGACAAGCTTGAAGGTCTGAATCTGGTCAGCGGCTTTGATCGCGTCCGCATATTTGAAGTCGATTTCGTGCTGGCCGGAAGCAACCTCATGGTGGGAGGCTTCGATTTCAAAGCCCATTTCTTCAAGGGT
This sequence comes from Paenibacillus sp. FSL R7-0273, assembly GCF_000758625.1. Taxonomy (NCBI): domain Bacteria; kingdom Bacillati; phylum Bacillota; class Bacilli; order Caryophanales; family Paenibacillaceae; genus Paenibacillus; species Paenibacillus sp. FSL R7-0273. The sequence goes on from NZ_CP009283.1 coordinate 4,155,052, forward strand.
CAATACGATTTCGCGGCGGCAGTTCTCCCCAAGATCCATCGGCGCCAAATCGAAATATCCGCCCTGGTCATTCAGTTCCTGTGTCGGATTGCCCTTCTCGTCCGTTCTGAACAGGAAGAATTCCGGCTCAGGTCCAACGTTCATCGCAGTGTAGCCCATTTCTTCGGCTTCCTGGAGACAACGCTTTAGAATACCGCGCGGATCGCCGGCAAACGGTGTTCCGTCAGGCATGTACACATCACAAATCAGACGTGCTACCCGGCTGTCTGTCACCCAAGGGAAGATAACCCAAGTGCTAAGGTCCGGATACAGGTACATGTCGGATTCCTCGATACGAACATAACCTTCGATGGAAGATCCGTCGAACATCATTTTATTGTCGAGCGCTTTTTCAAGCTGGCTCACGGGAATTTCAACGTTTTTGATCGTTCCCAGCAGGTCAGTAAACTGCAGACGAATAAAACGGACGTTTTCTTCTTTGGAAATACGGATAATATCCTCTTTAGAAAAGCTCACGATACCCTCTCCCTTTCAACACTCTAATTAGTTTATTTATTAAAAAACCGGGATAGCTCGCCCTGAATAAGAGATACTTGTCCCGGTCTTTTACCGGAAACCAGTTCCTGCTTAAGCAAACGGTGAAGCTGTGAATCAGACAACTCTCTACGTCTAACCTCTGTGTCAGGGGTAATAACCGTAGCTTCTTCGGATTCCTTCGAGACAGGATTCATCACCTGCTTAATGCCGGCAATGTTAACTCCCTTCTCAATCAGTGCTTTGATTTCTAACAGGCGCTCAACATCATTGAATGAGAACAAACGCTGGTTGCCGGACGTACGCGCAGGTACAATCAGGCTGTGCTGCTCATAATAACGAATTTGTCTAGCAGATAAATCGGTTAGCTTCATTACGATTCCTATAGGAAATAATGCCATATTTCTGCGGATTTCATCACCCATGACTCATCCAACCTTCCAATGATCTTTTTCTCATCTCATTGTACATTTCTTAATTTGGCGTGTCAATGGTATGTAAGTTTTCTTTACAACATTAGTAGACTACTGCGAAACAGAAGGTTACTTGGGTGTAAGCTACATAGGATGAATTCAACCGCAGTATATCACACCCGGCAATCCGGAAGCAAAAGTAGCTAACACGTCCGGACACTGCCTCCGGTGGTATTTTTCCCTGTTTCCCGCTATCTATCCTTGTCTAACTAGGCTCAGAACAGCGGCAGTGCCCGCAGACAAAAAAACAACCCCGCTCAAATAAGCAGGGCTGCAGCATATGATCTCCCGCGTTAAACGGGCTACCGTCAATATCTATTCTTCCACTCTACAAAAGCTTACGTTCCCGCATGCTCTGCAGCGCCATCAGAACGCCGAATTTCACATGGGAGTAAGTCAATCCGCCCTGCATGTAGCCGATGTACGGCGCACGGATCGGCGCATCCGCCGACAGCTCCAGGCTGCCGCCCTGGATGAAGGTTCCGGCTGCCATAATAACCGGATGCTCATAGCCCGGCATGTCCCAAGGCTCAGGAACGACATGGCTGTCCACCGCAGCTGCGCGCTGAATGCCCTGTACGAAGGCGATGAGATGCTCAGCACTGTCAAAAGAGACCGCCTGGATCAGATCCGTACGCGGCTCATCCCAGGCCGGCTTGGTCGTGAACCCGCAGCGCTGGAAGACAGCCGCCGCGAAGATGCTGCCCTTAACGGCCTGTCCGACCGTGTGCGGGGCCATGAACAGCCCCTGGTAGAGGCCGCGCGTCGTCCCGAGCATCGCGCCTACCTCGCCGCCGATGCCCGGCGCTGTCAGCCGGTAGGCTGCCAGCTCTACGAGATCGCTGCGGCCGCAGATGTAGCCTCCGGTCTCGGCTATGCCGCCGCCGGGGTTTTTGATCAATGAGCCGGCGACGAGGTCAGCGCCGACCTGCGGCGGCTCCAGCTTTTCGGTAAATTCACCATAGCAGTTATCGACGAATACAATGACCTCCGGCTTCAGCGCCTTTACCCTGGCTGTCATCTCTCCGATTTCAGCTACGGTAAAGGAAGAACGCCAGTCATAGCCGCGCGACCTTTGAATGCCGATTACCTTTGTGCGTTCGTTGACAGACAGCTCCACCTCATCCCAGTCAATCTTCCCGTCCGGCGTAAGGGCCGTCTCCTTATAAGTGATCCCGAAGTCAGCCAAGGAGCCGGTTCCGTCCCCCGGCTTGCCTACCACTTTATGCAGCGTGTCATATGGACGGCCGGTGATGTACAGCAGCTCGTCTCCGGGCCGCAGCACACCAAAGAGTGCCGTAGAAATCGTATGGGTACCGGAGGCGAAATGCGGTCGTACCAGTGCGCTTTCCGCACCAAACACCTCAGCATACACCAGGTCCAGCACCTCGCGGCCCCGGTCATTATAGGCGTATCCGGTAGAACCGGCAAAATGGAAATCGCTGACGTGCTGGCGCTGAAACGCCTCGATCACCTTCCATTGATTGTGATCCACAATTTTATCCAGTGCTTTTACCGCACCTTCTATTTCGAGCTCTGCGGCCTCTGCCGCCTGTAAAATATCCTCTGCAAAAACAGCCATTTCCCCTTATTCGCTCCTAACATTATTTACTGCACAACGAATGCTTCCAGCTTGTAGCCCCATTTGTCGTAATCCTCTTTGTTCAGGCGGACGCTGTACAGCACATCGTTCTCTTCATAATTGGTCTCCAGCACCTCTCCTACCCGGTACAGCAGGGAGGACAGGTCCCCCCGGTCACCGGGAATGCGGAATACCAGTGTATCTCCGGCCAGCTCATCGGCAATCAAAGCGGTGACACGGGCCAGATCCTCAGCATTAAATGCACTGATTTTCAGATACCCCTGGCCGGTCGGCAGCATCTCCAGCTGCTCCGGCTGGCAGAGATCACACTTGTTGAACAGGACCACCCGCGGCTTGCCGGCAGCTCCGAGCTCCTGAAGAATGGTGTCTACAACCTCCATCTGCTCCTCGCGCATCGGGGATGAGGCATCAACCACATGCAGCACAAGATTAGCCTCGTTCACTTCCTCCAGTGTCGCACGGAAGGAGGCGACCAGATCATGCGGCAGGTTCTGGATGAACCCGACGGTATCCGTCAGCACAACCTCTTTGCCCACCGGCAGCTGGAGCACACGTGAGGTAGGGTCCAGCGTTGCGAACAGTTGATTCTCAATATAGACATCGGCATCAGTCAGCTGCTTGAGCAGCGTCGATTTGCCGGCATTGGTGTAGCCTACCAGCGCAACCTGCACGGCTCCGCTTTTGCGACGGCGTTCACGGTGCAGCTCGCGCGTCTTGACCACCTCGTCAAGCTGACGCTTAAGCTCTGTAATCCGTCCGCGGATGTGCCGGCGGTCTGTCTCCAGCTTGCTCTCCCCCGGACCTCTGGTGCCGATACCGCCGCCGAGCCTGGACAAATTTTTACCGTGCCCGGACAGGCGGGGCAGCAGATAGGAATGCTGCGCCAGCTCCACCTGAATGATGCCCTCTCTGGTCTTGGCTCTGCCCGCAAAAATATCCAGAATCAGCTGTGTACGGTCGATAATTTTCATATCGAGGGCTTCCTCCAGGTTACGTACCTGGGCTCCCGACAGCTCCTGATCAAAGATTGCGGTATTGGCGCCAAGGCCGTCTGCCGCCATCCGCAGCTCCTCCACCTTCCCTTTGCCGATGAACCACTTCGAATCAGGGGTTTCCTTGTTCTGGCGGAGTACATCCAGCACTTCCACTCCGGCCGTTTCGGCCAGCTGAACCAGCTCCTGCAGGGAGAGCTCAGGATCAATGCCCGTGCGTTTGATTTTGTCTGTGACGAGACTGACGAGAATCGCCCGGTCCTGCACATCTGTCTGTGTATCATGGGTTAGTGACATTAATAGAATGCTCCTTCTTCTTTTACCTGTATCTTTTTATTGGTCTGGGCTATATTACTGTCTGCCCGTAAGCTCTCTTCAATAAACGTTATGTCCCTCGGCAGCAGCAGCATCAGATCCTGCCTGGACAATTTGGTTTGCCTACTCATCAGCCTGACTGCCTGCTGCCTGATCGATCTTTCTATTACGTTTCTGACAAACCGGGCATTGCTAAAGACCGTATCATCCAGCTTCTCGTCCAGAATGATCTCCTTGAGTCTGGCTATAGTCTCGGTGCTCAGCGTATAGTCCCTCTCCGCAGCCATTTTGGCGGCGATCAGAACCAGTTCATTGATGCTGTAGTCACTAAACTCAATTTTTATCGGGAACCGGGACGGCAAGCCGGTATTGGCCTCCAGCAGCATATCCATCTCATCCGGATAGCCTGCCAAAATGATAATGAGGTCGTTATGCTTATCCTCCATCATCTTCACCATGCAATCAATGGCTTCCTTGCCGAAATCCTTATCACCGCCGCGGGCCAGGCTGTATGCTTCGTCAATGAAGAGGATACCGCCAATGGCTTTTTTGACCAGATCCCGGGTTTTCTGTGCAGTATGCCCGATATATTCACCGACCAGATCCGCGCGCTCCACTTCAATCAGATGCCCTTTGCTGAGCACACCCATCCGCTGGAACAGCTTGGCGACAATTCTCGCGACAGTGGTCTTGCCGGTCCCGGGATTGCCCTTGAACACCATATGGTACACATGATGATTAACCTTAAGGCCCATTTCCTGTCTTACTTTCTCGATCTGTAAAAGAGCATAGATTTCATAAACCAGCTCCTTCACCTTCTCAAGCCCAATCATATCGTCCAGTTCATGGAAAATCTCTTTAATGGAATCCGCATAACCCGGTGCCGGTGCAGCCGCGTGTTCGGTAACAGCCACGGTTGCTTTAGCACTTTCCTCATTGCTTTTGAAGGTAATATTCATTCTGGATTCATTAATTGTAATCTGTCTTGCATCATCCAATTCGATCACCTCTATCCGGGGCTGGCTTGCTCTAACTCAAGTCTATTCCGGATAATGGGACGTTATTAGCAGATTCGGGAACTTTATCCTTACCCTGGAGGGTTACATAAACAGCTGCTGGATTTTCCACTTGGTATAAGCCAGAATCTCCCGTGATTTGTATTTGAGCATGGACATCGTCTGCGACTCTGTTACACCCAGCTGCGGAGAAGTGTAGCCGAATTCAGCTGCCATCTCTATCGCCCGCTGCCCGTGGAAGGTATGGGTGATAATCACAGCGGTTGTCATGCCTTCGCGCTGCATGATCTCCCGGCTGAACTTCAGATTCTCATAGGTGCTGGTAGATTCATTTTCCATCAGGATAACTTCCTCCGGTACGCCCTGCTCCACCAGATAATTGCGCATCCCCTGGCCTTCCGTGTACTGATAATCCGGATTGTCGAGACCGCCGGACACAATGAAACGGCTGAACTTCCCTTCCTTATACAGCTTCAGCCCGTAATCCAGGCGCTCCTTGAGGCCGGGGCTGGGCTTGTCCCCCCACATGGACATGCCGAGAATGACCCCAGCATCAGCAGGCACCATCGGCGAAGCCGTCGCTGCACTATTCACACGATTAAACACGATTGCGCACCAAAGCAACCCGGCCGCCGCCAGAGTAACACAGGCGATCAGCAGATTGCGTTTGAGGCGGGACCGTCTTTTCCGCGATACTTTGCGGATTGGTGACGAGCCCTTTTGATAAGCATACCATTCCATTTCTATTTCCTCCTGAATTCTCCGTGATGAAACAATTCGGCACGATGCTTCAGAGAAAGGGAAAAATAAGGAAAGGCGTGTGCGTCTATGCTGCGCAGGATCCCTTTGGCTGTTGTCCAGGCCAGCTTATAATCACTGTCTGTAATATCATTGCGTTCCCGCGCCTCCTCAAGCTCATCCTCATCCAGCAAAAACACTTCCCCGTTCCACAGCACCACCACATCCAGATACAAGTCATCAAACCAGGGAACCCCCTGATCGGTAACACCCTGGACCTTGCAGGTGTCTATATACCATTGTACGATATTTTGCCGCTCGTCAAACATGGCTGTAACAATATAATGACTGTCCTTGGGGAAATATTGCAGCCAGGAGTATCCCTTGTCCGCGATACGGTATGTATGCCTGCCATAGCTCTTCCAGAGCGGTTCCTTCAGCCCGTAGATCGTATAAAGTGTAATATAACCGCTGAATTCCCGGGTCTCCACATAGCGGCAGGCAAAATGGCGGCGCGTAATCCGGCGCCAGTTGGCCCGGTCTCCGAATTTACGTTTCATATGAATGACCCTCTCGAATAATGGTGTATCCAGCTTAACATATTTAGCAGACACACTCAAAACAAGACTTTCCATAATACGACAGAGCTTATAAATTCCCAGATTGTAAAAAAGACAGGCAGGCCTCCCTCCTGTAGGAAAGAAACCCGCCTGCCATATTACTGCTGTGCTCAGACAATGCTCTGCAGCAAGCTATTGTGCACTGCCGTCCTCTTCTGTTATGCCAGCAGCAGGATCGGCTGCATCTGCCGCCCCGTTATCCGGTCCGGTATTGCCGCCGCCCGGCAGCGCTTCAGGCGGAGAGGTCGGCGCAGGTGTGGCCGGAGGAGGTGTAGGCAAGGCCTCCGGCGTATTTACCGGTACTCCGCCGCCGTTACCGTTACCGTTACCGTTGCCATTTCCATTGCCGTTCCCGTTGTTACCATTACCGCCACCGTTGCCGTTATTTCCATTACCGTTATTACCGCCGTTACCATTATTACCGCCGTTGCTGCCATCTTCACCGTTGCCGTTCCCGTTATTGCCGCTGCCGGGATCGTCAGTCGGCTGATTCGGATCCAGTGTCGGTTCAGGCTCCATAGTCGGCATCTCGTCCTGTACGGACACAGTGACCGGCCCGGAAGGCTCACTTTCCTGATCCAGCTCCGGATAATAGGCAGTCACATAGTATTCGTAGGTCAAGCCCGGCATCGCGCTGATATCTCCGACATTGGCAGACATCGTATTCAGGAGCGCCGTAAATTCGCCCTCAGAGCTCTCACGCCGGTAGATCCGGTATTCCACACCGTCAACCTGCACTGGTGCCCAGCTCAGATTAACCGTCATAGTGGACGGATCATAAGCAGCTGACAGACCGTTTACCGTCTGTACCGCCTCCGGTGTTGCCGTCGGCTCCGGTTCATTAGAGCCGGACGGCGACGGGAAGGATTTGGCCGGAACCCCTTCGAGCGCCTCTTCCATCACCTTGCCCCAGAATGCCGCCGCCAGCGGGCTGCTGTTCTTCAGCAGATGTGTTTTGCTCGGCTTGTCATACCCCATCCAGACCGCTGCAGTCCATTCCGGAGTATAGCCGACGAACCAGACGTCACGGTTCGAGCTGATTCCGGAGTAACCGCTCTGCGTAGTACCGGTCTTGCCCGCTACAGGACGGCTGATCTTCGCTTTTTTACCGGTACCGTCTGTCACAACCTCCTGCATCATCTCGGTCATCTGATAAGCGGTCTCCTCGCTCATCACCCGCTCAGGATTCGTGTTGGCACGGTACACTGTATCGCCGTCACTGTTCTCGATCGACTTGATGGAGTAAGCCTCGCGCAGCTCACCGCCGTTAGCAAAGGCGCTGTAAGCCTGGGCCATCTCCAGTGTATTGGTGCCTTGCGATACCCCGCCCAGCGCCAGCGCCAGGTTCTTGTCATCATCGCTGAGATTAATGCCGAGCTTCTTGGCAAACTGGAAGCCGGTATTTACACCGATCTCATTCAGCAGCCAGACTGCCGGAATATTCTCGGACTTCGTAATCGCTGTACTCATGCTGATGGTTGAAGAGTAGCCGTGCAGGTTGTTCGGACAATAGCTGCCGAAGCACTGCTTCTCATTGCTCAGCATCGAGGAGCTTGTGAATTTGCCGGATTCCAGAGCCGGCGCATAAGCCACGATCGGCTTGATGGACGAGCCCGGGGAACGGCGGCTGTCGTTCACACGGCTGAAGCCTTTTTTCTCATAATTGCGTCCGCCCATCAGGGCCACAATACTGCCGTTCTCCTGGTTGATGATCGTCATCGAGCCCTGGACAAGCTCATCATCAACGCTTTTCTCAAAGTTATCGCTGTCGGCAAAGGCATCCTCCACCGTCTGCTGGGCATGCTTATCCATGGTGGTGTAGATTTTGTAGCCACCGATGTTCAAATCGTCCTCTGTCAGACTGAACCGTTCTTCAGCCTCATCGATCGCAAAATCAATGAAAGCCTGATAGCGCTGCTTGCTTTCCGGCGGCTTATAGTTATAATCCACCGCCTTGGCCTCATCCATCTCTGCCTTGGTGATGTAATTCTGATCATACATAAGCTGCAGCACTACTGCGCGCCGCTCTTTGGAGAGCTCGGGATTACGCAGCGGGTTGTAACGGGAAGGCCCCTTCGGCATTGCAGCCAGTGTAGCCATCTCCCACAGATCCAGATCAGCCAAATCCCTCTTCCCGAAATAGCGGATGGAAGCGGCCTTGATGCCGTAAATCGTTCCGCCGAACGGAATACGGTTAAGATACATCGTAATGATATCCTCTTTACTCTTGGTATTCTCCAACGCAACCGCAATGGATACCTCGGTCGCCTTACGGAAGAACGTCTTGTCCCGCGTCAGAAAAATATTTTTGGCCAGCTGCTGGGTGATGGTGCTTCCGCCCTCCACCATGCTGCGTGCCGCAATATCCTTCACCGCTGCGCGGCCGATTGACCAGAAGTCGACGCCCTTGTGTTCGAAGAAGCGTTTATCCTCCGTGGCTACGAACGCGTTGATCAATTGTGCGGGAAGATCTTCGTATTCTACCGGATCGCTTTTTTCCAGTGACAGCTCGGCGATCAGATTGGCATTCCGGTCAAAAATCTGCGTCGGCGGATTGACCGTCAGCTTATCCTGGTTCGCGGTCAGCAGCTTCTGGCCGTTCAGCATGATGAACATGTAGCCGCCAAGCGCACAAAAAATCGCCAGCGCCATCGCAAAAAACAGGCTCCACAGCACACGCTTCTTGGTCAAAAACTTTTTCTTTTTCTTCTTGGGCTTCCCTTTGCCATTGGCAGGGCTCTGCTGTCTGTGTCTATTGTTCGTCCTGGATATTTCGTCTCTGGACATACTGCCTCCTGACTCCCTTTCGGAAATATCTTCATATTTGTCTGCACGAATGAAAAGAACAACCTTCGCAGGTTGCTCTCGCGCACTCTATTCAAACGGTTTATAAACAAAAAAGTTTCGCTTTAAGGCTGTAAAATGTTACTCGTCGCTTCCGTTGTCCTGCATAAGCGAGACACTGCGCTGCGGCGTGAAGGTCGAGATCGCATGCTTGTACACCATCTGCTGACGCCCGTCACTGTCAATCACAATGGTGAAATTATCAAATGCCTTGATAATTCCGCGGATCTGAAAGCCGTTGGTTAAATATACTGTAGCAGGGATATTCTCTTTACGCAGCTGGTTCAAGAACGTATCTTGGATGTTAATGGACTTGTTCATATGACGTACCCCCAATGGTTCAATTAGATTGTTCAGAAGTATATTCAACACCTGAGAGAAACTTTCCTGCTATTATACCACGTAATTTGCGGTTACAGCAATTCGCGAAATAGAGCGGAGTTAAGGTATATAACATGAGCGTTGATACAGCCGGGGCGGCTTCCGGCAGCATGCAGCGTCCGTTCTCTCTAAAATACATGTTAAATCTTCCGCCCCCTTCCCGTCAATTCCCTGTACTCCGGTTAGTGCTGAAGGCCCTCCCAATCTTCTACCTCAAATCAGCGGGGCTTGAATCAGCGTTGCAAAATTAAAGCCATGGACATGGCCGCCTGCTTCAGAGGTCTCCCCGCTCACAAAATGGACATGCTTGCCGTCGCCGACGGGAATAGCCGGTCCGGTGCGGATTTTTCTCAGGGTGTGGAAGTGTCCGGCGTAATCGGTTTTGCTGAAGTCAATCTCATGGATATGACTGCTTCCAATCCATATAGACTGGCCTGTAAATCCTGCAAAACGGTGATTGTGCCGGTCCTCCCCCTCCTCAGCCAGCTTGGTGCTGCCGGCAAATTCATGGACATGCCTCTGCGCATGTCTTGGATGGCCTGTGTTCTGTTTATGTGTGCGCCTGTTCTGCATCCTCTGTCCGCCTCCTGCCGATTATAAATTCACTAGCATCCTATTAACAAATTCAGCTAGAAGTGCTAGGCCGACCCCGGCAAAAAAGGAAGAATATTAGCAGAGTGTGAATGCTCCAATGTATAAAAAAGAGGCCCCGGAGCATGTGTGCACACACTTCCAGGACCCTCACATGCTGCATAAAATATCAGAAGCAGGCAATGACGTTCAGCTTATCTGTCAAGCTTGCGGGAGATAATCTCACGCACCTTAGCCAGATTGCCGGCATAATTCTGCTCGTTGAAATCCTCGATCCACTGTATCTCCTTCATATGGCGGAACCAGGACAGCTGGCGCTTGGCGAACCGGCGGGTGTCACGCTTAAGCAGGGTCACGGCTTCCTCATAGGTAAGCTCCCCCTCCAGATAAGCGGCGATTTCTTTGTAGCCAAGCCCCTGCATGGCTACCATGCTGCGGTGATAGCCCTTATCCAGCAGCCCCTGCACCTCAGTAATCAGCCCCTGATCCAGCATCTGGTCAATCCGTTCCTCAATCCGCCCGTAAAGGATCTTCCGGTCCATCGTAAGGCCGATCAGGCACAGCTCGTAAGGCGATTCTTTGGTCTGCTCCGCTTTGGAGGCGGACAGGGTCGTATTGGTCTGGTGATGAATTTCCAGCGCCCGGATAATCCGGCGGCGGTCATTCGGGTGCAGCCGCTCAGCGCTGGCCGGGTCCACCGCAGCAAGCCGGGCATGCAGCGCCTCAGCGCCGTGCGCTTCCGCATAGGCATCCTGTTCAGCGCGGAAGGCCTCGTCCGCAACCGCTTCGGAGAAGCGGAAGCCGTAGCACAGTGATTCAATATACAGCCCTGTTCCGCCTACGATAAAGGGCAGTCTGCCCCGTCCGCTGATCTCGGTGATCAGCCGCTTGCCCTGCTCCTGAAATTCTGCTGCAGAGTAGGCTTCCTCGGGATCATGGATATCTATCAGATGATGGGGGATGCCCTTCATCTCTGCCTTGCTGATCTTTGCGGTACCGATATCCATGCCCCGGTAGACCTGCATGGAGTCACCGGAGATGATCTCGGCATTATAGGCTTCGGCCAGCTCAAGGCTCAGCCGGGTTTTGCCGGCGGCCGTCGGGCCCAGCAGCACCAGCACCTTCGGTTTCGTCTCAGTTGTCAATGTAAATCACCCCGTACGATATTTTGGCGCTTCCGCGCAGCAGCTCCGTGAAGCCCAGCCGGGCAAATTCACCGCTCAGCGCCTTTTCCTTGAGCAGGACGGTTTTGCGGGCTACACGCAGCGCCTCCGTAACCGTCTCCTCTGAAAGAGCCGCTGTGTTGGCGAACTGGCGCAGCGGAGAAATCGCCGAGGAATCCATCAGCGGAACCCGGAACATCGGGTCAAAATAGACGATGTCCACGCTCTTGTCCGGCAATGCGCGCAGATAGTCCAGATGCTCGCCATGGACTACCCGGATGCGGCGCAGCGCTTCGTTAACCTTAACCTGGCCTGAGGTATAGTGCTTCATGCCTTCCGAGAGCAGCGCATACAGCGGGAGTGAGCTCTCAAGCGCAGTGACAGTCGAGCCCTCTCCTCCAAGCACGGCGAACAGGAGCGAGTCGCTGCCGAGTCCGGCCGTACAGTCCAGCACGCTGTCGCCGGGCTCCATCCGCGCTGCCTCCAGCATTGCATCCGGCTCCCCCTTCATAATCCGCTTGGCACGGACAAAGCCCATGCTCGGATGAAATTCCATCGGGGGTGTACCTGGCGTAATCAGCCGGACCGCCTCCTGGAGAATGACCAGAATCTCCTCGTCTCCGTAGCGCTCAACCAGCCGCCTTACAGATAATTTACCCCGGGGTACAAATTGGGTTCCGGTATGCTCCGCCAGCGCCTTGGCCCGCTGAACGATTTCCGGTATCGGGTCAAAGCCCGTCGTTATAATCATGTTGCCTCCATTTCCGGTACTCACTTCATTCTTGATTCTTACATGACCCGCTTGAACAGCTTCTCCAGGTCATAAGCGGAGAACGATACGACGATCGGCCGGCCGTGCGGACAGGTGTAAGGCTGCTTACAGGCTGCCAGCCGTGAGAGCAGCGCATCTACCTCAGGTTCAGTCAGCTTCTGGTTAGCCTTGATTGAGGCCTTGCAGGAGCACAGGATCGACGATTTCTCGCGCAGCTTCGCCAGGTCAATCGAACGCTCGCTCAGCACCCATTCGGCCATCTCCTCTACCAGTGCCTTTTCTTCCCCTTCCGGGAACCAGTAAGGCAGGGAGCGGACCAGGAAGGTCTGGCCCCCGAAATGCTCCAGATATACACCGGCCTTCTCGAACCAGTGCAGCCGTTCACTGAGCTGGCGGCTCTCCGACGGCGTGAACTCCATAGTAATCGGCAGGAGCAGCTCCTGCGAGGCATCCTCGGGACGCCCGAATTTCTCGTAATAATATTCATAATTAATCCGCTCATGCGCAGCGTGCTGGTCGATCAGATAGAGCCCGCCGTCGTTCTGGGCGATAATATAAGTGCCGTGATGCTGTCCGATATAGTTCAGCTCCGGAAACTGCGGTAGACCGGGATCCGCGCCTTGGCCCGGCGCATACAGCTCCTCCGCAGACGGCAGGCTGCCGCGGGCCGGTATTGCTGCCGCGGGCGGCCGGTAGCCGCCTGCTCCCCCGTCCGTTCGCGGCCGGGCCGGTGCCTGGGAGAAGCTGCCGCTGTACGCGGCCGCACTCTCTCTGGCCTGCGGCTGGGCCTGGCCGGGCCGCAGGGCCGCACCGGCAGAGCCGCTGCTGAACAGGGGCGCGCTGCTGGAGCCGCCCGGGGCCGCTCCCGGCGGCGCGTAGCTGCCGGCTGGTACAGGCGGGCTCTGGGTGCTGCCGGACGGTGCTAACGGCTGCGGGTTACTGCCGCCTGCGGCTGCCGCCGGGGCGTTGGCTCCAGGTGCTGCCGGGGCATTTGTATCGGATGCTGCTGTGGCGTTTGCGCCGGAGACTGCTGCTAAAGAGTCTGCCCCGGGCTCCTGTGGAGCCGGCGCAGTCCCTTTAGAGAAGGCAAACTGCTCCTGGATAAAGGAGCTGCTGCCCTTCCCGCCCACCGTTTCCCTGCCCGGGCGGGGAATCAGATTCTGGCCGAGCAGCACCTTGCGGAGCTCCTGCTCCACAAAAGCATACAACTCGGGCTCCTTGCTGAAGCGCACCTCCAGCTTGGCCGGATGCACGTTGACATCGACAAGCGAGGGATGCATATCCAGCTTCAGCACAAGCAGCGGATAACGGTTAATCGGCAGCAGTGTATGATACGCACGCATGATGGCGGCGTTCAGCCCGTTGCTGCGGATGTAACGTCCGCCGACAATCGTGGTTACCGCATTGCGGTTGGACCGGGTCCATTCCGGCCGGCTGATATATCCCGAAATCTTATAATCCGGATCTTCCGCGCTGACCGGCAGCATCGCTTTGGCGGCGGAGGTGCCGTAGACAGCAGCAATGACCTGCAGCAGATCGCCGTTGCCGAGTGTACGCAGCAGCTGGTTGCCGTTATGCTGCAGCGTAAAAGAGATGTCCGGATGGGCCAGCGCCATCCGGTACATCGCATCCGAGATATGCCCGAGCTCGGTCTGGATGCTCTTCATATACTTCAGCCTTGCCGGCGTATTATAGAATAATTCACGCACAGCCATATCGCTGCCCTTGGCGGACGGCTGGTCCTCATTCCTGATCAGCTTCCCGCCTTCGATGTCGATCTGCCGCCCTTTTCCGTCGTCGCCGCTGGCCGTCAGCAGCGTAAGCTTCGACACCGCCGCAATACTGGGCAGCGCCTCGCCCCGGAACCCGAGGCTTGTAATCTGGAACAGGTCGCGGCCGCTCGCAATCTTGCTTGTCGCATGGCGGTAGAACGCGGTCTCACAATCATCCGGCTCAATGCCCGAGCCGTTATCCTTGACCCGGATGCTCTGCAGGCCGCCTTCTTCCACGGTGACCTCAATACGGGTGCTGCCGGCGTCAATTGCGTTCTCCACCAGCTCCTTTACAACAGAAGCCGGCCGCTCCACTACTTCCCCTGCAGCAATCTGGTTGGCAATATGCTCGTCCAGCACATGAATTTTGGCCATTGTCCTTCACCTCGCGGTTTATATATTAATAAGAAGCTATGTTTACTTATCCACAAATAACCGGTAGAGCTAAGATAGCGGGCCACTGGAGGACAGGTTTAGGGAGGAATAATTTCGGGATGGCAGGGACCGGGGACCATATCATGGTCCACCGGTATCGCGACCCTCAATGGCCATCCACAATGACCATCCTCAATGATGGCTCCACGCTCCACACCATTTAGTTGGATTTCCGCCACCTAATTCCGCTATTCCGCAGCCATTTTCAGCATTAGGTGGAAAATGGTCATCTAAATTAGCCAATATCCCGCTTAGAAGCCTAAAACCCCGGAATTAAGTGACGTTTATCAAACTATTATCCTCCTGGCAGATGCCAGCCAGGAATTAGATGACAAATTTCCACTTAACTTGGCAGTCATCCCTCATTCATCATCCGCAGCAGCAGTAATATCAAACACAGAAGCGTCTATATAGCTGATTCTAAGGTGCTCCCTGCAATGACAGTCCGCTGTTATAGGGGCCGTTGCTATGGGAGCCGCCGCTTAGCCACTGCTACTGCTACATTACAAGCCTTTAGCCTTCTGCTTCAGCTCGTTCAGCAGGCCCATCGCCTGCAGCGGCGTCATGTTCATCAGGTCCGCGCCCTGTACGGCAGCGACCAGTTCCTTCAGGACAGGATTCTCCTTGGCCGGGGCAGCTGCAGCGTCAGCACCGCCCTTACGGCCTTTGCGCGGCTCCTCTTCCCCGAAGATGGAGAGCTGGACCACTTCCTGTCCGGCACTCTCCTCCACGGAAGCGAGTGATGCGGCAGCCTCCGCATAAGCAGAACCGCCGCCGAAGGCAGCAGCAGCCGGATGTGCATGGCCTGCAGACTGGGCTTCAGGCTCCGCTAACCGCGTGGACTGCGTATCCTGCGCACTGTGCAGCTCTCCGGAAGGCTGCGAAGCTTCCTTCACCTGGCTGCCCAGTCCGCCGCCTGCGCTGCCGCCGTAATTCAAAGCTGCACTGCCCGGAGGCGCAGCCTGCTCAATACTTTGCAGCAGCCCGTACGCACGGTCGATGATGCCCTCCGGCAGGCCGGCCAGCCGGGCACAGTAAATCCCATAGCTGCTGTCCGCCGCTCCCGGCACCAGCTTGCGCAGGAAGTTGACTTTGTCGCCGCTCTCCTGCACCGCCATGGAGTAGTTGCGCAGTCCTCCAAGGCTCTGCTCCAGATGGGCCAGCTCGTGGAAATGGGTGGAGACAAGCGCTTTGCACGCAATGGTATCATGCACGTACTCAATGACCGCCTGGGCAATAGCCATCCCTTCACTCGTCGAGGTTCCCCGGCCAAGCTCGTCAATGATGATCAGACTGCGGGCGGTGGCCTTTTCGGTCATGACCTGAATGTCGGCCATCTCCACCATAAAGGTACTCTGCCCGCCGATCAGGTCATCCGCCGCTCCGATCCGGGTAAAAATCCGGTCAATCAGCGGCACCTCCGCACTGGATGCCGGAACGAAGCAGCCGATCTGCGCCAGTATACAGATCAGGGCCACCTGGCGCATGTAGGTGCTCTTACCGGCCATGTTCGGTCCGGTAATCAGCAAAATATTGCCGTCATCCCTGGTAAGCGTACTGCCGTTAGCCATAAAGCTGGAATCCTTCAGCACCGCCTCCACGACAGGATGGCGTCC
The DNA here is from genome assembly GCF_000758625.1 of Paenibacillus sp. FSL R7-0273. Classification (NCBI taxonomy): domain Bacteria; kingdom Bacillati; phylum Bacillota; class Bacilli; order Caryophanales; family Paenibacillaceae; genus Paenibacillus; species Paenibacillus sp. FSL R7-0273. The sequence continues at coordinate 4,170,917 of NZ_CP009283.1, forward strand.
GCCCTCCAGCCGCAGGTCGTAACCGTCAGACAGCTTCGGCTTGACGAACCGGTGCTCGGCGCTGACTGCGGCGAGGCACTGGTACACGTCAATTTCCGCCACCTTTTCGGCCAGCGCCTGCAGGCGGGGAATCTGTGCGGCAATCCGGTCGCGCAGCTCGGTAAAGAGGCTGTACTCAATATCCGTCATTTTGTCCTCGGCTTCGAGGATCAGCGCTTCCTTCTCCTTCAGCTCCGGTGTAACAAAGCGCTCGGCATTGGCCAGCGTCTGCTTACGCTCATAGCGGCCTTCCGGCAAAGAGGACAGGTTGGAACGGGTAACTTCTATATAATAGCCAAATACTTTGTTGAAGCCGATCTTCAGCGACTTAATGCCTGTAGCTGTACGCTCCTTCGCTTCAAGCTCAGCGAGCCACTGCTTGCCGCTGGTGCTGGCTTCACGCAGCTCGTCCAGACGTTCATGGTAGCCGGTCCGGATAATGTTGCCATCCCTCACGGATACCGGCGGATCCTCCACAATGGCTGAGTCAATATCATCACGCAGCTCGGCGCACACATCCATCGAAGCCGCAATATCCCGCAGTGTTGACGAGCCGGAGCTCAGGCACATCTCCTTCAATGCCGGAATCTGGTCCAGAGACAGCTTAAGGGCGTTCATGTCGCGGCCGTTGGCACTGCCGAAGGCAATCCGTCCGACAAGCCGCTCCAGATCATAAATCTCCTTCAGGGCGCCGCGCAGGTCCTCGCGTTCAATAAACTGGTTATAGAGATAGTCGACGGCTTCCAGCCGCCGCTCTATCGGCGCGCGCTGCAGCAGCGGCTTGTCAATTCTGCGGCGCAGCAGGCGTCCGCCCATTGAGGTTTCGGTACGGTCCAGCAGCCAGAGCAGCGAGCCCTTCTTCGAGCGTTCGCGCACCGTTTCAGTAAGCTCCAGATTGCGGCGGGTGAACGGGTCAAGAATCATATAGTTGCCCGGCTCATACGGCGAAATCTGGCTAAGCTGTCCAAGCGAGCGGCGCTGGGTTTCACTTAAATAGGAGATCAGCAGCGCCAGGCAGCTGCCCCGCTCCTTCTCCAGCCGGACCCAGGCAGCTTCGCCGAACTGGCGGCGGGCCAGCTCTTCTTCTTTTTTATCCCACGGAGTGTACACCACCGGCTTGGCCAGCAATGACGCCTCGCTGCGCAGTTGGTCCAGCAATGCCGCATCCCCGATAATTTCTGCCGGCTCATAGATGCCGATCTCATCGCGCAGCCATTCTGAACCGGACAGGACAGAGGTCACATACAGCTCACCAGTTGTCAGATCGCAGGCTGCCAGCGCCAGCATCCCGTCTTCCTCAGTGACACAGACGAGGTAATTATTGCTTTTATCCGTAAGAATTTTACCGTCCATGACAGTCCCGGGTGTGACCACGCGTACAATATCGCGCCGCACCATGCCCTTCGTTACCGCAGGATCGTCGAGCTGCTCGCAGATCGCGACCTTGTAGCCTTTTTCAATCAGACGCTGTATGTAACCTTCGGCCGCATGATAAGGCACTCCGCACATCGGAATTTTCTCATCGGTGCCGCCCTGGCGGCCGGTTAATGCTATCTCAAGCTCCTTCGAGGCAAGGATCGCATCCTCAAAGAACATTTCATAGAAATCGCCCAGCCGGAAAAAAAGGAACGCGTCCTTCGCCCCTTCCTTAACCTTCAAATACTGCTCCATCATCGGCGTATATTTAGCCATCGTTAACCTCCATGCCATTTCTTCAATACTCTCTATTATAGCAGAAAGTCACCGGGCAAAGTTACTCTCACAGCTAATAGGAAGAAAGAGGTTCGCAGGTACAGAAAGATTACGGTGCAGCCGCGCTGCTCTTTGATGTAAGATTAGGGGCAGACGTCAAAATATACCTTTGGGGAGGACTAGGCATGATACGCAGACTGTATGAGGCAGACCGGGAACGGGTGATGGAGCTGGCAGGCCGTAACCCGTCGATCAATCTGTTTATAATCGGGGACGTGGAAAATTTCGGCTTCGAGCAGGAGTTTATGGAGCTGTGGGGCGAATGCGAATCTCCGGACGGTCCGTTAAAAGCAGTATTGCTGCGCTTTTACGGCAGTTACCTGCCTTATGCGGACGGCGCATTTGATGCAGAGGGTCTGGCGGAGCTGATACGCAAAAACAGTGAGGCTGAGATGATTTCGGGCGATGCCGGGGTTGTTGAGGCTTTTAAAGGAAGGGTTCCGGTCCGTGAGGAAAAGCAGATGCTTTTCGCCGAGCTGAAGGAGCTGAATGAGAGAATTACTTCTGCAGCCGCTCTGCCGCTTGTGTTTAAAAAAGCAACCGTGGATGATGTCGAAGCCGTCTGCACACTCACTGACCAGATCGAGGAATTTGCCGGCAGCACTGAGAATTCGCGGAAAAGCCTGCGGACAGCGCTGGAAAGCGGCACCGGCCGTACCTTTTTTGTTGAGCAGGACGGTCAGGTGATCGCTGTGGCTTCAACCACCGCTGAAAACTCCCTGTCGGCCATGATTGTAGGTGTAGCAACCCATCCGGGCTACCGGGGCCGGGGGCTGGCGAGTAATGTAATGGCACGGCTGTGCTCTGAGCTGCTGGCTGAGGGCAAATCCCTTTGCCTGTTCTACGACAACCCCCAGGCCGGTCTGATCTACAAAAAGCTTGGCTTCCAGACAATCGGCTCCTGGGCGATGCTCTATATCGATAAGCAGCAAGGTTAAGTGAGAGGGTGCGTGGGAGTTTGTACCTCGATAGAAGCTGCTGGAGCAGCTTCCTGTGTCCGCCACAGTCCGCGAATGTCGCGCGACTCATCCCAGGTCCGCTCCGCGGCTATGTAGCCTAGGAGCGGTTCGATATAGCGGGCTGCCTGCGCATAGCCGGGCAGCCCCCTTAGCTGCGCCTGCAGCGGGGTGAATGCTGCGCGCAGCGGGGTTTTGTCGCCGCTGTAATAGGCGGCGTGCAGTTCCTCCCGGTCGAGCGGGCGAAGCGCCAGGTCTTCGTAGCGGCTCACGATCAGGTGAGCCAGGAAGACCGCGCCTCTGGCGATGACCGGGGAGACCAGGAAGCTCGGCAGGGTCCGGTATTCAAAGCCGCCATGCGGCTGAATCCGGAAATCGCCGAGCACCCCGTAACGCGGACGCCGCGCGGCAGCCCCGGCGTCCTCCAGCAGCATCAGCGGCAGCGCGAGGTAGTTGTCGAGCGCCCGCAGCAGCGGCGCCGTCAGCGTCACGCCGCTGAAGTGCAGGTGGCCGCCGAGGGCCCAGCCCGGCAGCGGCATGCCGCCCGCCCGCCAGCGGAGCTCGCGGTCGGCGATGAGCCGGTCCGCCGTGCGCGCGGCGGACATCAGCTGCGCCAGCAGCGCGCGCGGTTCCCCGCGCGGTGCAGGGCGCAGCTCGGCGACCGGGAACGTGCCGCGCGTTCCCGGTGGTCCGGCGTCGCAGCCAGCGGCGCCGTCCAGGGGCAGGTACCGCGACGCGGGCACGACGCGGCCGGTGGATTCCCGGAGCAGAAGAAACTCCGGGTCCATGCCCATGAGCAGCCCTGTACGACCGGGCTGCTCAGCGGCAAGCGCAGTGCTCAGCGCCTGCGAAGCCGCCTGATATGCAGTCGGCCATTTCCCTGCGTCTGCATGAGTAAGCGGAATGACATCCTCAACAGCAAATTGCCTGCCGCCAAGTGCGGTCAGGCGCACCTCTCCGCTATCCAGCCCCAAGTTATACAATGCACGCACCGCAATTTCCCGCAGCTGCCCGGCCGTCCCGCGGCGATTGTACTCGTTAAGCGGCACTCCCCCGCTACCGCCCTCCGCCAACCAGTCCTCGTTCCCGCCATCTCTTCCGTTAATTACCGTCTGACTGCCCGCACCCTGCACACCTCCCGGCACTCCCCCGCTGCTACCACCAGCCGCCAGCCTTCCCCCGCTCCCGCCATCTCTTCCGTTAATCACCGCCCGGGCTCCCGGCTGATGGATACCCGCTTTCTGCCGCATAGCCTGTCCCGTTCCCAGCGTCTGAATGTCTACCACTTGCAGGTTGAATACACTGACAATATATTGCTGTCTGTGGATTCTGCCTGTTTGCCTTGAGTAACCTGTATGTATGGGGTTTACTACTGCTGTAGAAATCCCCGGCAGCTCCAGCTGTGCCCGGCCGGAAGGAGTCATCGCGGGCTCCAGGCCGCAGCGCCGCAATCTGGCTTCCCGCTGCTGCAGTGTTAAGCTGACAAACACGCTCAGTCCTTCATTCACGGTCTATCCCTCCCAACAGTTTCTGCAGCCGTTCAGCTTGTAGTTTGCTGCTGATTAAAATAAGTAGAAAATCGTCAACTATTCTTAGACTTACCACAGAAAAGAAGAGACTAATTGGAAAAAAGATACTTAAATTCTCCGTTTCGGCGTTAAAAGGGCTTTTCGGGCAAAATTAAGTAGCGATTTTACAACTAATCGTTCAAAAAGGAGGAATCGAATGGAATTAAGTGTTCAAAATCCATCTAATGATTGAGCACCACGTAGCAAGCGTACCTTTTGAACAACTCGCGGGCCCGCTCCATTTTTGCTGAGCATCCCTGCCTGCAGAGTTGTGCGCCCCATATCCCATCACCAAAAAAAAATTAAAAAAGGAGGGCGTTCGCCCTCTTCGCCGCCGCCCTCTCCACATATAATGGACCATAACCCACCGGAAATCAGCGGCGGCGCCCTCCTTTTTTACAGCTCATCGTCCAGGGCGTCAGGGTCCAGATCATCATAGTCGAAGCTTTCCCCTTCGAAGTCATAATCCTTGTCTTCCAGATCGTCGGCCTGATCGCTGACATACACGCGGACCTTGGTCTCAGCCACCAGTTCCGCCTCAAACTCGCGCTCCACACGGAGAGTTACACTCCCGCCGCCCGGCGATACTCCTGCTTCCACACAGTTCGGCTCCTGCGTTGCCTCCGCAGAGACCTCAACCGTGGAAGCACGGTGTCTCGGGTCCAGGTATGACAGCGGGATAAGCTCAACGTAGGAGACCGTTTCTTTGGCTACCTCAGTCTGCTTGTTCTTGTCATACGAGTACCAGATGTTCACATCGTAAGTACCGATTACTTCAATTCCGTTTCCGGCTGCAACCGCTTCGTACTGGTGGTTAATAATCCAAGCCCCCAGGATACTAGTCGGATGATGTGGCGGAGTTACGGTATGGGTTGCGGTAGAGAACTTACGACCTTTGCCGCAAATTGCCTTCGTAATGATCTCCCTTGTTTGACGTTTATGGCTTAATGACATGTTTGAACCTCCTCCATACAATCATTCACTATCAAGTGTATGCACGTTCTGGGCATTTGTTGATTGTTAGAGTAGAAATAAATTTGGGTAAGCCCTCCCGTCCGTCCAGTATGAGCTTTCTAGTTCATTTTATTGCTGAAATGAGCAGGTTATGATACATAGCAGCCCGGCCTTCACGGCAAAAAAACAACAGCGCCTCCCTGCGGAGAGCGCTGTTGTCATTTACATGTTCTGCAATCATGGTCTGCCGGCTATACACCGCTTACTGCGGGATGACCCGTACAATCCCCAGATCCCGGTGCCTGCTGAGATCCAAAAACTCCTCTCCGATGTTCACGAGCGGACTCAGCGGGTCATGGGCCAGGATAAGGATGATTCTGCCGGTCCGGCCGTCAGACAGCACGACTTCATTGCCCAGCATAGACTGCATCAGCTTATTAATGAAGACTCTGCAGATATAAGGATCCAGCTTGCCGAAGACATCATTCTCCATCTGCCGCAAAACCTCATACAACGGCGCAGCCGGACGGTAGAACCGCTCGGAGGTCATCGCATGGAATACATCGGCCACCGCGACGATTTTGCTGAAATCCGTAATCCGGTGCCCCAGTACGCCGAACGGGTAGCCGCTGCCGTCCATCCGCTCATGATGCTGCAGCGCAACAAGCGCCTGCATATGATTCGTGCCGACAGTGTCTCTGATCATCTCATAGCCGTAGGTAGTATGCTTCCGCATCAGGGCCGTTTCTTCCTTGTCCAGCGAACCGGACTTGGTCAGGATCTCCGAAGGAATCATGATTTTGCCGATGTCATGCAGCGTAGCGGCGATCGTCAGCATCCCAAGCTCCTCCGGCCTCAGCTTAAGCCACATGCCGAGCATTGTGGACAGAATACCGACCGCGACATTGTGCCTGTATGTATAATCGTCCTTCGGCTGGAGTGCAGCCAGTATTCCATAGAAATCATTCTTCTCACTAACCTGCTGGATAAAAGGAATAACTTCATTTCTGAGCTCAATCATCGGTAACCGTTTGCTTTTGTTATAACGCAGCTGTTCAAAAATATTCTCCATCGCAGCCGTACAATCATCAACGGCAATCTGATAGAAGGCCGCACTGTCCACCTGAATGACATCCTGAGGCTCCAGTATAATCCTATGCTGGCCGATCAGACGGATATGGTCACTGTTGAGCAGTGTCATTGCGGGCAGAACAAAGACGCCGGTATGATTGAAGAGATTGGCTGCAAGCTGCTTGCCGAGATATTGTTCATTGTTGATGTTCATTGTCCTCACCTGCCAGAGCAGAAATTCACATAAGCGAACAGTCTGCAGTAATTGAACTTCTTCTCTACATGAACGGCAAAAAAATTACCGGCTCACTTTTTGTGCTTACTTTTTTTATCGTTCTTTACATCTAATAAATGAATATTAAATGAACAAATAAAAAGAGAACCTGTACATACAACAACTACATCCCATGTTATATCTTTGATATCCACCCGTCAATATCAGCCTCCGGCACCCCGGTAAAGGCCTCTGGCGACAGTCCCCTCCTCTTACGCCGGTATATAAAAGAGCCCTCACGGGAGGACTCACTGTAAGCCGTCTTCTGCCTGGCCGGCACCGGAAATACTCTTCAAATCCTGTTATGTATATCAGCTGCCGCGGCGGGTCAGCATGCGCTTGACAGGCTTGACTTCGACGGGAACCTTGTGCTGCTTGGCAATTTTCAGATAGAGCGCAAGCTCACGGCATACCTGCAAAATGGCTGAGCGGACCTCAAATTCCTCGCGTGTCGAAGGAAGCTCCATCCGCTGAAACTCCTGTTCAACGCCCTCCAGCAGCCGCTCCGTGCGCCCGGTATATTCTTCGGCCAGCACATCACCGCTCAGCTGGTCGAACAGCTCGGCTACCATATCCCCGTGCGGAAGCTGCCGGTACACCTGGGAAAGAAGCTGCAGCATATTCTGGATGGACTCCAGCTGCTCCTTACGCATATAGAAGTAGACATTCCAGGCTTCGTCCGGATGAATCACATGATTCTCCAGCTCCCTGGTTGCTGCTGTAAGCCCGCGCTGGACCGCAGCATTTGCCCCGATCAGCTCCTTTCCGTCCCATACATAGGAAGGTTCACGCAGCGTCGTCGCCATCTGCTTGAAAATGACCGAGAAATACCCGTCCACCTCCTTGCGGATGCCCGAGATCACGCCGGCGGTCTGCGGCATATAGATGAGATTGACCAGCCCGGCCGAGCCGAGCCCGATGGCCAGCAGCTCAATCTGCTGCAGCAGGATATGGGCGGAGAGCTCAGCTTGTCCGAACACGCGGAACACAATGACGGAGCTGGTGACAATCCCTTCCTTGAAGCCCGATCTGACGATCAGCGGAAAGCCGAACAGCACGTAAAGCCCGAGAACCCAGTAATGAAAGCCAAGCATTGCAAATAAGATACAACCCATAAAAAGACCTACCAGCGAGGCGGAAAAACGGGCGATAATGGTCCGAAGGCTCCTTTTCCGCGTTGTTTCCACCCCGAGAATAGCCAGCAGGCCCGCGCTTTGCGCATTTGGAATACCCACAGCGGCTGCGAGCAGTATGGACAGCAGCGTGGCAGCCGCTGTTTTGATAACCCTGAATCCCATGTAAATACCTCTCCTTGACTGTCTGCTTCAGCTTGCTTGTAAGATATAGACATGGTACAGGATTTTTCAGGGAGACACAATATGACATACGGTTCAAAGCCGCGACAAAAGCAGCTTTTCCACGTAGACAACGAGCTGATACATCGCCGTCGCGACTGCAGCAATAATGAGCAGGCTGGACATCACCAGTGTAAAATTGAACACCTGAAAGCCGTAAATGATCAGATAGCCGAGTCCCGATTTTGCCACCAGAAACTCACCGACGATGACCCCGACCCACGACATCCCGACATTTACCTTCAGGGTTGAGACAATTGCCGGAAAAGAGGCAGGCAGAATGACTTTATTGAACTCCTGCACCCGCGAGGCCCCAAAGGACCGGACCACCTTGACCAGATTGGGATCAACGCTGCAGAAGCTGTTATAGACAACCAGTGTAGTGATAATGACAGTGATGGATAAGGTAGTAATAACAATGGCTGTGAAGCCTGCTCCAAACATCACGATAAAAATCGGGCCGAGCGCGACCTTGGGCATGCTGTTGAACACAACCATATACGGATCAAGCACCGCTGATAAAAATGGCGACCACCAGATGATGACCGCAAGCAGCGTGCCGAGCAGTGTGCCGAGCACAAAGCCGACCGCCGTTTCCCCGACTGTCATCCCGAGATGGGGCCACAGGCTGCCGCTGGCCATGTCCTTCCAGATTTGACGGAATACCTTCGTCGGATAGCTGAACAGCAGCTCATCGATCCAGCCCAGCCTGACACCGGCCTCCCAGAACAAGAAGAACAGCACCAGCAGACTGGCCCGCACGGCCATAACACGGCTGCCCCAGCGGCGCTTTTGCTTCTTGTAATCCAGATGCTTCTGCTGCAGCCACTCTCCGCGGGAATCCGGCATTTCGTTAAGCCCGTTCATACTCACTGTCCCTCCTTTCCTGCCAGCTCCATTTCCTTCCACACTTCATGAAAAAGCTCCGCAAAGCCCGGCAGGTCGCGCGCATACAGCGGAGGCGTGCTGCGGATTTCCTCCGGCACCTCAAATATTTTGCGGATCCGGCCGGGGTTACGCTGCAGCAGGATGACCCTGCTGCTGACGGCAATCGCTTCGGACAAATCATGGGTCACCAGCACCGCTGTAGTCCCGCGCCGGCGCAGTGTCTCCGATACCAGGTCCTCCAGCTGCAGCTTGATCTGATAATCCAGCGCGGAGAACGGCTCATCCAGCAGCAGCAGCCCGGGATCTGTCGCGAGTGTGCGCACCAGTGCCACCCGCTGGCGCATACCGCCTGACAGCTGGGCCGGATAAGCCTGTTCTTTGCCGGCCAGCCCCATATCCGCCAGCAGGTCCAGCGTCTTTTGCTTCGACTCCGGGGTCAAATTTCCGGTCAGCTCCAGTCCGAGCAATGCATTGTCCAGAATGGTGCGCCACGGAAAGAGATAATCCTGCTGGAGCATGTAACCCACTTCGGAGGACGGCCCCTCAATGGTCCGCCCGCTCACTGTCACCTCACCGAGCGATGGCCGCACCAGCCCGGCAATGATTGAGAGCAGCGTTGTCTTGCCGCAGCCGCTTGGTCCGACCAGGCTGACAAATTCACCCTGCCCCACCTCCAGGCTTAAGTCCTCGATGGCAAGAGAAGCCTCCCGGTCCCCCAGGTAGGCGTGCGTCACGCCCTTCAGTTGCACAACTGGCAGCATAGTTCAGCCCCTCATTTCCCGGATGAAGTTTTAATCCCGGCCTCCGCCTTTTCCGCAAAGCTGTTGTCTACGATTTTCTCCAGCGGAATCCGCTCCTGCAGCTCACCGGCATTGTCAATGACATCCAGCAGATTGTTCCATTCTGTTTCCTCTATAATAGGATTGAGCGCATACGTATCCTGCTCCTTGTAGCGCTTGATCGCTGAGACAACAATTCCCCGGTCGGTGTTCTCAAAATACGGCATGACCGCATCCGTAATCTCCTCCGGAGTATGCTCCTGTACCCACAGCTGGGCCCGCTGGACCGCATTAGTGAATTTTTGCACGGTATCCCCGTTTTTGCTGATATAGCTTTGCTTGGACATAAAGACGGTGTATGGCAGATAGCCGCTTTCCACGCCGAATGAGGCTACGACTGCACCTCGGCCTTCGCTTTCAAAAATTGAGGCCTGCGGCTCGAACAGCTGCACATAATCCCCCGTGCCGGAGGCAAACGCGCCGGCAATATTGGCAAAATCAATATTTTGAATCAGCGTGAGATCCTGCCCGGCATCGATTCCTTTGTTATGCAGAGTAAATGCACCAGCCATCTGCGGCATACCGCCGGCACGCTGCCCAAGGAACGTCGCCCCCTTCAGCTGCTCCCAGCTGAATTCACCCTCTGCCTTGCGGGCAAACAGGAAGGTCCCGTCCCGCTGTGTAAGCTGGGCAAAATTGATAACAGGATCATCCGCACCCTGCTGGGCTACATAAATTGAGGTCTCAGACCCTACAAGCGCAACATCTATCGCTCCGGAGAGCAGAGCCGTCATTGTCTTATCGCCGCCCGGAATGGTCTGCAGCTCGACATCCAGCCCTTCATCCTTGAAGAAGCCCTGCGACAATGCCACATACTCAGGCGCATAAAAGACGGAACGGGTGACTTCGCCGATTTTCACCTTTACTCCCGCCCCTTCTCCGCCGCAGCCGGCGAGCACTGAGAAGCACAAGACCAGGAGCATCAGCGGCAGCATCAGCTTTTTCTTGATATTCATTCTTCATTCTCCTTTCTTCCCGGGTCTTTGGCCCTTACCTAAAGGATATGCACATGCCTACAGATTGGTTAAAAGCAGAAATGACCACCGTTTGCGCATTCTTTAGCCCCAGAAATCTTGGATTTAAACGCCGGATCATATTCATTTACAGGCCCCAAAAGATAATAATGGTTATATTCATAAGAAATTCATAGTATTCAGCCGATTTGAAGAGATTTATTGGTATTAAATGCCGAAAATGAACTAAATCGCTCATATATACTCTTATTAGCCTTGTGCAAACGTTTTACCTAAAAGGATTATTCCACTACTATATTTAGTAAAGCGCTTACTGAGATACATATTAATGTAGAAATCAAACGGGAAGGAATGATAACCAATGAAATACGAACCCGGCTTACCTAAAGGACGCCGCCTGCTGAATATCTTAGCCATTACCGGATTAACTGCCGCTATGCTGGCCGGATGCACAAATAACGGAAATACTGCCGGCGGTGATAATGGAGGACCACTCCCAGTCACAACCGGAGAAGCCTCACCAGCGCCTGACAGCAGCCCGGCACCGCAGGGAGCACAGCAGCCGGGCACCGCCCAGGGCACTGCAATCGATGAACAGCCGTCCACCGTTTACTATGAGGTTTTTGTCCGGTCCTTTTATGATTCGGACGGCGACGGTATCGGTGATCTGCGCGGGCTGACAGAGAAGCTGGATTATTTAAATGACGGAAATCCTGATACTTCCAGCGATCTGGGCGTCGGGGGCATCTGGCTTATGCCGGTTAACCCTTCCCCCAGCTATCACGGCTATGATGTTACCGACTACCGCAGCATTAACCCGGATTACGGCACACTTGAGGATATGCAGGAGCTGATCCGGGAGGCGCATAAGCGGGGAATCAAGGTCATAATGGACCTTGTCGTCAACCACACCTCGAAGGAGCATCCGTGGTTTGTGGAAGCTGCTACACAGCAGGACAGCAAATACCGGGACTACTACGTCTGGGCGGAAGACCAGAGCCGCCCTGTCAGCGGGAGCAGTGCAGCCGGCAGCGGAAGCCCGTGGCATTCTGCACGGGGGAGCCACTATCTGGGCATTTTCTGGGACGGGATGCCCGATCTCAATTTCGACAATCCGGAGGTCCGCAATGAGATGAAGGATATCGGAAGATTCTGGCTGGAGCAGGGTGTCGACGGCTTCCGTCTGGATGCGGCCAAGCATATTTATGAGGATCTTGTAACCGATAAAAGCGAGGAAACAACCGCCAAAAATGTAGCCTGGTGGCAGGAATTCCGCCAGGCCATGAACGAGGTCAACCCGCAGGCCTATATTGTCGGGGAGGTGTGGGAGAATTCAGCCGTGTCGGTTGGCGCTTATCTCGATAAAGCCTTTGATTCCGGCTTTAATTTCGGGCTGGGTGAAACGCTGGTAAGTGCAGCCAAAAGCGAAAAGGACAGCGGCGCCGCCTTCACGCTGGAACGGACCTACAAGCTGTTTGCCCAAATTTCCGGGGGAAGCTTCACCGATGCCACATTCCTGACCAACCATGACCAGAACCGGGTAATGAGCGTGCTGGAGAGCAATCCGGATCATGCCAGAATGGCAGCGGCAATGCTGCTCACGCTTCCGGGTAATCCGTTTATTTATTACGGGGAGGAAATCGGGATGTTAGGCCGCAAGCCGGATGAAGGAATTCGGGAGCCTATGCCCTGGTCTGCAGACAGGGGCAGTGCCGGCCAGACCACATGGGAACCCGACACTAACAATAAGGGGAATACAGGCGCTGATGTGGAGAGCCAGCTTAGCAGCACCTCGCTGCTGGACTGGTACCGTCAGCTTATCGCTCTCCGCAATCAGATACCCGCGCTCCGGGATGGAGCCATCCGGGACTATGCCTCGGGAAATGACGGGGTAATGGCCTTTGAACGGATAACGGCCGGGCAGCAGGTGCTCGCTCTGCATAATCTTACAGGCAGCAGCCAGAAGGTTAACCTGGTACAGGGAACAGACGGTTACTCCTATACCCGGGTAGTCAAGGCTCTTCCGGGGGAGGCGCAGCTGAACGGAGCCGGACTCACCCTGCCGCCGTATTCATCTGTTATTCTGGATTAGCCACCTCTGAGGAATGCAGCATCCATTCATACAATGCATAACACACATCAGCCTTGCTTGCGGGGACGGCAATGATCCAGTCCTCTGCGGATTCACAGCTCATCCGCAGGAGCCAGCCGCCGGAGGTATCTCCGATGTATCCGGCATGCTGGAAGGTCCAGCTGTCCGTGCCGCGGGAGCAGAGCCTCAGCTCGCCGTCAGCCGTCCGGTATTTCAAGGCTCTGGCCAGCTGGGCGGACCGGACCAGATCTCCCGTCTCCTCAGTCAGGCACTCTGCCAAAAAGTACAGGGTGGAGGTGGCCGCCTTGTCTTTAAGCTCATTGAACCTGCTCTTCGACATTTGCAGTGCAGGTATATCTGTATCGTCAAGCTTCGCTTCCGTCTGTTCAGCACAGTCAAACAGATAATAGCAGGCCCGTTTCACCTTGGCGGGCTCCGTAAGCTCATATCCGAACGAATCCTCATCATCTATGCTGGATATAATAGTCCGTTCTTTATGTACTTGCAGACAAAGATCCTGATTATGCTCTCCTTCACAATATTTCAGCCGGCATATTCGTTCTGCGGATACCGCCATTTGCAGCAAACCGGATATTCCCTTCCCGTGCAGCGCTGCTTCGGGAAACAGAAAACGCGCTAAATATACCTTTTCATTATTATTCACAGTCCTATTTCCTTCCCGGATTCCCAGGAATACAGGAATCGCCCAGCAATAAAAAAGCTTCAATCTATCAAGCTAGCAATCTTTATGTTATCATAAGCTAATTTTAAGGTAAAATTAAGAAATGACGGGTATGATCATACCATGAAATACTTTTAGCGAGGTGATTTCAATTATGAGAATGCTCATCACATTTCAGAACAAGTCAGTCCCGGTATACTTCACTACAGAAAATAAACAGCCTACCCAAAAGGTACTTCGAATCCTGAACAATACACTGGAGCTCAAGATCCAGAAGGGCAAAAGCGCCCTGCAGAAATGTTTGAATTCACTTATCAGTATCGAAATTAAAGGCTCCGAAGCTATATTGCACAGTTACAGTGAAAATGATTCACTAGCCCTATCCCTCTATTAAACAGAGGGGTAGTTTTTTTTTGCACAAAAAAAAGCACGTTCTTCCGCCCGGAAAGAAGGTGCTCCGCTCTATATGTCGGCTGATTTACGGTACGTCAGCGGCTGGCTTTCAGCTGATCCGGTGACTCTTGTTCTCTTCCTTTTCCGCTTTCTGAATACGCAGCTTGAACAACTTCACTAAATTTTTTCGTGTCTGTTCTTCGTGACAGCTGTCCAGTTTTTTAATGATGAAACGGTCAATGGACATGTCAATCGCTCCTTTTTCAATATAGCTTGCGGGTTATGAATTCAGGAAATGATTTCCTGTCTCCCTTGTATCACCTATATAACCGGGTCCCCGGCAGCTCAAACTTTCTAATTTCTGGAAGAAATAGGGTTGTCGTATTCCTTTTACTACATATTGATGTTCTGTTCCCCTTCTTTTGCCGTCCAGCCGGAGATATGGTGGTTTTGCAAAACATAGACGTTTGCTGTCGCTGAAATATATTTTTCTTTCGACGGATATTTACAAACTAATTATTCAATGCTATATTAAATATAGTAAGTATTAAATATATATCTAAGGAGAAATCATAATGTCTAACGTACTTTTCATCAAAGCAAACAACCGCCCTGCGGAACAGGCTGTAAGTGTTCAACTTTACAATGCATTCCTTGCAAGCTACAAAGAATCCCACCCGGAAGATCAGGTTACTGAGCTGGACCTGTTCGCTGAAGAGCTTCCATACTACGACAACACGTTGATCACTGGTATCTACAAAGCCGCACAGGGCTTTGAAGCAACTCCTGAAGAAGCTGCAGGCGCAGCGCTTGTTAAGAAATACCTGGACCAGTTCGTTGCTGCTGACAAGGTAGTATTCGGCTTCCCGCTCTGGAACATGACGGTTCCTGCTGTTCTGCACACTTACATTGACTATGTGAACCAGGCTGGTACTGCTTTCAAATATACAGCTGAAGGTCCTGTAGGCCTGCTTACCGGCAAAAAAGCGGCTGTCCTGAACGCAAGAGGCGGCATCTACTCCACAGGCCCTGCAGCAAACGCTGAAATGGCTGTTAACTTCATCGTGAACAACCTGAGCTTCTGGGGCTTCCAGGATATCACCCAGGTTATCATCGAAGGCCACAACCAGAACCCGCAGGAATCTGCCAACATCATTGCAAAAGGTCTGGAAGAAGCTAAATCCGCTGCTGCATCGTTCTAATACAGCACCAGCGTTAAAGGTCCGGTACACGGTTTAGACATCAGGATTACTTATCAGGCATCTGTTATGCTCACAATCCGGACTTTTATTTATATATAGCAGAGGCGCTGCCCCTAGATGAGCAGCGCCTCTGCAGCATAAGAAGGCCATCCTTACCTGAGCAGTCAGCTGCAGGGTACGGATGGCCTTCTTCTATTTATTAAAGTGAATCAATATTCCTCAAGCTGACGCTGCCAGGAGGCACTGCGCGGCCGCGGGGCGCTTGCTTTGCCTGCAGGGGCTGCAGCCTTCCGCTTTTGCCGCTGCTCCTTGCTGTTCTGGAAGCGGAGCTCCTTCTGCGTCTTGCGGTAGTTCAAAAGCCGCTTCTCCTCCAGCAGGCCGGAGGAGACTGCTTCCAGTACAGCGCAGCCCTCCTCCCGCTCATGGCTGCAGTCGCTGTAGCGGCATTCCGCCGCCAGACTGCTGATATCGCCGAAGGCAAGCTCAAGCCCTCCCTCATCCTCCCACAGCTGCAGCTCGCGCATTCCGGGAGTATCCACGATAATTCCGCCTTCAGGCAGGACGAACATTTCCCGGTGCGTCGTTGTATGCCGCCCGCGGCTGTCGCCCTCTCTGACGTCCTTGGTCAGCTGAAGGTTTTGGCCGCTGAGCCAGTTGACCATAGTGGATTTGCCGCAGCCGGACGAGCCGGTCAGGGCCACTGTCTGGCCGCTGCGGATATACGGCAGCAGCTCATCGCGGCCGTCGCCAAGCAGGGCGCTGACCGCATGGACAGGCACACCCGGGGCGGCCCGCTCCATCTCTGCAATTCTTGTATCCGCATCCGGACACAGATCGGCCTTGGTCAGCAGAATGACCGGATTCGCCCCGCTGTTCCAGGCCATAATCAGATACCGCTCCATCCGCCGCACATTATAATCATCGTTCAAGGCGCTGACCAGAAACAGAGTGTCCACATTGGCTGCAACAATCTGTTCAGCCTGCGTATTTCCGGCCACCTTGCGGGAAATGACACTGTGGCGCGGAAGCACCCCGTGAATGACCGCATGCTCTCCCCCGTCCTGCATAGCGAGGCTTACCCAATCACCGATGGCCGGATACTCTCCCGAATCAGTCAGTGTATGCCGGAGCTTTCCGGCCAGCTCACCCCAGGTTTCGCCCGCATCAGTCATCACACGGTATTTGCTGCCGAAGTCACCGGTGATCCGCCCGGGAACGCGCGTATTGCCTGCCTGCTCCTGATTCTGGGTCATTCCGTCCCATTTGTCCTGCCAGTTCTTATTCCATCCATATTGTTCAATCCTCATTGTAGTGTTAATTCCTCCTGATATTTGTTTATTTCTCCACTCATGCTGTCCGGGAACACAAAAAGCCGCCGGAACCTAACGTTCCGGCGGCGGATTTCATCAGCTTCCCCCTTTCGCTCATAAGAAAGGGCTGTGATAAAATCAGGTACAGAAAGCTGCGGTCTTCCCCGGAGAGGGGAGAACCGCACATTTCTGTGCGCGGTCCCCAGGCACATCAAATACGGAATGATCCGCATTAAATATCGCCTGGCCACGCAAAAAAGCCGCCGGAACACATACGGTCCCGGACGGCTCTAAAAGGCACTCTAAGAGCTTACCTGCTAAGCTGCTTCACACTTGCTGAGCAGCCGCTGTTCCCGGAAGACACGTATCTACAACAGTTGTTACCGATAATGAACGTGCTGTATAAACTGTCATATTACATCGTCTCCTTCCGGTTAATATGCTGTAACTATAAACGTCCCGGCTGTGCATTGTCAACGCCGGACCCCGGTAAAGTATTTTTTATATACAAACTCTACCCGAAAATTTAAATAATATCCTTCAGCTCATCCAGCTCATTAATGGTTCTCCACGGCTGCACATCCAGACTTTCATCCCACGGGTGGTTCCGCTTGAGCCAGATGGTGTCCATTCCCGCCTTGCCGGCCCCCCAGATATCATTGACCGGATGATCGCCGATGAACAGTGTCTGCTCTGCAGAGGCGCCCAGACGCTCCAGCGCCAGCTTGTAGATGGCCGGATCCGGCTTACGGATTCCGGCTTCCTCCGAAATGACAATCGTTTTGAAGTAGCCGCGCAGGCCAAGCAGATCGATTTTGCCGTCCTGCAGCTCCTTGTAGCCATTCGTTAGAAGGCCCAGCATATATCCCTTCTCCCGGCTGTATTGCAGTATTTCTGCCGCATGCCGCATAGCCGCACCATGGCCGGCATAATTTTTATCATAGTATGCCCGGATCTCCGCCGCGCTTAACGGGGTCTGCCAGGGCAGCACCTCACTCAGCTCGGCAAAAAAACCGTTCTTGTCACGGTACCCGTCCGCATCCCGCACGATGATATCCTCGACTACCCGCTGCGCCTCTTCTTCACTCAGATGCCCGAGAGCATCCTTTACGAATTGTGTGCTGAAGCTGCGGAAGGTATGGTCGCGGTCCATCAGGGTGTTGTCCAGATCAAACAGCAAAGCCTCTTTCATTCTCATTCCTAACTCTCCTTATCCGCTTGGATTCCAGAGATTTATTGTACTATGCATGTCCGGTCAAAGAAAAGACTGTCCCGCAGAACCGTGCTCTAAGCTCACGTCCTGCTGAACAGTCTTCCAGGTCTATTAAAAGATTACTCCGGTTATTCAAAATGCTCAGCCCGGTGGGTCAGCATCATCTCTTCCTCGGTAATATACAGCGGAAACGGCGGCGTCTCCTTCAGATAGCGTTCCGTATGAAGCAGGCGGTAATGCACCTCCGGCAGCCAGGCATCCTCGATGAGCGGCAGCTTGCCGGTATCGCTAATATAAAGATCCACCGCAGATTGAACGAGATCGAGATAATACGGCACCAGCTTGTCAGCTTCCTCAAAAATTTCATAGGTTTCACGCGACATATAAAATTTCTGCTGGGGAATCCCGCCCAGGTAGCGCTTCAGCCGGGACACATCAATGCTTTTATCCTCCAGTATCAGTGCGGTACGGTTAATCGGGGCAGGCATATCCTCTTCGAATTGCCTGACAGCCTGTTTGATCTGCGGCAAGGTGACAGTGATCGGCTCAGAGATTGTATTTTTTTTAGCGCGTTTGAATATCATACTGAAAGTCTCCTTTCGAAGTATATGTCAGATAACGCTTACAATTCCAGTTTATTCACTTTTCTATCCCTTTAATCAGCAGTGGCAACAATTGTCACAGAATCTCCTCAACTATAAGAGCATTAAGTGACAAGAACCGTCTATCTTACATTTTCCCAGCGCGTCCACATTTCGGTCGGGTTCAGCTCATATTGGTCGTGCTCGCGGTACATGAACTGGTGCATGATGAATTCCCGGCGGATCGTGGCGTAGTCCTCATGATATTGCTTAATGAACTCATTCAATTCCTGCTCGCTGTAGACCGTTCCCGGAGTCAGCTTCTCGGCCATAAATTGCAGCGCAATCAGCTTCTTCTTGTATTGGGCGGGAATCTGGCGCAGCCTTCCGTCTTTGGCAAAAAAGTTACGCAGCACCGACTCCCTCAGGTTGTTCTCCGGTGATTCCTGCTCCATCTCCTGCGTTCCTTTAGAAAAAATAAAACTCAGCGAAGCCTCGGAGCCTGCCCGGATAAACTCAGGGTTCATTCTAAAATAGACGGTGTTTTTGTCCCGGCGCTCTGTAATCATCGCGGCTTCCCGCAGCTTGGCGGCATGATGGGTTACAGTGGGCTGCGACAGATTTAGCCGCTGCGCCAGCGCCTGGCCGTGAATTTCTTCACCCTTGGACAGCAGCAGCAGTATGCGCAGTCTGGTCGGATCGGATAAGGCCTTATGGTAATTGACTATTTTATCAAGCTGCACGTAGGGTCACACTCCCGTAACATTTATAAACTGGAGCAAAAAGAAAGAATACTTAGATATACATCTAATTATATCAAATTTAAGGATTTCCGGCAACCGCTGCAGCTGGATTTTTACGTCTCCATTGGCGTTAAATTAAAAATTAAGGTAACATTCAGAGATAGAACTTATCCATCAGGAGGTCGCAAGTCATTATGAAAGACGTTATTATTATCGGCGCCGGTCCCTGCGGACTGTCAGCAGCTATTGAATGCCAGCGTCAGGGGCTGTCCACTCTGATTATTGAGAAAAACTTTATCGTGCACTCCATTTATCTGTATCCGACCAGCATGCAGTTCTTCAGCACAACCTCGCTGCTTGAGATCGGCGATGTTCCCTTCACCTCCCCTAATGACAAGCCGTTCCGCCATGAAGCACTTGTCTATTACCGCCGGGCAGCTGAACAGCACGGCCTTGCAATTGCCGCGTATGAAGAAGCGCTGAGTGTGGAAAATAATGAGGATGGCAGCTTTACAGTACATACTGTTAACAAGCGCGGAGAACGTCAGAGCCGGCAGGCTGCCCATGTGGTCATCTCGACCGGTTATTTCGACCAGCCGAATATGATCGGCATCCCGGGTGAGGAGCTCCCGAAAGTTACACATTATTTTGGCGAGGCCCATCCGTATACCGGAATGAAGGTCACGGTCATTGGGGGCAGCAACTCCGCAGTAGATGCGGCGCTGGAGCTGATCCGTGTTGGCGCATCCGTAGATATGGTCTACCGTGGGGCGAGCATCTCCGATAATATTAAGCCATGGGTACGGCCTATTTTTGAGAGCATGGTGACAAAAGGCCTTATCACACTACACCTGGAATCACGGGTTACGGAAATTACTCCGTCCTCGGTCATTGTAACCAGACACAGCGGGGAAGCCAGTGAGCTGGACAATGATTTTGTGCTGGCAATGACCGGCTTCCGCCCTAGCAGGGCACTGCTGTCATCGGCAGGGGTGCTCATGGACGATGCACTGGACAAACCGTCGTTCGACCCTTCGACTATGGAGAGTAATATTCCCGGCCTCTATGTAGCGGGAGTTATCGCCTCCGGCCGTAATGCCAATGAGGTATTTATCGAGACCGGACGCGGGCACGGCAAGCTGATTGCCGATCACATCGTTTCACAAAAGCTCAAATAAGACAAGGAGTGCCCGCTTACATGGATATCACCTCCCTGCTGCTGCTCGGCCTGGCCGCGCTTGGCATTATCAGCAGCAACTCGCCGGTTACCATCGCTATGGTCGTATTACTGCTGCTGAGAGTACTCGGACTGCAGCAGACTTTTCCGTGGATGGAAAAGCACGGCCTGACGATCGGCATTATCATCCTGACAATCGGGGTGATGACCCCGCTGGCCAGCGGCAAAATCTCGCTGAATACGGTCTGGCAGTCCTTTTTCCACTGGAAATCGCTGACTGCCATCGGCATCGGCATGCTGGTTGCTTACCTCGGCGGCCGCGGCGCCGTGCTGATGGGCAGCCAGCCGACCGTTATCGCCGGTCTCCTGATCGGCACCGTTCTGGGCGTAGCCCTGTTCAAGGGCGTACCGGTCGGGCCGCTGATCGCCGCCGGGCTGTTGTCGCTGATTATCGGGAGAGGATAATCTTTTTGCCGTACTCTGCTCAAAAAGGCTGGCATCTTCCGCATGAATCAGGCGGTGATGCCAGCCTTTATATTTTACCGGGATGCCGGTGCAAGGTCCGTTGACTTCTCACCCTTCGCCTAAGGTGTTAACGCCTCCGTCTACACGATACTGCTTCTCCAGTTCAGAACGGTAATGCGGATCAAAGACGGTCTGCTTACGCTGCGGCGTACAGTCAATAAATTCGTTGCGTCCTGAACGTTTCCCCTTTAGCCCTGCGAGTGCTTTAACTTTATTAACAACCTCCTCGTCAAGCTCCGGCTGCTCAGCTTCCGCGCTGTCAGCATCCGCAATCATAAGCGGCAGGGCAAGCTGCCCGGTCTCAACATTTCCATGATGGTCCGTATACGTGACAATTATAGCTAAACTTACTTCGCCGCAGGCGATAGCCTCCCCAGTATAAAGCTCCACCAGCAGCTCATTCATAATGCCGGGAATAAGCAGAAGCAGATCGCCTGAGCCGGCTGTCTCACACTCACCGTAAGCCTTTCCCGCGCTAATCCCCTCCGGCATTAATAGCCGGACTACCGCATGCTCCCACTTTTCCGGCGGATGGATCTGAATGAATAGATGATTCAGCCCTTCCTCATGCTCAAGCACCGATTTGGCCAAACGC
Source organism: Paenibacillus sp. FSL R7-0273 (assembly GCF_000758625.1). Classification (NCBI taxonomy): domain Bacteria; kingdom Bacillati; phylum Bacillota; class Bacilli; order Caryophanales; family Paenibacillaceae; genus Paenibacillus; species Paenibacillus sp. FSL R7-0273. The sequence goes on from NZ_CP009283.1 coordinate 4,192,100, forward strand.
GCTGTTATCATCCTTATTGCCCCTCCTTCAGCATCCGGCTGATCGTTTCTTGAAGCTCCAGCCTCAGCTCTGCAGAAATCCGCGGGCTGACCGTCAGCATAATATCCTCGCTGACCATGAGCGTATCACCGGACAGGAGCTGTTCCGGCTGCAGAAACTTCAGGCGTCCGCCTATCTTCGCTATCTCTTCATCCGGCATGTCCGCCAGCTTGGACTGGATATCCGCCAGACTCTCCCCGCTTCTGGACAAAGTCAAAATAGCCAGCAGATGCCTGTAATGGCGGTCGGTGTAGACGCGTTTATTACCGGAGAGCGTAAGCTGCGGAAGCAATCCAATCTGCGTGTAATACCGCACCGTCCGCAGATTCATATCGGGAGCTTCCTGCTGTACCAGCTCAGCCAGCTGTTTGCCGGTATAGGTATTCATCGTATCAGCCTCCAGATCACACAAGTTACAGTCAGATGTTATAGTTACAGTGTACTGTAACCATAACGATAATGCAATAAAAAACGGCCTCCCTGTTAAGGAAGCCGTTACAATCCTCTACCCGTCCAGCCGCTGCACATTGAACAGCCGGGCATAGCTGCCGTCCAGCAGCATCAGCTCGTCATGTGTCCCGCGCTCCGTAATCTCCCCATTTTCCAGAACAATAATCTGGTCTGCATGGGTAATGGTCGACAGCCGGTGGGCGACGATCAGCGTGGTGCGCTCAGAAGCCAGTGACTGCAGCGACTGCTGGATCAGATGCTCCGACTCCAGATCGAGCGCCGAGGTGGCCTCATCCAGTATCAGCACCTTCGGGTCCTTGAGGAAGACTCTCGCAATGGCCACACGCTGCTTCTGCCCGCCGGACAGCTTCACCCCGCGCTCACCGACCTCGGTATCATAGCCTTCCGGCAGCTGCATGATGAAATCATGGGCATTGGCAGCCTGCGCAGCGGCAATAACCTCTGCCTCACCTGCCTCCGGGTTGCCGAACAGAATATTGTCGCGTACCGAGCCGCTGAACAGGAAATTATCCTGCAGCACCATGCCCACCGTCCGCCGCAGGCTTTCCTGGGTCAGGTCCCGGATATCCTCACCGTCCATCAGCAGCCGGCCTTCACTGATATCATAGAAGCGCGGAATCAGGCTGATCAGGGAGGACTTCCCGCCCCCGCTCATCCCGACAAACGCAACCGTCTGGCCCGGGCTGATGCTGAGGCTGATCTCCTTCAGTACCCACTCGTTCTCTTCCCTGTATTTGAACCATACCCGGTCGAACTCAATTGCACCGGCTGCATTCTTGAGCGGCTTCGCACCGGGCCGGTCTGCAATATCATAAGGCTCATCCAGCAGCTCCAGCACCCGCTCCAGCGAAGCTGAGGCCTGGGTCAGTACGGTGGAGGAGTTGATCAGCCGCCGCAGCGGCGCATACATACGGTCCAGGTAGCCGAAGAAAGCGACAAAGGTACCAATTGTCAGATTGCCGCGGATCACCTCGTAGCCGCCGTACCCGATAACAAGCAGCGGGGCGAGATCCGTCAGGGTATTGATAATGGCGAAGGTGACCGCATTCCAGCGGGTCTGGGCCATCGCTTTTTCCAGAAACCTGCCGTTGATGCCCTCGAATTGCTTCTGATCCGCCTTCTCCATCGTAAAGCTGCGGATGATTGCTATGCCCTGAATGCGTTCATGCAGATAGCCCTGAATGACCGCCAGCGCCTGGGACCGGTCCTTGGTCAGCACCTTCAGGCGTTTGTACAAGGTGTTAACGGCAATGCCGTACAGCGGCAGAACTGCAATCGAGACGAGCGCCAGCACCGGATTGAGATAGAACATGAACCCCAGCGCGAAGACCAGTGTGAACATGTCGAGCCAGACGTTCATCATGCCGACCTCGACCAGGTTCTTGGACTGCTCCACATCGTTAATGAACCTGGAGATCGCTTCGCCCACCTTCGTATTCTGGTAATACCGCAGGGACAGGCGCTGCAGATGGCTGTACAGCTTGTTGCGCATATCGAACAGCACTCTGCTTGTGATCAGCTGGGCAAAATATTGGCGGTAGTACTCCACTGGCCCTCTGATCACTACAAACAGCACGAACGCGCCGCCAAGTACATAGAACAGCTTCGAGATTCTTTCCGCTGCAGTCAGACCTGAAGGCGTCAGCAGATCATCGACCACATATTTCATAAGCATCGGCAGGGTTAACGGAATGCTGAATTTGATCATGCCGATGATAAGCGTCAGCACAATCCATTTCATATAAGGCCGGACAAAGGTGTAAAAAGCTTTCCATTGCTTCACAGAACGTTACGCCCTTTCTTTTTTTATGACCTGCTTGGGTGGTGTTGACATTTGCGGCCCACAGTGTTTTTATATTTTTAGGTCTATAAGTACGATTGCAGTACCGATCTTCAGGAGGATAAGGATGTCTAGACAATTTGTGACGGAAGCAGTCATGATCGCCATATACGGCCAGCTTCTCGTGCCGCAAAGCCCTGTGGAATATATTGTGCCCTACACAACGGTTATGGAGCTGTATGAGCTGCGGGACAGCGATGAGCCGCTGATGAACCGGGCCGATGATGATCTGCATGTCAAAAGCAAAATCCGTGAGCTGATCGCCTATTTCGAGGAGCCGCTTAATTCCAAGAAAATCAACCGCTGCCTGGCTGTTCCCTGGCAGAAGAGCTCCGGTATTCTGCTGGGTGAGCATGCACAGATTACAATCATCAACAGCATGGATAACGCAGCCTATGGCGAGGCCTTCGACCCGATCGAGACCGAGCTGCTGCTGACTTCCGTGCGCGAGAAATTACCCGTATTAACCGACCAGTTCGAGCTGATTCAGCGCATTATTGAGGGCGGTATTCCCGTCCAGGTGTATGATATTGACGATTTTGACTTTGCGATGGAGGAAGAAAGCTTCCGCAGCTCGCAATAATGCTTCAACATTGTATCCCCCGCTGCCCGCACAGCCGGCGTCCATTCTTTAGAATGGGCGCCCTCTTTTTATGTCCGCTTATATGCCTAATGAATCAGCTCGCCGTTCCGGTTAAGGATAGCGTCCTCCAATTCTTTATATACGCCGGAATGGGGGTCAGCATTGCTGCCTGACAGCCGCAGCTTCTTTAACCGGGGAAGCTCAAGGAGAAGGCCCGGATCGGAAAAGGAGGTTTTACATAAATCAAGCACCTCCAGACCCGTAAGTGTAGAAATGAAATCCCACGATTCCGGCTTAAGCTTCGTCAGGTCGAGATTCTTTAGGCTGTGCATTCCGGTCAATGGCTGCAAATCCTTTAACGGGGTTTCCCATATCCAGAGCAGCTCCAGCTGCGGAAACTGCTCCCGTATGCCCTCGATTGATTTCAGCTTGCTTTTTTCAAGGTACAGTGTCTTAAGGTTTGGACATACCCCCATATCGTGAACCTGCTCCACAGAGGAGCCCCTAAGCCGTATCTCCTCAATGCTGCCATGCCCGGAAAAGGGGCTTAAATCCGCCGCGGCAGCAAAATTGGCGTCAAGGACCCTCAGCTTCCGGAGCTCGGCGGCATAGGAAAGATCCGCCAGCTTTTTGGGGGCGATCAGCCTGATCTCCTCTACCTCCGGGAAAACTCGGAAGGAATCCAGGCTCTCCAGCTGGCAGGTTTGTCCGCCCAGAGACACCTGCTTCACGCCCTGATGGGGCGCAAAAGCCGGTATATTCACAATCTCATCAAAGCTCATGCTGACCGTCTCCAGGCTGTCCGGCAGAACCGTCTGGCTGTCATAATTATATTTCGAAAAGCTGACCGACTTTAGTGATTTAAGCGGAGCCAGCAGCTGGTCAGGCAGTGTATGCCGGACATAAAAGAGCTGGAGCGACTGCAGCTTCTTAAGCTTAGACAAGGCTTCGATATTCTTCTTAATCGTTGATTTGCTTATGAAGCTCAGGTGCTCCAGACTTTCAGCGGCCTCAAGACCGGCAAGATCGGGGATCGTCATGCTGGAGTCTGTGGTGCCGAATTCCAGCTTCTTGAGGCTGGTAAATTCTTTTAACGGCTCGTAGGTTGTGATCTTTCTGACTTGCAGCAGCTTCAGGGTATCCAGATCATAAAGGGAAGCAGGCTCATGAAACCAGGCGTACTTTTTATATTTCTGGGTGTATAAGGCAGCTTGCTCTGCAATAGCAGCTTTCGACTTGGAGTAATCCATTTCACGGCCTCCTAAGAATTAATATAAGTGCTTTAGCTATTGACACCTTAGCATAGTGCCACCTTCATAACAAACTCCCGGCTAACAGGCGCGCGCAGCAAAAAAATGGCGTCCATTCTATTTACCCTGAATGGACGCCACCTTGTTCTGATTATATTCCGCGTCTGTCTATTCGGCCTGACCGGCCACGGTCAGCGGCTGGTACACATACTCGATATCATCTTCCCCCGCTATATAAACGATGGACAGGCTGTAGCCCTCCATATACCAGAGATCCTGCTCCTCCATATAAAAAACAAGTCCTTCCTGCTCCGCCTTAACGGCAGGACGCGAGGGTGCTTCTGTGGCTATCCCCAGTGAAAACCCGGGATGCAGCCCTCCGCCCGAGCTGTAACGCGGAAATAAACGAATAGAATCCCCGCTCTGCAGGGCAAGCTCCTTCTTGAACCAGGCAGCCGCTTCCGGGCTGATTGTCATATCCATTTCTGCTTATGCACCTCCGTTTGTTTGATTATGAACCTTAACAGCCGGCAATATTCCAGATCAGCCGTTCCTTCTCTATGATACTCCCTCTTCGCAATTTGTTCAAAATTCTATTTGACATGTCTCAGATACTGATGATAAACTCTGAACATACGAAGCGTCTTGAAGTAATTACCAAAAATGAACGAAAGGGTGATCTCGGTGTTGACTATTGTACCAGTTGATTTTTACTTTTTTGTCGGCGACTATACACAACCTCATACCGAAGCAGCCCGAATAGTGGAAACCTTCTGAAGCAAGTACATCCACCGTACTTGAGTTCACCAGGCAAGTCTCTTCCATGTCTTCTGTGCTGCGCTAAAGCACCGTGGACATGATTATCACTGTATCTTACAGGCATATCATCCGGTTAACGGAGGGTATGCCTTTTTGCATGCTGTTAATGGACTTCCGCTATTTTCATCATCATTCAAAGACACATTCAACAACCGACAACAACACCCCAAACATGAAAGGAAGGGATTACCCTTGTTCTCCGTACTCCGCGATCTCGGCTGGTTTTTCCGCCGGGAGAAAAGGCGCTATTCCATCGGCCTGATTTTGCTTATTGTAGTTGGTGTAATGGAGCTGCTGCCTCCGCGTCTGCTTGGCAATGCCATCGACGAAATTGTCCGCGGCTCCATCACCACCGGGTCACTGCTGAAATACATCGGCGGTATCACCGGGATGATGCTGATTATTTACTGGATCACCTATGTCTGGATGCACAAGCTGTTCGGCGGCTCCAACCTGGTCGAGCGCCTGCTGCGTTCCCGGTTCATGAACCACCTGATGACGATGACCCCCTCTTTCTTTGAAAAAAACCGTACCGGCGACCTGATGGCCCGCGCCACCAATGATATCCGCGCCGTGGCGACCACCGTCGGCTTCGGGATGCTGACGCTTGTTGACTCCACCATCTATCTGAGTGTGGTCCTGCTGGCGATGGGCTTTCTGGTCAGCTGGAAGCTGACGCTTGCCGCAGTGCTGCCGCTGCCGCTGATTGCCATCGCAATGATTTTCTACGGCAAAGCAATCCACGACCGTTACAGCCTGGCCCAGGATGCCTTCGGGGATATGAATGACCAGGTGCTGGAGTCGGTATCCGGTGTGCGCGTTATCCGTGCCTATGTGCAGGAGCGGCTGGATGAGAAGCGTTTTGCAGATATTACTGAAGATGTGTACCGAAAAAATATGGCGGTTGCGCGCGTAGATGCCTTCTTTGAGCCGACAATCCGCTTCTGTGTGGGTCTGAGCTATATCATCGCACTTACATATGGCATCTATCTCGTATTCCGCAATCAGATCACGCTGGGCGACCTTGTCTCGTTCAATATGTATCTGGGGATGATTGTCTGGCCGATGTTCGCGATCGGCGAGCTGATCAACATCATGCAGCGCGGCAGTGCTTCACTTGAGCGGATCGACGAAACCACCAACACACGCCCGGATGTGGCAGATGTGGCCAGTCCGGTAGCGGTCGCTCAGCCAACCCGGATCGATTTCGAGGATGTAACCTTCCGTTATCCTACCTCCACTGTCGATAATTTGAGCGGAGTGAGCTTCACCTTGTCCCAGGGCCAGACGCTCGGTGTCGTCGGACGCACAGGCAGCGGGAAATCCACCCTGCTGAAGCAGCTGCTCCATGAATACCCGGCCGGCAAAGGTGATATCAGGATTGCTGATGTCCCAATTGAAAAGATCGCCCTCGACCAGCTGCACGGCTGGATGGGCTATGTTCCGCAGGAGCAGATCCTGTTCTCCAAATCCGTCCGTGAGAATATCCAGTTCGGCTATGACGAGGCCAGTGACGAGCGGATCATGCAGGCCATTACGGCTGCAGCCTTCCAGAACGATCTGGGCACCTTGTCCGACGGCCTGGATACGATGGTCGGCGAACGCGGCGTCTCCCTCTCCGGGGGCCAGAAGCAGCGCGTCTCGATCTCCAGAGCCTTTATCGCAAATCCGGATATTCTGATTCTCGACGATGCCCTCTCCGCTGTTGACGCACGGACCGAAGCCCGGATTATTGAGAATATCCGTGAGGAACGCGCCGGTAAAACGACGCTGATCTCCACCCACCGCCTCTCCGCTGTCGAGCACGCCGATCTGATTCTGGTGCTGGAGAACGGGCATATTATAGAGCGCGGTACGCATCAGGAGCTGCTTGAGCTGAACGGCTGGTACCGTGAGCAGTTCGACCGCCAGCAGGTGGAGAACAATCTGACCGGTGAATAAGGGCGGCGCAGGATGCCTTTCCCGAAATTTTATAACCCGAATTATAGCTTGGGACTTACAACCCTTTAGGAGGTGTCACCGTTGACACAGAGTACAGGCAAACGCCTGCTGCAGTATGCACTGACTGCCAAAAAAACCTTTATCGCAGCCCTTCTGCTGCTTACCATCGGCGTGGCCGCCGAGCTGGCCGGCCCGTTTATCGCCAAAAATATGATCGATAACCATCTGCTTGCCATTGAGCAGCCCTACTTCCAGACTGCCTCCCCTGAAGAGGCCGCTGTATATAACAATAACTATTACAAACGCGGCGACCGCTTTGCCGAGGGTGAAGCCAAGGGCCAGGAGGTCCGGCTGCTGCAGTCTGGCAGAAGCTTCTATTTCATCAATGAAGCCGTTGCCCAGGCAGAAGGCGAACGGACTTTTAAGGACGGGGCGCTGGAGGTCAAATACGGGGATGCAATCACTGTTTATCCTGCCGTGAAGCTGTCTTCAGATGAAGTGTTTGCTTTTTACAAGCCGGAGTTTCCCGGGATTTATGAGCTGGTAGGGCTGTATGCCATCTTCCTCGTCATCTCTATCCTTGCTGAGTTCGGCAAAACCTACTGGCTGCAGTCTTCGGCCAATCAGGTTATCCGCAAGCTTCGTACCGATGTATACGCCCATATCCAGCGGCTGCCGGTGCACTTTTTTGACAATCTGCCGGCGGGCAAGGTCGTCTCCCGGGTCACCAATGATACAGAGGCCGTCAAGGATCTGTTCATTGCCGTGCTGTCCAACTTTTTTACAGGAATTATCAACATCACCGGGGTGTATATCGCGCTCTTCCTGCTCGATGTGAAGCTTGGCCTGATCAGCTTGTTCATCGTGCCGATTATCGTGCTCTGGATCGTGCTTTACCGCAAAGTGGCGACCAAATACAATACAATCATCCGCTCGCGGCTGAGTGAGATTAATGCCATTATCAACGAATCCATCCAGGGGATGTCGATTATCCGGATTTTCCGCCGCCAGAAGCAGAGCCGCGCCGAATTCGAGCACCTGAACGATGATTATATGAAGTATCAGAACAAGATGCTTAACCTGAATGCCTTCACCTCACACAATCTGGTGAACACGCTGCGCAATCTCTCTTTTGTACTGGTGTTGTGGTACTTCGGCTTTGGAAGCCTAGGCGGCTCCACCTTTGTATCGCTGGGTGTGCTGTATGCCTTTGTCGATGTGCTCGGACGGATGTTCCAGCCGATTACCGGGATGGTGAACCAGCTGGCCAACCTGGACAGCTCGATGGTCTCCGCAGGCCGTGTCTTCACCCTGATGGACGAACCGGGAGAACCGGTTACCGACGGCTCGATGCCGCGTTACAGGGGAAAGGTCGAATTCAACAACGTATCCTTTGCCTACAAAAAGGATTTCGTGCTGAAGGACATTTCCTTCGAGGCACGCCCCGGCGAAACTGTAGCCCTGGTCGGACATACCGGCTCCGGTAAAAGCTCGATCATTAATCTGCTGTTCCGCTTCTATGATCCGCAGCGCGGCGGCATTACGATTGACGGCCAGGAGGTCACCTCCATTCCCAAGCAGTGGCTGCGCAGCCATATGGGGATTGTGCTGCAGGACCCTTACCTCTTCACTGGCACCATTGCGTCCAACGTCAGCCTTGGCGATGAACGGATCAGCCGGGAGCGCGTGGAACGCGCGCTGCGTGAAGTCGGTGCGGATAAGCTGCTGGGCCATCTGCCGCAGGGCTTTGACGAGCCGGTAGTAGAGAAAGGCAGCACGCTGTCTGCCGGACAGCGCCAGCTGATCTCCTTCGCGCGGGCGCTCTCGTTCGATCCGGCGATTCTCATCCTGGATGAAGCGACCTCCAATATCGATACGGAGACCGAGAGCCTTATTCAGGAAGCGCTGGAGGTGCTGAAGAAAGGCCGCACCACCTTCATCATCGCCCACCGCCTGTCGACCATCCGCAGTGCAGACCAGATTCTGGTGCTGCATCACGGCGAGATTGTCGAGCGCGGCAGCCATGAGGAGCTGATGGCGCTGGAAGGCCGTTACTACCGGATGTACCAGCTGCAGCTTGGAGCAGGTGCCGCAGGCGGGGCGCAGGCGGCTGACGCTGCTGCACTGGCTAAGCCGGCAGCTGTTCTGCAGCCGTCGCTGAAGCACAGCTAACCTTTTGATTAGGACCCCCGACAGCCTGAGTGCTGCCGGGGTTTTTTTGGCACTTGAATACGGAACATCCGTTCGGATATAATGGGAAATAATACATAATATGCGGGGTGGCAAGAAGATGATTACCTATTCACTCAGCAAGCGGCAGGCCAGACAGTTCCTGCTGCTGCACCAGCGGCTGGTTCCCGGCATGCTGCCGGGCGGCAAGCAGAGCATCTATGATTATGTCCGCCATGCCGGCTGTATCCAGTATGATCCGCTCAGCATTGCGGGGCACAATCACGAGCTGGTGCTGCAGGCGCGGATTCCGGATTTTGTTCCTGCCATGGCTAATGAGCTGCTGTACAGGGACCGGCTGCTGATTGACGGCTGGGACAAGAACATGTCCATTTACTGCACGGAGGACTGGCCTTATTTCAGCCGCCTGCGCGAGGCTGCAGCGTCAAGGCATCAGAGGGAGGAGCTGCTGCTGCAGACGATGGAGCAGGTGCGCGGAGCGCTTGAAGCCCGCGGCCCCCTCTCCTCGCTTGATCTGGAAGGCAAAGAGAAGATGAACTGGGCCTGGGCTCCGGCGAGAGTTACCCGTGCTGCGCTGGAGACGATGTATTTCCGGGGCGAGGTATCTGTTCACCACCGGGTGCATACACGCCGCTACTATGATTTTACGGCCAGACTGCTGCCGGAGCATCTGCTGAAGGCAGTGGAGCCGAATCCGCTGCCTGAACAGTATCATGACTGGTATGTGCTGCGCCGGATCGGCAGCATCGGGCTGCAGTGGAACAGATCCGGTGACGGCTGGCTGGGCATTTCCGGGTTAAAGAGCAAGGAAAGAACTGCTGCTGTGGAACGTCTGCTGCTGAATGACAGCATCCGCGAGGTGCGTGTAGAGGATGTGAAGCTGCCGCTGTATATGCGGACGGAGGATGCTCACGTACTGGAGGCTATACTTGCCGGGAATACTCCTGACGGAGGCGGTTCTGCTGAGGAGGATACATTTGCCGCTGTGCTGGCTCCGCTCGACAATCTGCTGTGGGACAGAGAGCTGATCCGCCAGCTGTTCGGCTTTCAGTACCGCTGGGAGGTATATAAGCCGGCTGCCGAGCGGGAATACGGCTACTATGTGCTGCCCCTGCTCTACGGCGACCGGTTTATTGCCCGGCTGGAGCCGGTGATGAACAAGAAGAGCGGGGTGCTGAATATTGTCCGCTGGTGGTGGGAGCCCGGCGAGGCTTTGACAGCCGCGATGATTCCGGTGCTGGCCGGAGCCATATCCAGTCTGGCACACTGTAATATGGCCGGCAGTGTCGCTTTTTCACCGGAGGTCATCGGGGGCAGCGGTCTAGGTCAGCTGGAGGCGGCCGTTCACCGGCTGTGCAGCAGCCCTATTCAATGAACCGCTCTTCTTCCAGACCGAGCTTGGCATACATCTCCGTGCAATAGCCCTGCAGCTTGATCTCCAATCTGCTGGCTTTATTCTTGAACCGTTTCAGCTCACGGATCATGTGCGCCCTGCCCGCCGGAGTAAAGGTCTGCTGAATGCGTTCCTTGAAATAATCATGCACAATATGATTACGCTGCTTCCATACGTCCTGCAGCTGATTTGTCTCTTCCGCCGAGAAAGGAAAATGATGCTGGATTTCTTTGATGAGCTGGCCGAGTGAATTACTGAGCTTGCGCTGATACAAATCAGTGAGATCTGCTTCTGTGGGTGTCTTTCCCTGAGACAGCTTTGTGAGCAGCAGCAGATTGGTCAGCTGCTGCTCCAGAGCTTGACAATAGTAAACTGCCAGTCCGAAATAAGCAAATAGCTCTTTGGATTGTTCACTCTCCGGAATTTGTGTATCCTTCATCTTTCCTCCCGCCTGTTCACTCTTTATTGATTTATTGTCTCATAAATGCCTGCCATAATCCATGCGTCCGGAGCGGTACAGATAAAATGCGCTGAGCAGCAGGATATAAGCCATTGCATGGGCAAATGTCCCCAGCAGCCCGGGAAGGGAACGCTCCTCCGCGTGCATCATGGCATCCATCAGCAGCGCTGCCGGCGGCAGGAGCAGCGGCACAAGCGGGCCGGGGATAAGGTCAGCCAGCTTCAGGCCGCTGACGGATAATATCAGGATGATCAGCAGCAGGCCTGTGGCATAGCTGGCTTTGGGTACCCAGGATGTCTGCAGAAACAGTGAAAGTGAGACCCCGAGCATACCCAGCAGCAGATGTCCGGCGAAAGCCAGTGCTATCCGGTAAATGCCGGCTGGCTCGGCAAAGCTGCCCGTAAGGACCGGATACATTACAGCCAGCATAGCCAGCACCGATGTCAGCACAGCCAGAGTCAATATGCCGCCCAGACTGTATTTTACACTGCTGCGCAACTGTACAATGGTTACCTGCCGCTGTACCGCCTGTTCATGATTAAGGAAGCTTATGCCCAGCCAGGCGCAGCCGATGAACAGTATGATGCCGGTTGCAGCATAGCTGCTCATAACCGGGTTGGGCTTATATGTATACAGAAATAATACGAAGATGATTATTGCCGCTACAGGTGCAAAATAACGCTGCGAGGTCGAATAGCTTTTTAGCATATAGGCAATCAGCGTTCTCATCCGGCATTCTCCTCCACCTTCTGCTTCGGATCCATCCACTCTTCAAGCAGGCTGCGCCCGCTCCGGTGCTCTACCGAAATGACCGAGCCCCCTTGCCGGAGAATGCACCGCAAAAAATCATCTGCAGAAGCTGTATCAACTATCCATTCTGTGCATTTGGGGGCCATGAGCGTCTGAACCGGCCGGGCAGCTATGAATCCGGGGAGGCCTGTCATCCGCTGCTGCTCATGTTCCGCCAGTTCAGTGCATACGAGATAAGAGGAGGACTCCCCCCGCAGCTTGTCTGCACTAGTAACCATCACCGTCCTGCCGGCCTGAAGCACATGCACTCCGGCCTCCAGCGCCTCCACGCATAGCGGCTCATGGACGGACAATACCAGCGCTGTTCCCTTTCGTTTAAGCTCCTGCAGGCGGTCGATTAGCGTATATTGAGCCGGCAGATCAAGACCGGACAACGGCTCGTCCAGCAGCAGCAGCTGCGGTTCACCCAGCAGGCTCTGAATGAGGTTCACTTTCTGCAGCATTCCCTTGGAGAAGCTGACTACAGGCTCCTTACGGAACGGCTGCAGATGAAAGGCCTCCAGCAATTCTGTAATCTGCCGCTCCAGCGGGGCAGGCGGGATGCCGCTGATCCGCCCCATGTGACGCAGGTATTGCTCAGCCGGCAGCTTGGTTCCTGTAAAGGCTTCAGGCGCATAACCTATTCTGAGGCGGGGCGGAGACTGCCGTAGAACACCTGAGGACAGCTTCAGAAGACCGGCCATTACAGCCAGCAGTGTGCTCTTGCCCGAGCCGTTACGGCCGATCAGCGCTGTAGCCGTTCCCTCCTCAACGCTGAGGGAGACTTCATTCAGGACAGCTCTGCGTCCATATATTTTGGTGACACCGGATAATGTGATTAGCGTATTTGATGAGACCATACCGTTTCTCTCTCCTTCTGCGCAGACACAGGTACAGAGCGGACCCTGCAGCGTTGTCTGCCGTCTACTGTAAATATTCGCCGGATTATCCCCTTCCTCCTGTCCGCACAAAAAAACCAGAACCCGGCAGCAAGCCTGCTGCAACGTTCTGGTCTTATATCAGCTTCATTTCATTAGGCGTATACTTCAACAGCACCGCTGATCAGACGGCAGGCCATTGCAGCACTGCGGCAGGCATCAATACACTCCTGGCAATGAGTCTGCATATGCTTGCTGCTCTCATCGGCACAGCGCTCACAGATTTCCGCACACAGCCGCAGAATCTCCGCCACAAACGGGCTTTGCCGGGTCATTGCCTGAACAGCGTAGGAACAAATATCTGCACATTCACGGTCAAGACGGATGCTCTCGCGGAGCGAGGCAAGATCATATTCCTTCAGGCTGGAGACATAGCTGTAGTTACAGGCGTTCATACATTTAATACATGCGTCGATGCATTCCTGATATTGAATTCGGGTCATAGCCTTAAACCTCCTGCAATTCGAATAGGGTATGCCTATGTATTAACCTGCAAGAAAAGGAACGAACCAGTCCAAAAATAGCCTAAAGGCTTCTTCTGACTGCGGAAGGCCGGCTGAACAACCGCTTCTCCAGCTGTAAAAGCCCATCGCGCAGCTCTCCGGACGAGAAATGCTCGCCGATGAATACAGCCACATCCGGCACATCCCCCTGCGGGGTAATTTTCATAAAATCGGCTTCCCGGTAGGCATACTGGAATAAAAACCGGCTGGCCGTGTCGCTGAACGTAATGATTCCCTTGGCACGGTATACGTCGCGCGGCAGCTCCTTCACGAACCGTTCAAACTCCTCGCTGTTCACGGCATTTTTGAAATAATGGGTATACGCCATAACGTGGTCATGGGTCCGGTGTGCTTTACCCGGTTGTCCGGCAGCTTCTTCCTTACTAAGTACAGCATCACCGGAAGCCTCCTGGTCCTCGCTTCCGCCATCCAAATGTACGCCGCCCAGACCGCCAAGCAGGGACTCCGGATCAAGCGCACAGCGCACAGCCGGCAGAATCCCGGCATAGGCATTCCATTTCCGCAGCACCGCCGAAATTTCCGCAGCCTCCTCCGCACTCACTCTGTCTGTTTTGTTCAGAATCAGCACCGAGGCGCAGCGGATCTGCTCCTGCATGAGCCGGTAGGTAGCCCCCTGCTGTGAGCGGTACAGCTCCAGCAGATGTGCGGTATCGACGACGGTAATCAGCCCCTTCAGCTCCACCTGCTGATACAGCGAGGTTTCGGTCACCGCATCGACGATTTCGAGCGGGTTCGCAGCGCCGGTAGCTTCAATAACCACAACATCAGGCGCTTCCTTTTTGACAAGTGTAGTCAGCTCTGTGCTGAGATCGCCGCGGCTTGTGCAGCAGATGCAGCCGCCCAGCATCTCCGCCATAGGGACCTCCTGCTCGACCAGGAGACCGTCCAGATTAACCTCCCCCAGCTCATTCATGATAACCGCCGGACGCAGCCCCTGGCCTTTCCAGTGATCCAGCAGCCGCTGCAGCAGTGTAGTTTTACCGCTTCCCAGAAACCCGGATAATATATAAACCGGCAATGCCTGTTGTTCCATGCTTCATCGCTCCCCCAAAAATTCCGTATGGTAGCGAGTGTACTACAGTCTGACTGCACAAGCAAGGCACACAACGGCGCACCTCTTTCAATTGAAATTTTTATTGCATTTACAACAATATTATTTTTGTTTATACTTTGTAGATGATTTATATGTGCAGAAAGGATTGAGGACAAAATGAACGTACAGGTTATTGCATTACCTGAAGAGCTTGAAGCTGCATTTTCAATAAGAAAGCGGGTCTTTGTTGAGGAACAGGGGGTACCTCTTGCTGATGAATTCGATGAATTCGATACACTGGAGGGCAAATGCCGGCATGTACTGGCTTATGCTGACGGACAGCCAGCAGGAACAGGGCGGATCCGCGCTTTTGACGGAAAAGGAAAGCTGGAGCGTATCTGTATTCTTGAGCCGTACCGCAAAGCCGGAATCGGCAAGGAGATTATCGCCATTCTCGAGAAGCTGGCAGACGAACAGGGCTTCACCGGAGTCAAGCTGCATGGCCAGACACAGGCCAGGGGCTTTTATGAAAAGCTGGGGTACCAGGTCTCATCCGCAGAATTTATGGAAGACGGCATCCCGCATGTTTTGATGACAAAGGCTTTTTCCGTATCTCCGGTATGAACAGCCCGCGCGTAACGGCAGGCGCTTTGTTCGTCGGCGGGCTGTTCATACTAACGCTTGGAATCTCCTTGACCATACAATCCGGCCTTGGGGCATCTCCGTTTGATGCAACCCTGGTCGGGCTTTCCGGAAATGTCGGGCTGACCGTCGGAAGCTGGGAAATTCTGATTGCCGTGCTGCTGCTGATTGGTAACACCTGCCTGTCCCGGTCGCGGCCTGAGGTTCTGGGCCTGGCTACTGCTTTTGTAACCGGCCTGGGAATCGATATGTGGCTGTTTCTGCTGAGTAGCCGGATTGAACCTGAGCTGCTTGGCGGCAAAGTGGTTTGCTTTGTAATAGGCTTAATCGTCACAGGATTGGGCACTGCCGTATATCTGCACGCCAAATTTGCACCTTCCCCTTTAGACCGGTTAACGTTATTATTACAAAAGCTGACGGGACGCAGCATCTTTTTTACCCGGACCCTCCTGTATGTGGTGTTCCTGCTGACGGCTTTTATTTTTAACGGTCCTGTCGGGATCGGGACGCTGCTGACGGTTTGTCTGGGCGGCTTCATTCTGAATTTTTTCATGCCGGTTGTACAGAAGGCTCTCGACAGGAATGCTATGAAGCAGCCCTTATAAATTTGGAGAATATGGGTAAATAAGAGGATAAGGAACAGACTTGGATGTTAGGAGTGGATACAATGTCATCTGTCGATGAGCACCGCAAGCAAGCCCCGCAGACTGTAGCCTGTTACGTTATTACGGTCTCCGATACCCGGACAGCGGAAACGGACACCGGCGGCCAGCTTCTGGCCTCTATGCTTGAAGAAGCCGGCTATCAGGTTGTAGGGCGCACTATTGTAAAAGATGATTATGAGGAAATCCGCGAGCTGGTCTACAAAAGCTCCGTTCATTCCGGCATCGAGGCGGTGCTGCTGACCGGCGGTACCGGTATTTCTCCCCGTGATACCACCTATGAGGCAGTGGCCTCGCTGCTGGACAAATCGCTGCCGGGCTTCGGCGAGATTTTCCGGCTGCTCAGCTTCACAGAGGATATCGGCTCCGCCGCCATTCTCAGCCGGGCCATCGCCGGCACGATCGGCAACACCGCCGTCTTCTCGATGCCCGGCTCTACAGGCGCGATCAGGCTCGCTATGAGCCGGCTGATTGTGCCGGAGCTGCGCCATGTGATGCGGGAGATTTATAAGAAGGAATAGCTGAACGTATAAACAGGCCGGGAACGCATCCGTCGATGCAGCTACCGGCCTGTTTAATGTGCAGGGCATACTCAGGCGGCTAATGGGCGGCATGCAGCCCGCTCAGCAGCTGATCCAGCAGCGCCTTTATCTTCTCGGTATACTTGCCCTTCTCCTTGTCCAAAGAGGTATAGAGCCTTGCAGCAGGGATTTCTGATAACCGTTCCATACGTCCAGAGGACTTGATATAGGCTTGCTGGTGGTTACCTTTAGCTTCTGTGCTTGCTGTACCTGCTGTATCTGCTATCCCGGCAGCCAGTGCAGCCGCCAGCAATATAATCGGGACTCTCATCTCATCTTCCTCCCAGCGGGATATTTATAGGATTAGAATGGCTGAGAGAAACGGTAATTATGCAAGCTTGATTTATCTGTAGATAACAAATCCCAACCAGGCTATTCTCCCGGCGGCTCATCATGAACATCCGTATCCGGCTCTGTTATCACCCAGCCGGTGAACTCCACCCTCAGTCCGGGTCTGGTCGGGGCACAGAGCATCGGGCCGGCCTGTACCTGGGACGTATAGGGAAATCTGGCGACCCTGAGCGTACGCCAGGGGTGCCCGTCGGTTCTGGCTCTGATAATTACCGCATCCTTCAGGCGTGAGGCACGGATCGTAATGGTCCGGCCGGCCCATTCCGGTACAGGTGACAGAGACCAGTCTGAATATTGATCCGTCACAACAGCGCCTGCATGCGGCACGCCGTCATTGATTTCGATCCCGGCCTTAATCCACTGCAGCGGGCTGTGCCACAGCATTATGCCTGCCTGATCGTACAGCTCGGTAAGGCTTCCCGCAGCAAAGCTGACCTCCACTGCGGTCCCTTCTTCCCATGCCGAGAGCAGCGCATGCCCGTTATTATGCTGGAATCCGTACATCGTTTTCTGCCAGTAATCACTGCCCTCCACTGCCTGAACAATCAGCTTACCGTTCTGGTCCGCTACAGAATGTGGTTCATTACTCCAGATGCCAGCCTGCCAGTCCACCTTTTTCATTACCTGCACGCTCCTTTACCGGATTTAATTGAATGAATTGCCGAAGCTTAACAGTACCCATTATTAATGCTACTCTATCAAATTCGGCTGAAAATGCAGCTTTCCTTCATCCCCGCAAGTGAAAACTTCTCTGCAGGCAAAAACACAGCCTGACAGAGCTCTGTCAGGCTGTGAATAATTATGCTACAGGATTGCGGATGCTGCTTACAAATCAGGGTGCTCATGCTTGGCTTTTAGCTTGCTCCAGCGGCGCTGAACCTCGCCCTCAAAGCTGCGCAGGGCAGGCTCATTCTCAGGCTTGAGCAGATGGCGGGTTTTACCCATCGTCTTCAGCCAGGCAGATACTTCTACCCGCTTATTCTTGTCTTCAGGATTGTAGGTGATATTGGTAACACCCTGCTCCACCTCATACAGCGGGAAGAAACAGGATTCGACAGCCAGGGATACAATATTAGTCCCTTCCTTGTCATCGCTCATCCAGTTCAGCGGGCAGGCGATCAGAATCTTGCCGTAGACCAGACCTTCATTCTGTGCATACCACTGTGCCTTCGCTGCTTTCTTGAGCAGATCCTGCGGGTAAGCCTCACAGCCGGTGAACACATAAGGAATGTTGGTAGCCGCCATAATCTGGGCAGTATCCTTGTGCTGTGTAACCTTACCCTGCTGGGTTTTGCCGATGCTCGAAGTCGAAGTACGGTGACCTAGCGGAGTCGAATAGGACTGCTGGGCTCCGGTGTTCATATAGCCTTCGTTATCATACTCGACGATAATCATTTTGTGTCCGCGCAGGGCGGCACCGATTGCAGGCCCCATACCGATATCCATACCGCCGTCGCCGGTAACCATTACGAAGGTAAAGTCCTCTTTCAGACCCAGTCCGTCCAGCTCGCCGCGGCGTTTGCGTTCCCAGAACATCTCTACTACACCGGACAGTGTAGCCGCACCGTTCTGGAACAGATTGTGGATGAACGTCGATTTATGGGAGGAATACGGATAACCTGTCGTTGTAACCATGGCGCAGCCTGTATGGTACAGCGCAACGATATCCCCTTCAATGCCTCTGAAGAACAGCTCAAGACCGGAGAAAATACCGCAGCCCGGACATGCGCCGTGACCCGGTGACAGACGTCTCGGCTTCTTCATCAGACTGCGTACAGGCGGAACCTTAACGGCCAGCTTGCCGGTTTCTTCATTCTTGGTGACCGTGATCAGGCCTGATTTCAATGCGTCGAAATCCATCGGCTTCAGCAGGCGCTTAGGCGCTTTGTCCGGCTCGCCCGGATTGTGACCGTAGTAATCGAAGGGCACTTCCACACGGTCGGCAACAACTGCATCCATAGCCAGCTGGAAGAAGTGATGGCCGTCCTCAGCGTAGAAGTCCTTACCGCCCAGGCCGTAAATCCGGCTGATTACCTTGGTTGTTGTATTGCCATAGGTGAACAGGGCTGCCTTGATTTCATTAACCATGTTACCGCCGTGTCCGCCGACGGAGTCAGCACGGTCACCGACAGTAATAGCTTTCACATTCTTCAATGCTTCGGCAATCTGCTTCTGCGGGAACGGGCGGATCATATTCGGTGAAATCGCTCCGGCCTTAATGCCCTGCAGACGCAGCTGGTCAACGACATCCTTGATGATCTCGGACGCCGAGTTCATCAGGAAGACGGCAACATCAGCATCATCCATCCGGTACTGCTCGATCATCTCATAGCGGCGGCCGGTCAGCTCAGCAAATTCCTGGGCAATCTCTTCAAACACCTCACCGGCATTATACATTGCTACAGACTGCTGGTAACGGTTGTTAATATAATCCGGCTCATTCATGTAAGGACCGACGGTAACCGGGTTGTTGCGGTCAAGCGTATCTGTAAAGCCTGCCGGCGGCTGTTCGCCTACGAATTTGTGTACATCCTCACGGTGTGCAAAAGCCTGCACACGGCGCTTCTGGTGTGAGGTGAAATATCCGTCGGAAGCAACCATTACCGGAAGACGGACCTTCGCATGTTCTGCCAGCTTCAGTGCCATCAGATTCATGTCGTAGACCGATTGCGGGTCACGGCACATCAGAATCGGCCAGCCGGTATTGAGTGCAAAATACAAATCGGAGTGATCACCGTGAATATTCAGCGGGCCTGAGATCGAACGGCAGACCAGGTTCATAACCATAGGCATACGCGTACCTGCCTGTACGGGCAGCTGCTCCAGCATGAACATGTAGCCTTGTGCGCTGGTTGCGTTGAATACGCGTCCGCCCGCAGTCGAGGCACCGTAGCAGATCCCCGCCGAGCTGTGTTCACCGTCTGATGGCACAAGCATAATATCGTGCTGCCCGCTCGCCTTCATTGTATCGAGGAACTGGGCTACCTCGGTCGACGGCGAGATCGGGAAGTATCCCATAACATGATAATTGATCTGGTGCGCAGCATAAGCTGCCATTTCATTGCCTGATTCATAGAGGAATTTCTGCTCTACCTTGGAAGAGCCTATTTCTTTTTCATAATCAATAGCCATTGTTCATTCCGCCCTTCTTACCGGATTTATAATTGCGAGACCAAATCAAACGTATGATGCACCGTATGGCTGTCCGCATAGCCTTCCTGCTCACGGATGATGGACAGGGCCGAGGTCGGGCAGGCGCCGACGCATTTCAGGCAGCCTTTGCAGTACTGGTAATCGATACCCAGCAGGAACATCTGCGAACGCCCCTTGCGGTCAAGCCGTTCTTCCCAGACAAAGCACTGGTCCGGACAGACGGTATCGCACTGTGCACAGTTGATACAGGACTCGTTCTCATAAGCCGGAATCATGCCGGAACGGGAAATACTGAGATTCTTCAGGAAGCTGTTGCCGGGATTGACAATCGATCCGCCCATCGGCTGAGTTTCATAACCAAGCGGAGAGATGTCAGAGCGAACATACTCAGGCATGACCTCTCCCTCAGGCAGCTCGAAGTGCATAAACTTCACTTCATTGTAGCCGCGCTCAAAGGTAGTGATTGCTGATTGCACTGCCTGCGGATATTTCTTCCCGAGCGATTTCTCGATAACGCCCTTCATCGTTTCGGTGTCAAGGAACGGGCAGAGCCGGAACAGCGCGCCGAGCATCGCCATATTTACGCGATTCTTCTCTTTCAGCGCAATGCTGGTCGCATCAATGACTGCAATCGTTCCGCCCTTCAGCTTCAGCAATTCTCTGAGTTCTTCCGGCGTCCTGGCCGAGTTCACAAGAACGGTGCTGTCCTCACTGATTCCGCTGGTAACGTTGACGGTCTTGGCAAGTGCTTCATGGAATACGCCGACCACATGCGGGCGCTCTACCGGAGAAGTATCACGGATATGCGTATTCAGATCGCAGAACCGGATATGGGCTTTTACAGCTGAGCCTTTTTTCTCTGAGCCATAGGATGAGAAGCTCACGCCGTTCAGTCCCGCGCCTACTACACCTGCTTCTGCTAGCATCTTACCAGCCAGGTTTGCCCCTAGCCCTCCGATGGATTCCAGCCGGATTTCAAAGAATCCCAGGCTGTTGACTTTTGGTAGTTGTACCACCGACATAACCCCTTTCGAGTGTCAAATAAAACATTCCTTTTGACTTTTTCAATAATTGTAACGTGATAATGATGGTAACGAATGTGACAAATCTTGCATTTCCACGGCTTAGGGAATCACAATAATTTATAGATTTCAAGCGATTTCTTTATATGCGACAGTACTGCGTTACCTAGAAAGAAGATAACCTGCCATAGAAATTGCAGAATGTGAAAATTGTGTGTAATCCGCTATTTTCCAAAGCTCCGTGGATACAAGGGTCTTCTTAATTTAGCAATAAAATTAAAAATTAAGATGTTAAATTCATCACATTTTTCAATTGAGAATGCATATCAATGACATGGGCGTCAATGATTTTTATAGCTTTTGACAGAGGAATTTTTTACAATCCGCAGGTGCCTGAAACACTTTCCGCGCAATAAAAACAAGGCAAAAAGCCCATCCGGAGATGGGCTGGCCTGCAGTATATCCGTTTCTAGTACGTCCACCAGTTGCCCGACATTACGATCATCGAAAACAGCTTGATGCTGTCCTCATAATAATCCTCCGCCGCGCTGCCGGCTGTATGGCTCCATAGCGAGTTCAGCCAGCTCTGATTAGATGAAGAAATCATCGCACTGACGCCAAAGGGGGCGTAAAAAGCTCCGCTGTTATAGCTTCCGAATGTTGTACCGTTCAGCTTATAGCCGTCCTTGATGCTTCCAGGCGAGCTGCTTACCTTTGTCTTGATCCAGCTGTTAAGCTGGGTAAGCTGGCTGATTGCACGGTTATCGCCGGTGATCAGATAGTCCGTCGCAATCCTCCAAGGTGTCCGGCAGGAATTATAATTGTAATTCCCGTCATTGGCATCCTCCAGAAACCCGGCTGCAGCCGGGTTATAGGCACCTCCCGAATAAATAACGAAATCCGGCAGCAGGCCCGTAGAGGCACTGTAGCCAGTATACAGGCTGTTAATAATGGAATAGGTCTTGTCGGTCACATTTCCCCAGCGTGCGTCCCCGGAAGCCGTCTTGAAGGCCTTCAGATGACCCAGCATAAAGTCCGAAGGTCTAGTCGCTGTATTATAAGAGCCGCTGTTGCCCCAGTCGCCCAAACGGATCGTCCACTGCGTCTGATTAATCTCATTGTCCATGATGGCTCCAATGATATTGCCGGCAGCCGCCAGATAGTTTACAGTGCCGGTGCTGCCCCACTGCCGGTCGGCAAGAAGAAGGGCAAAGGCAATATCCATATCGCCATCCGTTGCGGAGTCCTCCCCCTCAATATTCTGAAAGCTGCTGTTCTGCTTCCAGGACATCAGATACGGGTTAATGGAGCTGGGATGAGCGGTGTAATATTGATAGAGTCCATTGAAATAAGTCTGCGCGTTGGCATCATATCCCGCCATTAGCACAGTGAAGAGCATCCCGTAGCCATGGGCCTCGGATGCGGTTTCCCCGTCCGAATTATATTTCACATAATATTTACCCGTGCCGGCGGGCTTCAGATAAGCCGCCTTCCACTCATTCCACTTTGTCTTAACGGCATTGTCCATACTTGCCTGCGTGACATGGTTCGGCTTGATCGTGCCGCTTGTATAGACGGTATGCTGCGGGAACGGTTTATTGACCGCAGCCAGTGCGGAGCCGGCCGGCAGCATAAACAGCGCCAGACAGAGGATTAAGCAGCTTTTCCACCCCAGTGTATGCTTGGTTGTCTTATTAATAACGCTTCACTCCTTAAAATGGGATCAGTCCTGCAGCCAATGCATACATGCACTGTCCGCATAGCGGACTGGCGAAGCTAACAGCTATGCTGAATCAGCACATTTACTATAATATTCCATTTTATCTCTGTCAACATGAAAAAAGCTGCCCTGCCCGCATAGCCTGATTGCGGAAGGACAGCCTGATTTATTCGCATTTAAAAGGGGACATCTGCTATTCGTTATCCAGCTGCATATGCTCGGCGATCAGCTGCTGCTTGCGGTTCCATACCTGCTCGCTGAGGTTCACGCGGTACACCTCGGGATTCAGCTTACGCAGATATTCCGGCCAGAACAGATCGAGCTGCTGCTCATGGTAGCGGCGGATCTCCTCTAGTGTCGGCAGGGAGTACACCTGGAACCCGTTCACAAAAATCGGCTCCAGCATCGGCAGCGCCTCATACTTGTCGACATTCTTGCGCAGATACGGATGCAGCGGGTTGAACAGCTTGATGCGGGCGCCGTTAAGCGGGGCAGCCTCATCAGGGAAGTTAATGTAGTCAGCCATCGCCTTGCCGTTTGCGCCGACAATGCGGAATACATCCTTTTTACCCGGGGTAGAGACCTTCTCGGGATTGGAGGAGATCTTGATCGTCGGGATCATCTCACCGGTAGCTGACTCAATCTCTACCAGCTTATACACGCCGCCCAGGGAAGGCTGGTCGGCAGCTGTAATCAGCTGCGTGCCGACGCCCCAGGTATCGATTGCCGCACCCTGCAGCTTAAGGTCCATGATCGTGTTCTCGTCCAGATCATTGGAGGCTACAATCTTCACGTAGTCCAGCCCGGCTTCGTCCAGCATCTTGCGGGCCTGCTGCGACAGGTAAGCCAAATCGCCGCTGTCCAGCCGGATGCCGTTCATCTTCTTGCCCTGGGCCTCCAGCTTCTTGGCCGTATTGATCGCATGCGGCACCCCGCTGCGCAGCGTATCAAAGGTGTCGACCAGCAGCGTAACGCCGTCCGGCATCACCTTGGCATAAGCATCAAAGGCCTCCTGCTCGCTGCTGAAGCTCTGCACCCAGGAATGGGCATGCGTGCCCTTGGTCGGGATGCCGAACATCCGGCCGGCCAGCATATTTGAGGTGGCATGGAATCCGCCGATGTAAGCCGCCCGTGCGCCCCACACTGCCGCATCTGCCTCCTGCGCCCTACGGGTACCAAACTCCAGCAGAGTGTCGTTAGGAGCCACCTGCTTGATCCGTGAAGCCTTCGTAGCGATCAGGGTCTGATAGTTCATAAAGTTCAGGATCGCCGTTTCGACGAGCTGGGCCTCCATAATGGTGCCTTCAACGCGTACCAGCGGCTCATCCGGGAAGACAAGCGCCCCTTCCTTCATCGCATGGATATTGCCCTTGAAATGAAACTGCAGCAGCTCCTCCAGAAAGGCCGGCGCATAATTCTCTTCCTGCTCCGAGAGGTAACGGACATCATCCTCCGTAAAACGCAGGTCCCTGATATATTGGACAATCCGCTCCAGTCCGGCAAAGACAGCAAAGCCGTTGCCAAACGGCAGCTTGCGGAAATAACCCTCGAATACCGCTTTGCGCTTATGGGTACCGTTCACCCAATGGGCGTACATCATATTAATCTGATATTTGTCTGTATGTAGAGCAAGCTCTCTCCTCAAATCCTCATCTCCTAGACCTGTCTTATTCTGCATCGGCACGTACCACTTGTGCACCCAGGCTGCCCCGGAAGTGCCCCAGCGCCCATGTATGGCCGTCCGGATTAAAGCTGGCCACCGCATCCTCGTGCACGATGATATCAAAGCCCTTATTGTAAGCATCCACCGCTGTGTGCAGCACACAGATATCGGTGCAGACGCCGGTCAGATGCAGCTCCCTGATGCCCCGCTCACGCAGCTTCAGCTCCAGATCCGTGCCGCAGAAGGCGCTGTAACGCGTCTTGTCCATCCAGTAGATAGACTCCCGGTTCGCTTCATAGACCGCCTTCAGACCGCCGTACAGCTCCCGTCCCGGTGTATCCCGCAGGTTGTGGGGCGGAAACAGTCTGGTCTCGGGATGATACGGATCAGCCTCCTCATGCAGGTCTACCGCCATAACCACATAATCCCCGCTCTTCACAAACTGCTCTGTCAATTCGTTCACTCTGGCTGCAATATCAATTCCCGGCTGTCCGACCGGCAGACTGCCGTCAATAAAATCATTGGTGAAATCTATCACGATCAATGCCTTCATTGTACATACCTCCTGGAAAATGGGTAGGTGGTGCGTAGTGCAGATTCAGCGCGCTTTAAGTATAAATAGACAATAAAGGCTCATGGTCAGTGAACATGTAGAGCTGTGCAGGCCGCTGCGAGTACTGGTTCGAGCTGACCAGGTTGCCGGCTTCGTCACGCACTTCCTTTAATATACCCTGCCGGCTGCGGGTTGACGTGATTTTGCGGATAAAATTTGGCTCCTTGAATTCCGGTACTACCGTTTGTATAACCTGATACAGCTCACTCAGCGTAAAATGCCGGGGCAAAAACTGCCGGGCAATCGTCGTCTGCAGCATCTGCTGCTGAATCCGCAGGTAAGCATCCGTAATAATATCATGGTGGTCAAAGGCCAGCTCCAGCTCCTCAAGCGCCTCCTGCAGTGTGAACAGCCCGACCTCACCGGCATCATCCGAGGCCTGTCTCTGCTCCAGCATCCATTCTTCGACCAGCGCAAAAAAAGCATGGCTGATAATCCAGCCGCGCGGATCCCGTCCAGGGGTGCTGTATACGCCGAGGTATTCCAGATGACCGCCGTCAACGCCGGTCTCTTCCTTTAATTCACGGGTTGCCGCGTCATAGATGGACTCGTCCTCCTGGCAGAAACCGCCCGGAAGCGCCCACATGCCGGCACACGGCCATTTCTTGCGCCGGATCAGCATCACCTTGAGCTCACGCAGGGGGAGCGTCTTGGTGACCGTCTTCCGTTCCCGCTTCGTCAAGGTGAACATTACTATATCAGCCGGAACGCCGTCCGGAGTGCGGTATTTTTTGGCGTTATAGGTTTGTTCCACGTTCTCGCTCACTTTAGATCATCCTTTGCCGCTGGCTTTGTTAACCGTTCGTAGCTTTTAATGTACCAAACCTGCTCTTCTAAAAGCAACAAATCTGCCACATTTTGATGTGAATAAAGGGACGGATCTGCATCCGCCCCCTCACCAGGTTTAATCTCCGCAGGTGGACGGCGGCGCATCCGTGCCGGCCTCCACATTGATTTTATCAGAAACGGTATCCCTGATAACTGAAATGACCAGCTGCAGCAGGTAATTGATATCACTCTGGCTCTGCTGGAACTCATTCACAACCGGAATGCCGTCAATCTCATCCTGAAGCGCTTCGATCTCCTGTTCAATCTTCGCTACCATTGCCTTATTGCCGAAGCTTTCAAAGGCGACGATCTCCTTCTGCTTCTTCTTAATAGTGGCAATCAGCCCCTGCACGCGTTCATGATTCTGGATTTTGAGCTCCGCCTGCTGGAAATGCTGCACTTCCTCACTGGTGGAGATCAGTGCTGCAAGCTCCTTCGCTTTGCCCATAATATCCTCACGCACAATCAGATCACGGGTATCGAAGCTCTGCATGCCGTATTTATTTACATTCGGACTGTCCTGGCTCACACTCATCGCCCCATTTCACTATAATTAGAGGACTGCTGCAGCTTCCGCCACATAATCCCCTTTAATGTACCAGGTTTTGGTATCTGTAATTCTGACCTGCACAAAGCTGCCGATCAGCTCCTTCGGACCTTCAAAATGAACCAGCTTGTTGGCACGGGATCGTCCGGAGAGCACACTTGCATTATTCTTGCTCTCCCCTTCGACCAGCACCTCCACCAGCTCACCGAGCATCCGGTCGTTGCTGACCCGGCTCTGCTCCTTGATAAGGTCATTCAGGCGCTTCAGCCGCTCGTTCTTGACCTCAATTGGAACATTATCCTCCATTGCTGCAGCCGGTGTACCCTCACGCGGCGAGTAAATAAAGGTATATGCCATATCATAACCTACTTCACGGACCAGGGACAGCGTCTCTTCAAACTGCTCCTCGGTTTCGCCGGGGAAGCCGACAATAATATCCGTGGTCAGCACAGCCTCCGGCACACTGGCCTTCAGCTTATAGACCAGCTCCAGATAGGCTTCGCGCGTATATTTGCGGCTCATTTTCTTAAGTACAGCACTGCTTCCCGACTGCACCGGCAGATGGATATGCTCCGTCAGATTGCCGCCCTTGCCCAGTACTTCTATTAATCTATCGTCAAAATCACGCGGATGCGATGTCATGAAACGGATGCGCGGAATATCGATCTTACGCATATCGTCCATCAGATCCCCGAATGTATAGTCCATATCTGTAAAATCCTTGCCGTATGCGTTCACATTCTGCCCGAGCAGCGTTACTTCCTTGAAACCCAGACGGGCCAGCTCGCGAACTTCGGTAATAACGTCCTCCGGACGGCGGCTGCGCTCTTTACCCCGGGTGAACGGTACAATGCAGTAGGTGCAGAACTTGTCACAGCCGTACATGATGTTAACCCAGGCGCGCATGCCTTCCCGCTTCTTGGGAAGATTCTCAATAATGTCGCCTTCCTTGGACCACACCTCGACAACCAGCTCCTTGCTGAACAGCGATTCCTTGATGATCTGCGGCAGACGGTGAATATTATGTGTACCAAAAATCATGTCCACGAAGCCGTGCTTCGCCATAATCCGGTTCACGACGCCTTCCTCCTGGGACATGCAGCCGCAGACACCCAGCAGCAGGCCCGGCTTCTCCAGCTTCAGCGTTTTGAGGTGACCCAGCTCGCCGAATACTTTATCCTCGGCATTTTCCCGGATTGCGCAGGTGTTAAGCAGAATAATATCCGCCTCATTCCGGTCCTCCACCGGCTGATAGCCCATTTCCTCCAGCATGCCCTTCATCGTCTCGGTATCATGCTCATTCATCTGACAGCCGTAGGTGGCTATAAAATAGTACTGCTGCTTCAGGCTGTTCATTTCACGGAATTGCTCCATAATACGGATCGTTTCAGCATCCTCAAAGTTAATGACCTCGATCTCCTGCTTGCCGCGGCGCTTCCCTTCCTTATAATCCGGGTTGGAGTTGATCTGTACGGTCCGGCCTTTGATTCTGTAAGTGGTTTTGCCCTCTTCTTCACTGATGACTTTGGCGTCAGAAAAATCAAAATATTTCGAGTAATCCTTCGAACCGCCCTGGCCGGATTTTAAGTCCGGTGAGTTATTCCCCATTGTCATGTTTTCACGTCCTTTATGAATGAAAGCTTCAGTAGTCAAATCGGTTAATTGTATTATCGCCAATAAAAAATTATAGCATAAATAATGGAGGCTAATCCATCCGGCAGTGACGGCATACAAATAAACCTCCCCGCCGGAGTCAGCAGGAAGGCTGTGAGTTATCTATTTATGGGCAGGACATCATTTGGGGCGGCGGATGTACATTCGCAGGTATACCATCTCAAGCTTAGACTTTTTGACACAGATAAAAAACAGCTTCATTTCAGCAATTCATCTCCCCGTGTATACAGCTTTACTCCAGTCTAACAGTATACCGTTACAGTAACGTTACACTTTTCTACACTAAACTGCATATTATGATAAAATAACAGCTTTTTCCGCTAGAATTAATTATGCAGATACCTGGATTACACGGTCAGACAGAGGAGCAACGATATGAAGCATGTTCTGGAGAACGGTTTAGAGCTAAATTACAACTATCAGCAGGCCAGGCAGGCGAAGGCTAATACCCGGACGCTTGTCCTGATTCACGGTATGGGCTTCGATCTCACCTGCTGGGACCGGATCATTCCCTATATGCAGGAAGATTTTCATCTGCTCCGGTACGATTTCCGCGGACACGGGCTAAGCGGTACAGACAGCATTGATCCGTCCAGGCTGGCCCAGTCCTATGTTGAGCATTTGAACAGTCTCGTGCAGCAGCTCGGGATTGGGGATTTTCATATCGTCTCCCACGGCGCGGGCTGTATTATCGGCCTCTACTATACTAAAAAGTACCCGTCTAAAGTACATAGCAATGTGCTGCTGTCCCTGCCATTGTTTCATTCGAGCAGCACAGCCGGCAAATATGCCGATTACCGCAAAAATCTGATGAACCACCAGTCGATGAGCGCTATGGCGGATCATGTTATTCCTAACGTTACGCTGTTTCAGCCGGGATCTCCCGAAAT
Organism: Paenibacillus sp. FSL R7-0273; assembly: GCF_000758625.1. Classification (NCBI taxonomy): domain Bacteria; kingdom Bacillati; phylum Bacillota; class Bacilli; order Caryophanales; family Paenibacillaceae; genus Paenibacillus; species Paenibacillus sp. FSL R7-0273. Next base: position 4,220,716 of record NZ_CP009283.1, read on the forward strand.
GGCGAGACTGTATGAGGCGTTCAGCAAAGTAAGCTTTGACCGCTATATCGAGCTGCTTGATTTCTTTGCCGGTGCGCATGCAGAAATATTGGAAATGTTCAGGCAGCATACCGGTCCGCTGCTGCTGCTGACAGGTGAGCGTGATCCGATGTATCCCCCGTATCTGTCCGGCCTGATTGCTTCCGCCAATCCGTATTGCCGGTTTACGACCATTTATAATGCGTCCAATATGCTGTTCTATGACCAGCCGGGGGATACGTATAAGCAGATCCGCGTGTTTTTTGATACCGAAACTGCCGGTTACCGTCCGCCTCCTGATCCTTATCTGCTGGATCTGCATGCCGACTTTATCGGACTGGTCAATGCCGGTGTACAGGCTGAGCCTCCTCCTGCGCGTCTTAAAGTAACACTGCTATCGCCCTTTCAGGTCTTTATCGATGATGAGCAGCTCCTGAGCGGCTGGGGAAGAAGAAACGCCAGGGAGCTGCTGATCTATCTGCTGCTCAATCCGGTGGTCACAAGAGATCAGCTGTGCGGGGACCTGTGGAAGGACCTGGATAAGTCCAAAGCCCGCAATCTGCTGCGGGTCTGTCTCAATCATCTCAAGCAGCTGATTAACAATGAGGTAACGAAGCTGATCCGCAGCGATAACCGGCAAATCTCTCTCCAGGCTTCAGCGGATTGTGACCTGCTTACTCTGCAGGAGAATATAACGCTCGCGCTCAAAGAGAAGGAGATTGTGCAAAAGGACAGGCTGATTCAACAAATTGTCCCCCATATCCGGGAGGAGCTGTTCAACAATCTCGATCAGGACTGGAATTTGAATCTGCGCATGCGCCTGGAAATCCAGCTGGTGACTCTGGCCTACAATCAGGCCGATGTGCTTGCAGAGCAGGGTAAGTATACGAGCGCGATAGCTTTTCTGAAGTATGTAATTCTGTTTAATCCGGAAGAGTATGATGCCTATGAGCGGATTGCCGGCCTGTATGAGCGGAATAAGCAGAAGCGCGAAGCCAAGGCATGGCGCGTTAAGCTGGCCGGGCTGCAGCCGGACAAGGAGCCTACAGTCAAGCGCCATAGCCTGCCTAATGGTCTGTAAGCTAGATAACAGATACAGCAGAGATGGCCCATTTTCATTCTCTCGTCAGATATACACAGGCATTGTTGCCGCCATACCCGTGGCTGGTGATCAGCACCTCAGCAGACGGCTGCAGCAATGTCTCAGTGACCAGCGGAAGATGCTCGTATCCCGAGCGGTCCGTACGGATGGTTCCGGGGATGAACTGATGACGGAAGCCGAGCAGTGAGGATATGATCTGTGCCGGCCCGCTGGCGCTGAACGGATGCCCGGTCAGCCCTTTGATCGAGGTCAGGGGCACGCTGTGCCTGAACAGCTCCCGGGACACGATCTCCTCAATGCGGTCATTGGCGGCATACCCCATCGCCTGGCTGTTATAATAGTCCGGTACTCTCCCTCCTGTCACACGGCTGACTGCCTGCTTCATCATCCTGCCTGCCGGATCATGCCCGTTGACGGATTCACCGTCATTATTGGTCGCTATCGCATCAATATACCCGTAGATTACTGCATGCCGTGCCTTGGCATGCTCTTCCGTTTCAAGAATCAGGCATGCTGCCCCTTCAGCCAGAACAAAGCCTTTGCTGTTTTTGCTAAATGGAGAGCCTGCAGCAGCTTCCGCCTGGCCAAATGGTAGCGCTCTCATTTTTCCAAAACCATAAACTGTTGCCTTATTGTTGCTGCTGTCCGCTGCGCCGACTATCGCTGTACGGATTCTGCCGTTCTGCAGGTACATCACAGCATCCTCAATAGCCTCGATACCTGCAGTGCAGCCGGTGGTTACCGTTTTGGTGATCCCGTTCAGTGAAAAGTAGCTCGTGACCGCCGATGCCAGACTATGATAATGAACCAGTCCGCAGCAGTAGACCGGCATGTCTTTAAACCGGCCTGCTGCCGTTAGCCCGATCATCTCCTCCAGCGGGGTCATCCCGCCCATCGTTGTTCCCATAAAAACCCCTGTATGTATAGCTATTTCCTGGTCATCCAGCTCCAGTCCGGACATTTCCAGCGCTTCCGAGACAGTGCAGATCGCCAGCTTTGCAATTCTTGGCAGCGTCCTATGCTCCTTCTCATCGAGAATGCCGAGTCCCCCCGTAACCTCCCCTACCACCAGCAGCTCTCCGCCGGGAGTAAGCTCATCCTTGGTTGTAAACCTGTACCTGCCGCTGAGCAGATTCTGCAGCAGCTCACTGCAATCCCCGCCGTTGGGGACCTTTACTCCAAATCCGGTAACCGCTATACGCTGCTTCATCCTCATCCACCTCTTCAAACGAATTAGAATGATACCTGGTTATATTTAAAAAGGGCCTCTTCCGCTTGTCTATTCAGGATCTGCAGGCCAGATTCTCAATCCAAACGTTAGAAGCCCTCTTTAATGAGGCCGATATTTAATCACTTGTGAAGTGCAGAACATTACAGTAAGGCTTTAGGACAATCAGCTCAATGTCTGAGCCGCTGCGGGAGTAAAGGGAAGGATCCGCCCTCTACCTTGGCCGGCCATTCCGGATCGCTGAGCAGCGCTCTGCCTACAGCCACCAGATCAAATTCCGACTTCTCCAATCTGTCCAGCAGACGGTCGAGGTTGTCCTCATCATGATGCTCGGCAGCTCCACCTGTGAACTCGCTATTCAAGCCGACCGAGCCGACCGTAATTACAGGCTTGCCGGTAATGCGCTTCGTCCAGCCGGCCAGATTCAGCTCAGAGCCTTCAAATTCAGGCAGCCAGAAGCGGCGGGTAGAGCAGTGGAAGATATCAACGCCAGCATTGCTAAGCGGTGTCAGGAAACGGGCCAGCTCGTCCGGTGTGCGGGCCAGCTTGGCTGTATAGTCCCCGCTCTTCCACTGTGAGAACCGCAGAATAATCGGGAAATCCGGACCGACCGCACGCCGGCAGGCATCAATAATCTCGACGGCAAAGGTCGTACGCGCTTCCAGATCACCGCCGTATTCGTCTGTGCGCCGGTTGGTTTTCTCCCAGAAAAACTGGTCGATCAGATAGCCATGGGCGCCGTGCAGCTCAATCCCGTCAAAGCCAATCTTCTGGGCATCCTTTGCTGCCCGGGCGAAGGCCGCAACAATCCCGTCAATCTGCTGCTTGGTCATCGGCTCTGTTACCGGTTCTCCGGCTAGGTTAAGCCCCGAAGGCCCTATTGGCAGGGCATTGGCATTTGGCAGATCGCCGATAGAGCGGGCCATCCCGACATGCCACAGCTGCGGGACGATCTTCCCGCCTGCAGCATGCACCTCTTTAACTACATTCTCCCAGCCTTCCAGTGCGGCTTCACCGTGAATATTCGGGATGCTAGGATGGCTGACGGCCGCCGGATGATTAATTGCGGTTCCCTCGGTGATAATCAGGCCTACTCCGCCTTCTGCACGTCTGCGGTAATAAGCGGCCACATCAGGGCCTGCCACACCCTCCGGTGAAAAAGCACGGGTCATCGGAGCCATAACGATCCGGTTCGGAAGCGAAAGCGAACCAGCCTGAAACGGGGTAAACAACAGGTTTGTGTTCATATCGGGCCTCCATTGCATAATATAATTACTTAAAGTAAGTATATTATGATGGCTGGAGGGATCAAAAGCAAATGGTATAGTCTTAGCCCGGGCTTAAGGTGCTTATAATAGAATGCTCAGGCGGCGTGCCCGCCGGGATTAGCTGGTTTGAGGGGCATTTTTGGCTTTGGTTTGGCTGATTCAGCCGTCCAGGCTGGAATCAGAGGCATTTTTGCCTTTCATTTGGCCGATTCAGCCATCCGGGCAGGAATCAGAGGCATTTTTGCCTTTCATTTGCCCGATTCAGCCATCCGGGCAGGAATCAAGAGCATTTTTGCCTTTCATTTGCCCGATCCAGCCATCCGGGCTGAAATCAGAGGCATTTTTGCCCTTCATTTGCACGATTCAGCCGTCCGGGCTGGAATCAGAGGCATTTTTGCCCTTCATTTAGCCGATTCAGCCATCCGGGCTGGAATCAAGAGCATTTTTGCCTTTCATTTGCCCGATCCAGCCATCCGGACTGAAATCAGAGGCATTTTTGCCCTTCATTTGGCCGATCCAGCAATCCGGGCTGGAATCAGAGGCATTTTTGCCCTTCATTTAGCCGATTCAGCCGCCTGGACGCGAATCAAGAGCATTTTTGCCCCTTCACGGGCCATGCAAACGGACAAAAAAACCGGACACCCGCAGTAAACTGCTGATGTCCGATTTGGATATGATAATAAATCCGATTCTACAGGTTCAGCACGCCTGCTTTAGGCGTTACGCGGAAGGCTGCAGCCAGATCAGCCAGCTGCTGATCAGTGATTGACTGCTTGATTTCTCTGCCGCCGATCAGGTTGTAAATGATCGCAGCTTTTTCAATGGTTTCTACCAGACCAAAGGTTGCATCCATAGTAGAGCCTGTTACAAAAATACCGTGCTGCGGCCAGATAACTACGCGGTAGTCCTTCATCTTAGCGGCTGTTGCCCGGCCGATATCGCTGCTGCCCGGAACCATCCAAGGGATAACGCCGATGCCGTCAGGGAAGACAACCAGACATTCTGTGCACATTTCCCAGAGGGTTTTGGTGAATTTCAGCTCATCCAGATCGTGCGTGAATGTCATAGCAATAACGTTAGTAGCGTGAGTGTGAAGAACAATACGGTGTCCAGGATCAACCTTCAGGCGTTCAATGTGGCTCATGAAGTGGGAAGCCAGCTCGCTTGTAGGTACAGCATTGTTGCGCAGACCCCACAGCACTTCAACGCTCTCACCTGTAGCGGATACGCGCAATACGCCGAGGTTGGCTTCCGGGTCTTTGATCACGTTGCGGAAGTATTTGCCGGAGCCTGTTACGATAAAGTATTTGCCTGCAAGCTCAGTTACAGGAAAAGTAAGCTGAATAGTGCGCAGCGGCTCACGGATATTAATGTACTTAGCTACTTCTTCTTCGTCCAGCAGATAGCTGATGTTACCGCCGTTCAGCTCATCCCAGCCCAGGGACCACATGTGATGGGTGATTTCGGACATTTCCTGGATAAAAGGGGCTTCCGTACCGGCGATATAGCCTTTAGTTTCAATAACGGACGTGCTCATATATTATCTCTCCTTTGAATGCAGATCTGTTGGTAGTAGAAATGAGGACCATTCAAAAATCAATTCATTATTGTTTGTTATATAAATAGCCTTATCTGGCAGACAAAACCTCCTTCTCATAAGCCTTCACATCAGCCAGCCAGCCTTCGCGGACCGGTGTGTTCTGGGAAGCACAGTAGTAATCCCAGATAGCGCCGAACGGATAGGACTTGAATTCCTCTACCAATGCCAGGCGGGAAGTATAGTCTCCTTCGAGTTCAATCTTCTTCAGCTCAGCAATCGGCTCAAGCATTGCACGCAGCAGGGCTTTAATTGTGTTGCGTGTTCCGATTACCCAAGCAGCAACGTGGTTGATGCTGCCGTCGAAGAAGTCCAGGCCGATGTTCGTACGCGGCAGCAGATCTCCGCGGACCAGCTCACGGGCGATTTCCAGCAGCTCATCATCCATAGTTACTACGTGGTCACTGTCCCAGCGTACCGGTCTGCTCACATGCAGCAGCAGCTGCTCACTGAACATCAGGATCGAGGACAGTTTGTTTGAAATAACTTCAGTCGGATGGAAGTGTCCGGCGTCAAGGCAGATGGCTTTGCCGCGGGTCATTCCATAGCCCATATAGAATTCATGCGATCCGACAACATAGCTCTCGGAGCCAATGCCGAACAGCTTACTCTCAACTGCATCGATGTTGTATTGCGGGTCAATCTCTTCACTGAACACTTCATCCAGCGAATCACGCAGGCGTGCACGCGGAGCCAGGCGGTCAACCGGAGTATCCTTGTAGCCGTCCGGTACCCAGAAGTTAGTCACACATGGCTGTCCCAGCTCGCGGCCGAACGATTCAGCGATTTTGCGGGAAGCTTTACAGTGCTTGATCCAGAAATTGCGGATCTCCTCGTCAGCATGGCTCAGTGTGAAGCCGTCTGCCGCTTTTGGATGGGAGAAGCAGGTCGGGTTGAAATCAAGTCCCAGTCCCTGTTCCTTAGCCCACTCTACCCAGTTAGCGAAATGGCGTGGCTCCAGCTCATCCAGATCCACCTTCTCATCTGTGTCTGCATAGATGGCGTGCAGGTTGACCTTGTGTTTACCCGGAATCAGCGACAATGCCTTCTCCAGATCCTTGCGGAGCTCATCCGGTGTACCCGCGCGTCCAGGGTAGCTGCCGGTTACAGCAATACCGCCGCTCAGCTCCTTGTCCTTGAACAGGAAGCCCTGTACATCGTCCCCCTGCCAGCAGTGAAGGGAAATCTTGATCTCCGCCAGCTTTTCCAATACTTCATCCACGTTGATGCCGTGGGCTGCGTATAATTTCTTCGCTTCGTTATAGCTGTTGATGATGCTCTGATCCATGTTGGGGTTCCTCCTAAAAGTTTTGTGAGCATCTGCTCCATCTAATTTACTTCGGACAAAACTGACTTCGGAAGCATATGCTTAGTTTTGTGAACATCTGCTACATACTTCTTATTTATTGGCTGCCGCCTGCAGAAACTGCATGCAGCGCTTCCCAGCGGGCCAGCAGGGCCTCAAGCTGCGGAAGCGGGCGCGGCAGGTAAGACTGTATCTTAAAGGACTTGCCAATGATCGTGCGGGCTTCACGGATATCCGCAACTTCTCCGGTATGGATCAGCTGGATG